>NZ_AP019700.1:4892942-5206178 GCF_006738645.1 Stella humosa | reverse complement strand
GCACCAATGGCCGCATCGAGGACCTGCGGGCGGCCGCCGCCATCGCCAAGGGCCGCAAGGTGGCGGCCGGCGTCCACGCGCTGGTGGTGCCGGGCTCCGGGCTGGTGAAGGAGCAGGCCGAGGCCGAGGGCCTGGACCAGGTCTTCATCGAGGCTGGCTTCGACTGGCGCGAGCCGGGCTGCTCCATGTGCCTGGCGATGAACGCCGACAAGCTGCAGCCGGGCGAGCGCTGCGCGTCCACCTCGAACCGCAACTTCGAGGGCCGGCAGGGCCGCGGCGGGCGCACCCATCTGGTCAGCCCGGCGATGGCGGCGGCAGCGGCCGTCACCGGCCACCTGGCCGACGTGCGCGAACTGGCGGCCTGAGAAGGGGAGGATAGGGCGATGCAGAAGTTCAATCAGCTCACCGGTGTCGCGGCACCGCTGCCGATGATCAACATCGACACCGACAAGATCATCCCCAAGCAGTTCCTGAAGACGATCGAGCGCAAGGGCCTCGGCAAGGGGCTCTTCGACGAGCTGCGGCGGCGCCCGGACGGCACCGAGATCCCGGAATTCGTGCTGAACCAGCCGCAGTACCGCAATGCGGAGATCCTGATCGCGGGCGACAATTTCGGCTGCGGGTCGAGCCGCGAGCATGCGCCCTGGGCGCTGCTCGATTTCGGCATTCGCTGCATCATCGCGCCCAGCTTCGCCGACATCTTCTACAACAACAGCTTCAAGAACGGCATCCTGCCGATCGCCCTGCCGCAGCAGGTGGTCGACCAGCTGATGGAGGATGCCCGCAAGGGCGCCAACGCCAAGATCGCGGTCGACCTGGAAGCGCAGACCATCACCCGGCCGGACGGCGAGGTGATCCATTTCGACCTCGATCCCTTCCGCAAGCATTGCCTGCTCAACGGCCTCGACGACATCGGGCTGACGATGGAGAAGGGCAAGCGGATTGACAGCTACGAAGGCCAGCAGCAGGCGAGCCAGCCCTGGCTCTATTCCGCGGCCCGCTGACCGACCCTCTCTGACCCATGGTGCGGGGCGCCCTTCGGGGCCGCCCCGTTCCCCCGCCGATCTCTGCCTCCACTCGTGATGTGAAACGAGGACGCCCATGGCTGCCAACAAGAAGATTCTCGTCCTGCCTGGCGACGGCATCGGCCCCGAAGTGATGGGCCAGGTCCGCCGCGTCGTCGACTGGTTCGCCAAGCATCGCGCCGTCGGCTTCGACCTGAACGAGGGCCTGTGCGGCGGTGCCGCGCTCGACAAGCACGGCACGCCGCTGACGGACGAAACCATGGCCGATGCCATGGATGCCGACGCCGTGCTGTTCGGCTCGGTCGGCGGCCCGAAGTGGGACGACCTGCCGTTCGAGAAGAAGCCCGAGCGCGGCCTGCTGCGCCTGCGCAAGGAGATGGACCTGTTCGCCAACCTGCGCCCGGCGGTGGTCTTTGACCCGCTGGTCGGCGCCTCGTCGTTGAAGCCGGAGATCGTCCAGGGCCTCGACCTGCTGATCATCCGCGAGCTGACGGGCGGGGTCTATTTCGGCGAGCCGCGCGGCATCGAGACGCTGCCGGACGGCACCAAGAAGGGCTTCGACACCCAGGTCTATACGACGCCGGAGATCGACCGCGTGGCCGACGTCGCCTTCGACCTGGCACGCAAGCGCCGCAACAAGGTGACCTCGGTCGAGAAGGCCAACGTCATGCATACGGGCGTGCTGTGGCGCCAGACGGTGACGGCCCTGCACGCGGCCAAGCACAAGGACGTCGAGCTCGGCCACATGTATGCCGACAACTGCGCCATGCAGCTCGTGCGCTGGCCCAAGCAGTTCGACGTGATCGTCACCGACAACCTGTTCGGCGACATGCTGTCCGACTGCGCGGCGATGCTGACGGGCTCGCTCGGCATGCTGCCGTCGGCCTCGCTCGGGGCGACCGACCCGACCACGGGCCGCCGCCGCGCGCTCTACGAGCCGGTGCACGGCTCGGCGCCCGACATCGCCGGCAAGGGCATCGCCAACCCGTTGGCCGAGCTGATGAGCTATTCGATGATGCTGCGCTACTCGTTCGACCTGGGCGAGGATGCCGACCTCGTCGACCGGGCGATCGAGCGCGTGCTGGCCGAGGGCAAGCGCACGGCCGACATCGCCGAGCCCGGCTCGTCCAAGGTCTCCACCAGCCAGATGGGCGACGCGATCCTGGACGCGCTCGACCGTCTCGGCCGCTGACCGGCCCGCCTGCCGCCCCGGCTATGGGGCGGCAGGCGCCAGGTTGACGAAGTAGAGCCGGCAGCCGGCCTCGGTGCCGGCACTGCCCTGGCAGAAGTCCAGCGCCGCCGCCCGCGCGGCCTCGGTCGAGGCGCGCCCCGTCGCCCAGCCGAAACGACCCGTGGCGGAAGCGGCGAAGGCCTTCTCCCCCGCCCCCGCAAGATAGCGTTCGAACGCCGCTCGCAGGCGATCGGTGACGGCAGGCAATGCATCCGGCGACAAGGCGGTGGGCGACCAGGTCGGCAAGCGGCTCCGGCGCAGGAAAGCATCAACCAGCGGCCACCACAGTTCCGGCGCCCGCCCATAGACCGAATGGCCGTCGGCGCCGAAGGGCGGCAGCAGGTGGAATTCGGCCGGCGCGCCCGCCCCTTGATAGGCCGCCAGCATGGCGCGCGACAGGGCCGGGCCGAAATAGAGGTCGTTCTCGGCATAGATCCACAGGCCTGGCGCCCGCGCGGTGCGGCCGTAGCGGGCAAAGGCCTCGACCAGCCGGTCCGGCTGGCAGACGTCGTTCGGCCCGCGCGAGCCGCGCCCGCCGGCGAAGTTGATGACGCCCACCAGGCCGGTCGGCGGCTGGGATGCCAGTGCCGTCGCCGTCAGGCCGCCGGTGGAGACGCCGACCAGCAGCAGGCGGCGCGGGTCCGCCCAGGGCTGGGCCGCGAGCCAGCCGGCCGCCAAGCGCAGATCGACCGCCGCCGCCAGGCCGGCCGCGCCATAGTCCCGGCTGCCGCAGTTGCCGGCGGACTCGACGAATTCCCCCTCCGACGTGCCGTAGCCGCGGCGCACGATCGACAGGGCGGCCCAGCCGCGCCGGGCAAAGTCTCTCGCCTGCGGGCCGGCACTCTCGGCCCGGGTCCGGGTCCGGTCGGCGGGGTCGCGCGGCGTGCCGTGGGTCAGCAGGACGATCGGGAAGGGTCCCGGCCCTGGCGGCCGCGCCAGGTATCCGGCCAGCCGGACCGAGGAACCGTCCGGCAGCACCACAGGGACGGTCAGCGATCCTTCGCTCAGGCCCTCATGCTCGCTGCCTGCCTGGGCCGCGGGTGGGGCCGACAGCAGCGCCAGCAGCAGAAGCAGGCGGCCGATGCCGATCAAGCGTACCAACGGCATCCCATGCGCCTCTCAGAGCGGTGGCGGGCAGGGCGGCAGCAGCCGCTGCACCTGGTCGCGCAGCCGGGTCAGCGACGGGTCGCGCAGGCCGAGCTCGTCCAGGTGGCGGACGGTATTGTCGAGATACTCGATGCAGGGGCCACGATCGCCATGGGCAGCCGCGATGATGGCCGCCGTCTCGGCCACGGCCAGGCGGCCGCTGTAGAAGCGGTGCCGGCGGTCGACGACGAAGGCCAGGCACGGCACCGGCCCCTCGGCCGTGCGCACCGGCAGGATGCGCGGATGGTACTCGTTGTTCAGCATCTCGCGCTCCCACAGCGCGGCCTTCACCGGCTCCAGTTGCTCGATTGGAATGCGCAGGGCCAACCCCTTGCACGACCCGCCGCGATCCAGGCCGAGCACCAGGCCCGGCCGTTCGTCGGTGCCGCGATACTGGGTCGAATAGATGCAGAAACGCCGATGGTACCCGTTGAGGCGGCCGGGGCGGACCTCGACCGGCTCGAAGCCGGGATTCCAGATCAGCGAGCCGTAGCCGAACACCCAGAAGTGGCCGGAGGCGCAGGGATGAAGGGACATCATGAGCGAATGCGACTTTACCCGCTGGCCCGCATCCCGCAAGCGGTCGCATTGCCCGCCGGCGATAGTTATATCGGGGGATGGTCCGAACCTTTCGTACTGCGACGCTGGCCGTCCTCCTTGCCCTGCTGGTGCTGGCTGGTGCGGGCTATGCCTGGTTCTGGCACCGGGTTGCGGCTGACATCGCGGCCGGCGTGCCCGCCTGGGCCGCCTCGCTGGCGGCCGATGGCGTCCGCGTCCGGCATGGCCCGGTCGCCGTCACCGGTTTCCCCCTCGTCTTCCGGCTGGAGGTGCCGCAGCCGGTCTTCGATCGCGCCGCCGCCATGCCGGCCATGCGTTGGTCGGGCGACCGGCTGACGCTGACCGCCCAGCCCTGGGCGCTGCGCGAATGGACGATCGACGTGCCGCAGCCGAGCCGGTTGGAACTGTCGGCCGGCGGCAGCCCGTGGACGGCCGCGGTCGCGCGCGTCGACGGTCGGCTGCGGGTCGATGCGGCCGCGGGCGAACTCGTCATTGGCGCGCATGGCATTGCCGGCAGCGGTGACGATCCGCTGGCCATCGCCGCGGTCCGGCTGCGCCTGGCGGGCGACCCGCAGCGCCGCGGGGCCCTGGCGGTGGCCTTGACGGCCGACGCGATCCGCCTGCCGGCCCGCCCGCAGCCCCTGCTGGGGCGGGACATAAGCCGCCTGGCCGTGGATGGCTGGCTGGTCGAGCGCATCCCCAACCTGCCGCCGGCGGCAGCCCTGGAGGCATGGCGCAATGCTGGTGGAACAGTCGATGTCGAACGCTTCGCGCTGGCCTGGGGCGATGTCCAGGCCGATGGTGCGATGACGCTGGCACTGGATCCGGCGCTCCAGCCGCTGCTGGCGGGGACGGCCAGCCTCACTGGCCACGAGGCGGTGCTGGACGCGCTGGTCGCCGCTGGAACGCTGCGCCGGATGGAGGCGTTCGGCATGCGCGCGCTGCTGGGGGCGATGGCGGCCCCCACGGGCGACGGGCAGCGCCCGGCGCTCCGGGTGCAGTTCTCGATCCAGGACCGGCGCGTCCAGGCGGGCCCGGTCGGCGGAACCACCTATCGCCTGCTGTCGTTGCCCCGTATCGAATGGCCGGATCGCTGAGATAGCCCGTGGAATCGGGCTTTTTAGCAGTGGCAAGTTTCGACCGATGTTGCTATCGCTCGCGCCCAGCAGCGCCACGAGCCCGTGGGGCTGCCGAACACAAGTGTTACCAGAGGAGCAAGAATCGTCATGGCGGCTGCTGAGACCACTCCGACGGTGTCGCTGCGCCAGTTGGCGGCGACCCTCGCCGAGAAGCATGAGATGCCCAAGAAGCTGGCGACCGCCGTGCTCGAGGATCTCGTCGCCTTGGTGACCGAGCATCTGGAGAAGGGCGACAAGGTCCGGTTGACCGGCCTCGGCATTCTCCAGGTCCGCAAGCGTGAAGCTCGCATGGGCCGCAACCCCGCCACCGGTGAGCCGATCGAGATCAAGGCGTCCAAGAAGGTCGCCTTCCGCGCTTCCAAGGATCTCAAGGAAGCGGTCTGATCGTGCTGTTGCCCGGCGCGATCGCGCCGGGGAAGAGATCGGAAACGCCGCGCCGTCTGGAGGGATGGCGCGGCGTTTTCTTTGTCCGGTCCCATCCGGCGTCCGATGCGATCAGGCGGCGGCCTGTACGGGTGGCGGCGTCATGCCGCGCTCGGCCTCGATGATGCCGCGGCGGATGGCCCTGGTGCGGGTGAAGAGTTCGTGCAGCTTGTCGCCCTCGCCCCAGCGGATGGCGCGCTGGAGATAGGCCAGGTCCTCGGAGAAGCGGCCCAGCATCTCGAGCACGGCCTCGCGGTTGTCGAGGAAGATGTCGCGCCACATGACGGGATCGGACGCGGCGATGCGGGTGAAGTCGCGGAAGCCGCCGGCCGAGTACTTGATGACCTCGGAGCGCAGCGTCTCCTCGAGGTCGGTGGCGGTGCCGACGATGGTGTAGGCGATGAGGTGGGGCAGGTGCGAGGTGATGGCCAGCACCTTGTCGTGGTGGGCCGGGTCCATCTCGACGACCTGGGAGCCGACCTTTTCCCAGAAGGCGCGCAGGCGGGCGACGGCGGCCGGGTCGGCGGCGGGCGGTGGCGTCAGGATGCACCAGCGGCCCTGGAAGAGCTCGGCGAAGCCGGACTCGGGCCCGGAATGCTCGGTGCCGGCGATGGGGTGGCCGGGGATGAAATGGACGCCGTCTGGCACGTTGGGGCCGACGTCGCGGACGACGGCCTGCTTGACCGAGCCGACGTCGGACAGGATGGCGCCGGGTGCCAGGACGGGCGCGATGGCGGCCGACAGGTCGGCATAGGTGCCGACGGGGGTGCAGAGGAGGACGAGGTCGGCGCCGGCGGCGGCTTCGGCCGGGTTCTCGTAGGCATGGTCGACGATGCCGAGCGACAGGGCCGTGTCGCGGGTCGCCTCGCGCCTGGTGCTGCACACGATCTCCTCGGCCAGCCCCTGGGCGCGGGCCGCGCGCGCCAGGGACGAGCCGATCAGGCCGATCCCGATCAGGGCCAGGCGGCGGAACGGCGGGCGGTGGCCGGGTCGTATGGGAAGCGGGTGGTCCATGGCGGTCTCCGGGAATTGGGCCAGAAAGCCCCCGGAGGCCAGATCCTGAAACGAAGCGCCGCCGGGTGGCGGCGGCTCGGTTTCGTCAGATCGTGATCGAACCCGCGCCGCCCCTATGGGAGGGCGCGTAATAGAGGCCGCTTATGGGCAGGTTCGTCTTCACGGCCGCGACCATAGGCAGCGGCGGCTCCGGCGTCAATCAGGCCTGCTTGGCCTCGATGATGCCGCGGCGGATGGCCCTGGTGCGGGTGAAGAGCTCGTGCAGCTTGTCGCCCTCGCCCCAGCGGATGGCGCGCTGGAGATAGGCCAGGTCCTCGGAGAAGCGGCCCAGCATCTCGAGCACGGCCTCGCGGTTGTCGAGGAAGATGTCGCGCCACATGACGGGGTCGGACGCGGCGATGCGGGTGAAGTCGCGGAAGCCGCCGGCCGAGTACTTGATGACCTCGGAGCGCAGCGTCTCCTCCAGGTCGGTGGCGGTGCCGACGATGGTGTAGGCGATGAGGTGGGGCAGGTGCGAGGTGATGGCCAGCACCTTGTCGTGGTGGGCCGGGTCCATCTCGACGACCTGGGAGCCGACCTTTTCCCAGAAGGCGCGCAGGCGGGCGACGGCGGCCGGGTCGGCGGCGGGCGGTGGCGTCAGGATGCACCAGCGGCCCTGGAAGAGCTCGGCGAAGCCGGACTCGGGCCCGGAATGCTCGGTGCCGGCGATGGGGTGGCCGGGGATGAAATGGACGCCGTCTGGCACGTTGGGGCCGACGTCGCGGACGACGGCCTGTTTGACCGAGCCGACGTCGGACAGGATGGCGCCGGGTGCCAGGACGGGTGCGATGGCGGCCGACAGGTCGGCATAGGTGCCGACAGGGGTGCAGAGCAGGACGAGGTCGGCACCGGCGGCGGCCTCGGCCGGGTTCTCGTAGGCATGGTCGACGATGCCGAGCGACCGGGCCGTGTCGCGGGTCGCCTCGCGCCTGGTGCTGCACACGATCTCCTCGGCCAGCCCCTGGGCGCGCGCCGCGCGCGCCAGGGAGGAGCCGATCAGACCGATCCCGATCAGGGCCAGGCGGCGGAAGGTCACGGGCGTCAGCTCCGGCTGCCGAGGAAGTCGGCGATGGTGGCCTGCACCGCCCGCATCTCATCCTCGACGCCGATGCCGATGCGCAGGCATTCCGGCAGGCCGTAGCCCGCCATGCCGCGCACCAGCACGCCGCGCTCCTTCAGGAAGGCCAGGGCGGCGGCGGCATCGCGGCCGGGCCCGGTCGGGAAGCGCACCAGGATGAAGTTGGCGACGCTGGGATAGACCGTGAGGCCCAGGCGGGTCAGCTCGTCGGAGAGCCAGGTGCGCCAGCGCGTCGCCGTCGCGCGCGAGGTGGTGACGAATGCCTCGTCCTCCATCGCGGCGACGCCGGCCTCCTGGGTGGCGAGCGTGACGTTGAAGGGCCCGCGGATGCGGTTCACCACGTCGACCACCGCCGGCGGGCCGTACATCCAGCCGAGCCGCAGGCCGGCCAGGGCATAGATCTTCGAGAAGGTGCGGACCATGACCACGTTCTGGGCGGAATCGACCAACTCGACGCCGGCCTCGTAATCGCCGGTCTCGACATACTCGGCATAGGCCGCGTCGATGACGAGCAACACGTTGCCGGGCAGCCCGGCATGCAGCCGGCGCATCTCGGCCGGCGTCAGGTAGCTGCCGGTCGGGTTGTTGGGGTTGGCCAGGAACAGGATGCGCGTGCGCGGGGTGACATGGGCCAGCAGGGCGTCGACGTCGCTCCGCAGCCCCTGCTCGGGCGCGGCCACCGGCACGGCACCGACCGACTTGGCCGCGATCGGGTACATCATGAAGCCGTACTGGCTGTAGAGGATCTCGTCGCCGACCCCGGCATAGGCCTTGGTCAGGAGCTGCAGCAGTTCGTCCGAGCCCGCCCCGCACACCAGGCGCGCGGGGGCCAGCCGGTTCACCCGGCCGATGGTCTGGCGCAGCCGCTCCGAATTGCCGTCGGGGTAGCGATGGATCTCGCCGGCGGCCGCCGTATAGGCGGCCTTCGCCTTTGGGCTCGGGCCGACCGTGTTCTCGTTCGAGGCCAGCCGGAAGACGCGGTTGACGCCGGGCGCCTTGTGGTCGCCGCCGACATAGGGGGCGATCTCGAGGATGCCGGGCTTGGGCTCCAGGGCGAGCGGCAGGTCGCTGGCTTCGGTCGTGGGCGGCTCGGTGGTCATCGGGTTTCCTCGTTCGCGGGCGGCCGCGGGGGTTCAGCCGGCGCGGCTCTCCGACAGCGGGATGGCATAGGCGCCCAGCACGGTCAGCCCGCGCAGGCGCTGTCCGGCGTCCTCGCGCAGCCGGCCCAGGCGCGGGTCGTCGTCGCCGACATAGCCGTCGATCTCGGCCAGGCGGGCGGGGCCGTCGGGCGCGTCGATGACAGCGGGCAGGGCATGGATCGAGAGGCCGGCGGCGGCGGCCAATCGGGATATCTCGGCGTCGGGCAGGGGGGCCGCCAGGTCGAGCGCCAGGAAGCTGCGATCGTCTCCCGACGGCTCGCTCGGCAGGCGGGCGACGGCCACGGCATCCAGCCCGTCACCGCGGGCACTGCCGGGGCTGGCGAAGGGCAGGCGGCTGATGATCCGCGCCCGGTCGGCGGCGGCCCCGCGCAACTGCGGCCACCAGGCGCCATCGGCCGTACCGGCGGGCGTCGGCAGCACGCCGACGGTGGCGCTGCCGCCATCGACCGCGGCCAGGACGGCACGGGCGTCGCCATGGGGCGTCATCGGCGTCTCGGCGCCGAAATGGTCGCGCGCCAGGTCCCACAGGCCGGGCCGGCCGTCGGCGAACTGCACGGCGACCGCGAACGGGCCCTGCAGGCGCGTGAACTCGCACATGATCTCGCGCCAAAGCCGCACCATGGTGGCCAGGCCGAACGGGCCATGGTGGCGGGCAGCCAGCCGGCGCATGACCTGCGCCTCGCGGCCGGGCCGGAAGGCGCCGGCGCTGCCGGTGGCGCGCTTGGCGGCGGCGACCGCGCCGACGATGGTCGCGCGCTGGTGGATGAGGTCGAGCAGACCGTCATCGATCGCGTCGATGCGCCGGCGAAGGTCGTCGAGGTTTGGGGCGGCCGCGGAAGTCATCGGGCAAGGGCGCTGAAAGGCGAAAAAGGGCGTTACAGATAGTCCGCGGCCATCGCGAAAGCAAAGAAAACAGTGACATTTGTTGGGTCCGTTTCCACTGGCGCGACCCGAGCTGCCGGCTATTCCCGACCGCCGGGAGCCGGGACATCGCCCATGCCTTGAATGCGGCTGCCGCCGATGCTGTCTTCGTCGAGATCCGCAGCCATAAGGGCCACGATGCCTTCCTGCTCGACGGGCGCCCAGCCGGTCAGGGCTCCCAGCCGGTCAGGGCGCCTCGGGTTCGGCGGGTGGCGTGTCGCTGCGCCGGGCGCCGATGGGCCGCATGGGCACCGGGGCCGCCAGCCGCTCGCGCTTGCGCGCGGCGGCGCGCACGGGCGGTACCGCATAGATCTGCTTGGTCGCCTCGATGATGACGACCCCGGCGAAGCGCGGGAACCAGCGTTCGCCCGCGCGTTCCCAGGCGAGCGCGCTCCGGTGCAGCACGCGCCAGCGGAACGGCGGCACGAAGAGCGCGTGCGTCGTCTGGGCCGGCGTGAACAGGCAGTCGCGCAGCAGGCGCGATAGCTGGCCCGCGGAATAGGGATGACCATAGCCGAACGGCGTCATGTCGCGCCGGGCCCACAGGCCGCGGCGGTTGGGCACGACGATGATCAGCCGCCCGCCGCCCGCCAGCACGCGCCACGCCTCGCGCAGCATCGGGCGCACCTGCTCGCTGCCCTCGAGCGCGTGGGCGATCAGGATGCGGTCGAAGAACTGGCCGGGGAAGGGCAGCTCGCCTTCCTCGCCGATGGTGGCCCGGTTGGGCGCATCGGGCGGCCAGGCCAGCACGCCCTGGGTGGCCGGCATGCAGACGACGACCCGCTCGGCCTCCTCGGCCAGCCGGCCGAGGAACGGGGTGGCATAGCCCAGGCCCAGAACGCTGAGGCCCGCTACCGTGGGCCAGATCTCGCGCAGGCGGCGGTTGACCATGCGCCGGGCCACCTGGCCAAGCGGGCTGCGGTAGAAGTCGCGAAGGTCGACGACATCGGCGTGCATCGCCGCCAGATGTACGTCAGGGGGCGGTCGCGGGAAAGCGCCGGGTGGGGGCCAGGCCGACCGGCGTGACGTTGGGGTCCGGGGCAGGCCGCTGCGTGACCGGCGGCACCGCGGCCGGATCGGGCTGCAAAGGGACCGCTGCCCGTGCCTGCGGCAGGCGCACGACGCGACCGTCCGGGTGCAGTTCGAGGCGGCCGACGATCCGCCGCGATTCACCGCCACCCGGATCCTCGGCATGGGCGGGGATGGCGGGAGCGGCCGCGAGCACGGCCAGGACGAGAAATGGGCTGAAGGAATGTGTCACATCGGGAGAACGCGCCGGGGGTGCGGGACATTCCGACAAATCCACCTGCCCGTTGCGATGGCAGGCGATCACGAAACGGTCATCTGCCGCTCACCGTGGAGTGAGCGAGCGTGATTCGCCCGGGCCCCGGTCGGGGACTACCTTCTGGTCATGAGGACGGCGCGGGGATGGACCGGGTCGCCCAGGAAAACACCAGAGATACCCAGGAGCCCCCCATGACCAAGCTCATTTCCGCCGCTGCCATCGCTTCCCTGATCGCCTTCGGCGCCGTCGCTTCCCCCCTGTCGCTCGACGCCGGCAAGTTCGGCATGAACCAGGACGAGGGCAAGTACGGCCAGCTACTGGATGCCGCCAAGTTCGCCGCCAACACCGAGGACGGCAAGTACGGTCGCAACACCGACGAGGGCAAGTACGGTCGCAACACGGACGAGGGCAAGTACGGCCGCAACCTCGATGACGGCAAGTTCGGCCAGTCGGTCGACGCCGACCAGAAGCTCGGCCGCTAAAGCTCTACGGCCGGCACCAGGCGCTCCCCCCTCGCCACCGAGCGGTTCCCCCCGGCCGCTCGGGCCGGCCGCCCCCACCGACAGAGCCGACCAAGGCCGCGGAGCGATCCGCGGCCTTCGTCATGTCCGGCGATCGCGGTTGGCGGAAACGGCCGGACGGGAATATGGTGACGTCTCGCCGTAACTCCCTGCCGTAACTCCCCAGGGCCGACCATGCTGGATATCCACCGCATCCCGGTGCTGCAGGACAACTATGTCTGGCTGGCGCATGACGAAGCGACCGGCATGACCGCCGTCGTCGACCCGGCCGTGGCAGCACCCGTGGAAGCGGAACTGGCGCGCCGGGGCTGGCGGCTGACGCATATCCTGAACACCCACCATCACGGCGACCATACCGGCGGTAACCTGGCGCTCAAGGCGGCCCATGGCTGCACGATCGTCGGCCCGGCGGCCGACCAGGCGCGCATTCCCGGCATCGACGTGACGGTGGCCGACGGCGACCGCTATCGCTTCGGCGACAGCGAGGCCCAGGTATTCGACGTGCCGGGCCACACGCGCGGCCATATCGCCTTTTGGTTCGCGGCCGACGGGGCCCTCTTCTGCGGTGACACCCTGTTCGCCATGGGCTGCGGCCGCCTGTTCGAGGGCACGCCCGGGCAGATGTGGCATTCGCTCGGCAAGCTGAAGGGGTTGCCGGGCGACACGCGCGTCTTCTGCGCGCACGAATATACCCAGTCCAATGCCCGTTTCGCCCTGTCGGTAGACGGCGGCAACCCGGTCCTGGTCGCGCGCGCGGCCGAGGTCGACCGGATGCGTGCCCGCGGCGAGGCCACTGTGCCATCGACGATCGCGCTGGAACGCGCGACCAACCCCTTCCTGCGCGCCGACGAACCGGCCCTGGCGGCGGCGGTGGGCCTCAAGCCCGGCGATCCGGTCGCCGTGTTCGCCGAGGTCCGGCGGCGCAAGGACTCATTCTAACCAGCCATCACCCATCGTCCGACGAGGTTCCGCACATGAAGCTGCGCTATTCCGCGACGTCTCCCTATGTCCGCAAGGTCGTGGTGCTGGCCCTGGAGGCCGGGCTCGACGGCCGCATCGAGCGGATTCCGACGGCAGCCGCGCCAACCAAGCCCAGCCCCGAGATCTCGGCCGACAACCCGCTCGGCAAGGTGCCCAGCCTGACCACGGACGACGGCCAGCACCTCTTCGATTCGCCGGTCATCTGCGAATATCTCGATTCCCTCCACGAGGGTGCCCGCATCTTCCCGACGCCGGGGCCGATGCGCTGGACGGCGCTCCGGCAGCAGGCGCTGGCGGATGGCATCCTCGATGCCGCCCTCCTCATCCGCTACGAGCTAAGCCGTCCCCAGGACAAGCAGTGGGCCGACTGGTCGGCCGGCCAGCAGCGCAAGATCGTGCAGGCGCTGGATGCGCTGGAGGCAGAGGCGGCCCGGCTGGGCGACGCCGTGACGATCGGCACCATCACCATCGGCTGCACGCTGGGCTACCTCGACTTCCGCTTTGCCGCCGACGACTGGCGCCGCGGCCGGCCGACCCTGGCCGCCTGGTACGAGAAGTTCGCCGCCCGCCCGTCGATGGCGTCGACCATGCCGAAGGACCCGACCTGAGCGGGGACCGTCCGGCGAAGCCGGAGGAGGCCGAGGCGATCATCGCTGCCCTCGGCCTCCGCCCGCACCCGGAGGGCGGGCGCTTCGTCGAAACCTATCGCCACGCGCCGGCCGAGGGCGGGCGCGGGGCGATGACGGCGATCTATTTCCTGCTGCGGGCGGGCGAGCGCTCGCACTGGCACCGCGTCGATGCCGACGAGATGTGGCACTGGTATGCGGGGGCGCCGCTGCGCCTGGGCATCGTGGGCGCCGACGGTCGCAGCGACCCGGTGCTGGGCAATGACCTGGCGGCCGGGCAGCGGCCGCAGATCCTGGTGCCGGCCGGGGCCTGGCAGGCGGCCGAGAGTCTCGGCGCCTGGACGCTGGTCGGCTGCACGGTGGCACCGGCCTTCGAGTTCGCCGGCTTTGAACTGGCGCCCGCGGGCTGGGAACCGGGCTGAGGCGACGGCGGCCGTCCGCTACCGGGTGGGGGTGGGCGCGCTGGCGTGGATGGCGGCGGGCGGACGGCGGCGCAGGCGCTCGCGGGCGGCCAGCGCCGCCCCGCCGGTGATCAGCAGGCAGGCGAGCGCCACGGTCGAGGACGCTTCGGCCCGGCCGGAGGCGATCAGCACCAAGGTCGACAGTAGCGGCGCCAGATAGGCCAGCGCCCCCAGCAGGCGGATGTCGCCCTGCTTCACGCCCACGTCCCAGACGAAGAAGGCCAGCCCCATCGGCCCCAGGCCCAGCGCCAGTACGGCCAGCCATTGCGTGCCCTGAGGCGGCGCCCAGGGCTCCCAGGCGAGGTGGCAGAGGAATGCCAGCACGGCGGTCGCCCCGCAGAAGCCGCCGATGGCGTCGCTGGATACCTGGCCGAAGCGCCGGCTGGTGACCGAGTAGGCAGCCCAGACGACGGCAGAGCCCAACGCTGCCAGATAGCCCGGCGCGTGCTCGGCGCGGAAGGCGACGCGCCCGCCGTCGGTCACCAGCAGCCCCGCCCCGGCCAGTCCCAGCAGGGCGCCCGCGACATGCCACCAACGCAGCCGCTCGCCCGGCAGCAGGGCCGAGAAGACCACGATCAGCAGCGGCCATAGATAGTTGACGAGGTTGGCTTCCAGCGGGGGCGCGTTGCCCAACGCCACGAAATAGAGCAGGTGGAAGCCGAACAGGCCGCCGACGCCCAGGCCCCAGACCGGCAGCGGCCAGGTGAGTCGGCGCCGGATACCGCCGCCGCGCGCAACCCACAGGCAGAGCGCGGCCACGAAGGCGATGGCGAAGGTCAGGGCGACCATGAGGAAGGGTGGAACGGGGCCGGCCATGGTCGTCAGCAACGCCAGCGTCGACCACAGCAGGATGGCGAGGGCGCCCAGCGCCGTCGCCCGCCCGCTCGACAGGACGATCATCCCCGCTCCACCTCCGCAATCCGCCGGCCCGGATGGGGCCGGTGGCCGGTCAGTACATGTGCTGGCCGCCGTTGATCGACAGCGTCGATCCGGTGATGAAGCCGGCATCGTCGGCGACCAGGAACAGCACCCCGCGGGCGATCTCGTCGGCCCGGCCGAGCCGGCCTACCGGCACGCGGGCGACGATCTTCTCCAGCACGTTGGGGGGCACCGCGCGCACCATCTCGGTGTCGATGTAGCCGGGCGCGATGGCGTTAACGGTGATGCCCTTGGCGGCACCTTCCTGGGCCAGGGCCTTGGTGAAGCCGTGGATGCCGGACTTGGCGGCGGCGTAGTTGACCTGGCCATACTGGCCGGCCTGCCCGTTGATCGAGCCGATATTCACGATGCGGCCGAAATTGCGCTCGCGCATGCCGTCGATCACGAGGCGGCTCAGGTTGAAGCAGGAGGCGAGGTTGGTCTGGATGACCGCGTTCCACTGCTCGAACGTCATGCGGTGGATCGTCGTGTCGCGCGTGATGCCGGCATTGTTCACCAGGACCTCGATCGGCCCCAGGTCGGCCGTGACGCGGCCGATGCCTTCCTGGCAGGCGGCAAAGTCGGCGACGTCGAACTTGTAGGCGGGAATCCCCGTCTCGGCCGTGAAGGCCTTCGCGATCTCTTCGTTGCCGCCATAGTTGGCGGCCACCGTGTAGCCTGCCTTCTGCAGGGCCTCGGCGATCGCCCGGCCGATGCCGCGCGTGCCGCCGGTCACTAGCGCTACCCGTCCTGCCATGATGTCTCCTCCCGATCTGCGACGCTCGTGGGCGGCGTCGACTTGCACGCATCAGACCATGCGGCGGCGACCGCCGCCAGCGGTCCCGTGCGGACGAGGCGCCCTCGCGCGCTTGATAGTCCGGGCCTCGGGCAGAAATGAGGCGGGCCGCCCCATTCGGGGCGGCCCGCGCATGATCTGGCGGCGAGAAGTCGGGGGTCTAGTCGCGTTCGACGCACATGGCGACACCCATGCCGCCGCCGATGCACAAGGTGGCCAGGCCCTTATGGGCGCCGCGCCGGCCCATCTCGTAGAGGAGCGTGGTCAGCACGCGGGCACCCGACGCGCCGATGGGATGGCCGAGCGCGATGGCGCCGCCATTCACGTTGACCCGGCTGGTGTCCCAGGCCAGTTCCTTGTTGACCGCGCAGGCCTGGGCCGCGAACGCCTCGTTGGCTTCCACCAGGTCGAGGTCGTCCTTGCTCCAGCCGGCCTTGGCGAGTGCCGCGCGGCTGGCCGGGATCGGCCCCGTGCCCATGATCGCCGGGTCGACGCCGGCGGTCGCCCACGAGACGATGCGGGCGAGGGGCGTGATGCCGCGCCGGTTCGCCTCGTCGGCCGACATCAGCACGGCCACCGCCGCGCCGTCATTGATGCCGGACGCGTTGCCCGCCGTCACCGTTCCGTTCTTGTCGAAGGCCGCGCGCAGCTTGGCCAGCGTCTCGGCCGTGGTGCCGTGCTTGGGGTACTCGTCGGTGTCGATGACCGTGTCGCCCTTGCGGCCCTTGATGGTGACGGGGACGATCTCGTCGGCGAAGCGGCCGGCCTTCTGGGCGGCCTCGGCCTTCTGCTGCGAGGCGGCCGCAAAGGCGTCCTGCTGCTCGCGGGTGATTTGCCACTTCTGGGCCACGTTCTCGGCCGTGTTACCCATGTGGTAGCCGTGGAAGGCATCCCACAGCCCGTCCTTGATCATGGTGTCGACGAACTCGGCCGGGCCCATCTTCACGCCGCTGCGCAGATAGGCGGCGTGGGGGGCCTGGCTCATGCTTTCCTGGCCGCCGGCGACGACGATCTTGGCATCCCCCAGCAAGATCGCCTGGAAACCGAGCGCCACCGCGCGCAGGCCGGACCCGCAGAGCTGGTTGATGCCGTAGGCCGTGCGCTCGACCGGGATGCCGGCGGCGATCGCGGCCTGGCGGGCGGGGTTCTGGCCGGCGGCCGCGGTCAGGATCTGGCCCAGCACCACCTCGTCCACCTCGGCCGGGTCGACCTTGGCCCGCTCCAGCGCGGCGGTGATCGCGACCTGTCCCAGATAGTGGGCGGGAACGCTGGAAAGGGTGCCGTTGAAGGCGCCGATCGGTGTGCGGGCCGCGGCGGCGATCACCACGTCGGTCATGGGGTGCGCTCCTGGGTGGGTCGGAACCCGCAATCTAGGGATCGCCCGGACCCGAGTCCAGCCAGCCGGCCAGCGGCGCCCAGACCGCCGCCGGCGCGCCGCCCCCGGCGATCATGCCGATATGGCCCAGGGTCGGCGACAGCAGGGTGGCGCCTGGAATGGCGGCGGCAAGCGCCGTGGCGGACGCGTGGGGCACGATGCGGTCCTGCTGCGGGGCCATCACCAGGGTCGGCATGCGCAGCGCCGCGGGGTCGACCACGCGGCCCGCCACGCGCCAGGCGCGTCGGGCCGGCGCGTTGGCGCCGTACCAGTCGACCAGGCATTCCCGTGCCACCGGGGCGGCCAGCGGCACGCCGTCGTTCAGCCAGTCCTCCAGCGCCACGAAGGCATGCGCCTTGTCGCCGGTCGGGTCGAGATCGGCGAAGGACGAGAACTTGCGCAGGGCCAGCGCCGGATCGAGCGCCATGAACAGCATCTGCAGCAGGTCGACCGGCAGGTCGCCCCAGCGGGCGATCCAGGGCTCGGCGGTGGAAAACCAGGCGGCGATGGCGCGGGCCTGGCCGCCGCGCTCGGCATGGAAATCCCACGGCGTCGCCAGCAGCGCCAGGCGGCACACGTCGCGCGGCCGGCGGCAGGCGAGCGCCAGCGCCAGGTCGCCCCCCATGCAATAGCCCAGCACCGCGACCGGCCCGCCCTCCAGGGCTACGACGGCGTCGAGCGCGGCTTCCAGCCGGCCGGCGACATAGGCCGTCAGGTCGAAGCCGCGCTCTTCGGGGCCGGGTGCAGCCCAATCGACGAGATAGGGGCGCAGGCCCCGCCCGGCCAGGTGGTGCAGCAGGCTGCGCCCTGGTGCCAAGTCCAGGATGTAGGCCCGGTTGACCAGCGACGGCACGACCAGGACGGCTGGGCCCGGCGCGCCAGGCCGGCCATACTGGCGCAGCGTCGTCGTGCCCTCGCCCCACACGGCCGGCATGTCCGGCAGTTCGCGCCGGTAGGGATGGTGGCGATAGAGTTCCAGCCCGCGCAGGAAGCGGTCGGCGCGGTCGCGCAGCTCGTGGTCGAGCGCGGCCGAGAAAGCCTCAGGATCGACGGCGCGGAGCGGTTCGGCGAGGTCGGCGAGCGGTCCCGCGAAGGGCGGATTCGAGCCCGGCGATGCGCTCCTCAAGAGCGGCCATGCGGCGCGCGAGCTGGTCCAGATCGTGGCCGCCAGCCCCAGATGCGCCGGCAGCGGCCGCGGTCCCTGCCGGGGCGGGTGTGGCGACGGGGTCATGCTGCGCGCCGGTGGCGGCGGCCGGCGCTACGGGCGGTGCCGCGAATGCCGGTGCAGAGAACGCCTGGGTCAGGCTTGCCGCCGGTGCGAAGAGCGACAGCCAGCGCGCCGTCGCCTCGGCCATGGCCGGATCGGCGGCGACGGCCAGCATCTGCTCCTGCCAGAGGGTGACGAACCGTCTGGCGAGTGCGGCTGAATCGGGCGGATCGGCCATCGGCCGGACTATATCGGCGGCAGGGCATCGTCGCCACCGCCGCGGCCGGCCGGGTCCGGCGGCCGCCTGTTCGCGCCCGCAGCAGAGGCGCTGTTCGCGACAGCGAAATCCGTGTTATGCACGTTGCGGAACCGTCCACCGTCCGGAGTACCTGCATGACCGAGGATTCGGGGTCGGCGACCTCACCAGCCATCACCATCAAGAAATACGCCAATCGTCGCCTCTACAACACCGCGACGTCGAGCTACGTCACGCTCGATCATCTGTGCCAGATGGTGAAGGACGGCCAGGACTTCGTCGTCTACGACGCCAAGACCGGCGACGACATCACCCGCACGGTGCTGACCCAGATCATCGTCGAAGAGGAACAGAAGAGCGGGCACAACCTGCTGCCGATCGGCTTCCTGCGGCAGCTTATCAGCTTCTACGGCAACAACCTGCAATGGCTGGTGCCGCGCTATCTCGATGCCAGCATGCAGACCTTTGCCCGCAACCAGGACCAGTTCCGCGGCTACATGCAGGGCACGTTCGGCAATCTGTTCCCGTTCGGCCGGCTCGAAGACATGGGCAAGCAGAACCTGGCCATGTTCGAGCGCGCGATGCAGATGTGGGCGCCCTTCTCGGGCTCGGCCGGCCGGCCGGGTGAGGACGAGCGCCCCGGCGAGCCGCCGCGCGCGCCGGCACCGCCGCCCGCCAACGAATCCATGCGCGAGCTGGAAGCCCGCCTGGATGCCCTGCAGAAGCAGCTGGAGACGCTGTCCCGGCGTGACGACAAGGGCGGCAAGGGCGACTGACCACTCTGGCCTGGCCCGCTCGCCGGCGCGTCAGCTTGCCGGCTTGGCGGGCTGGCTCGCCTGGCCGCGCCGCCGCGTTTCGCGATAGGCGATGAACAGGCCGGACATGGCGACGATGGCCGCGCCCGCGATGAGCGGCAGCGTGGGGACGTCCCCCCAGACGAGAAACCCCATCAGCACGGCCCAGATCATCGACAGGTAGCTGAAGGGCGCCAGGATGGCGGCGGGCGTGAAGCGGAACGCCTGCGTCCACCAGAACTGGGCCACGCCCGAGCAGATGCCGATGCCGCCGATCATGAAGAAATCGGCCCAGGTGATGGGGACCCAGGTGAAGAAGGGCAGCGTCGCCGTCGCGATTAAGAACGTCGTGACGGCCTGGTAGAAGACGAGCGTGGCGCTGGCCTCGGTGGCGCTCAGCCGGCGGATGCCGATCGACAGCAGGGCGCCGAAGAGCGCGTTGGTCAACGCGAACATGGCGCCCGAGTTCAGCACGTCGCCCGTGGGGCGGACCATGATCAGCACGCCGATGAAGCCGAAGGCGACTGCACCCCAGCGATAGACGCCGACCTTCTCGCCCAGCAGCGGCACCGACAGCGCGGTCAGGAAGATGGGCGAGGCGAAGCCGATGGCGACGGCATCGGCCAGCGGCATCATGCTGAAGGCCATGAAGCTGCAGCTCATCGACACGAACTGCAGCATCGCGCGCGAGACGTGCCAGCCGAGCCGCCGGGTCCGCAGCACCCGGAGGCCGCCGCTGATCGACACCAGCACGAAGCAGGGGATGAGCGCGAAGAGGCAACGGATGAAGACGACCTCGCCCACGGGATAGCGGGCGACTTGCCATTTGATCGCCGCGTTCAACACGGAGAAGACCAGGACCGCACCGACCATGAAGGCGATGCCGCGCTTGATGTCGCTCCGCGAGGCCGGCGGCAGGGAACTTGCCAGCATCGAAACCTGTAGGTTGGCCGGGAATCCTGCGCCGGAATTGGGCCGGCCGCCACCCCCTCTTGCACAAAAACATGCCATGCCGCGCGCTTATGGCGGCGGCTGGCCTCGATCCGGGGCGGCTGCTACGGTTTCTCCCAAGGGGGAACTCGCCAATGACGGAAGAGACGCCGATGAGCGCCGCCACCAGCATCGCCGACCTGCTTGCCATCGGGCGCGACGAGGCAACCGCCATCGCCGCGCCGGACCGGCCGGAACTGACCTATGCCGGCCTGCGCCGGCTCGTCGCCGATACGGTGGCCACGCTGAACCGGCTGGGGATCGGCCGCAACGACGCGGTCGCCATCGTCCTGCCGAACGGCCCGGAGATGGCGTCGGCCTTCGTCGCCATCGCCTGTGGCGCGACCACGGCGCCGCTCAATCCCGGCTACCGCGCCGAAGAGTTCGATTTCTACCTGGGCGACCTCGACGCCAAGGCGCTCGTGGTGGAGCGCGGCAGCCAGTCGCCGGCCATTGCCGTCGCCCAGGCGCGAGGCGTGCCGATCGTCGAGCTGGTCTTCGACCCGGCCGGTCCCGCCGGCGCCTTCACGCTGGAGGGATCGTCCGCGGGCACCGCGGCCGCCCCCGGCATCGCGGTCAGCGACGACGTGGCGCTGGTCCTCCACACGTCCGGCACCACCTCGCGGCCCAAGATCGTGCCGCTGCGCCAGCGCAACGTCTGCGCCTCGGCCCGCAACATCCGCGTGGCCCTGGGGCTGACGCCGGCCGACCGCTGTCTCAACATCATGCCGCTGTTTCATATCCACGGCCTGATCGCGGCGGTGCTGAGCTCGCTCGGCGCCGGCGGGGCGGTCTTCTGCGCGCCGGGCTTCAACGCCCTCCGGTTCTTTGCGCTGCTGGGCGAGGCCAAGCCCACCTGGTACACGGCGGTGCCCACCATGCACCAGGCGATCCTGGGCCGGGCGGAGCGCAATCGCGAGGCCATCGCCGCCAGCCCCCTGCGCCTCATCCGCTCGTCGTCCGCCTCGCTGCCGCCGCAGGTGATGCGCGCGCTGGAGGAGACCTTCTCGGTCCCGGTCATCGAGAGCTACGGCATGACCGAGGCCGCCCACCAGATGGCGTCCAACCCGCTGCCGCCGCGCCCGCGCAAGCCCGGCACCGTCGGCGTCGCCGCCGGGCCCGAGGTCGCCATCATGGACGAGGCCGGTTCGGCCATCCTGCCCCAGGGCGAGATCGGCGAGGTGGTGATCCGCGGCGACAACGTGACGGCCGGCTACGCCGCCAACCCCGAGGCCAATGCCAAGGGCTTCACCGACGGCTGGTTCCGTACCGGCGACCAGGGGGTGCTGGACGCCGACGGCTACCTCACCATCACCGGCCGCCTGAAGGAGCTGATCAACCGCGGCGGCGAGAAGATCAGCCCGCGCGAGGTCGACGAGGTGCTGATGGACCATCCCGCGGTCGACCAGGCGCTGACCTTCTCCATGCCGCACGACAAGCTGGGCGAGGAGGTGGCGGCGGTCGTCGTCCTGGTGGAGGGCGGCGAGGCCGCCGAGCAGGAGCTGCGCGACTTCGTCGCCCGGCGATTGGCGGACTTCAAGGTGCCGCGGCGGATCGTCTTCCTGGCCGAGATTCCCAAGGGTGCCACCGGCAAGCTGCAGCGCATCGGGCTGGCCCAGCGTCTGGGGCTGTCGGCATGAAGATCTGCATCTTCGGCGCGGGCGCCATCGGCGGCTATGTCGCGGCCGAGCTGGCGCTCAGCGGCCAGGACGTCACCGTGATCGCGCGCGGGCCGCACCTGGCCGCGATCCGCGAGCGCGGCCTGACCCTGCAGATCGGCGGCCAGACCAAGGTCGCCCGCGTGGCCGCCACCGCCGACCCGGCCGAGGCCGGCCCGCAGGACAGCGTCATCGTGACCTTGAAGGCGCATTCGCTGCCGCCCGTCGCCCATCAGTTGACCCCACTCTTCGGGCCCGAGACATCCGTCGTCACGGCCATGAACGGCGTGCCCTGGTGGTATTTCGAGCGCCAGCCGGGTCCCTTTGCCGGCCACCGCATCGTGAGCGTCGACCCCGAGGGGAAGCTAGCGGCCGCCATTGCGCCCGAGCGCGTGATCGGCTGCGTCGTCTATCCCGCCTGCGAGGTGGTGGAGCCGGGCGTCGTCCGCCATGTCGAGGGCAATCGTTTCCAGCTGGGCGAGATCGACGGCCAGCGCACGCCGCGGATCGAGGCGCTGAGCCAGGCCATGAACGCGGCCGGGCTGAAGGCGCCGATCCGGCCCCGCATCCGCGATGATATCTGGCTGAAGCTGTGGGGCAATGCCGGCTTCAACCCGATCAGCGCGCTGACCCACGGTACGCTGGAGGAGATTGCCGGCGATGCGGCGACGCGGCCGACGGTGCGCCTGCTGATGGTCGAGGTGGAGGCGGTGGCGCGTGCGCTGGGTGCGAAGCTGGCGGTCGATGTCGACACGCGCATCCAGTGGGCCCGGGATGTGGGTGCCCACAAGACCAGCATGCTGCAGGACCTCGAGCGCGGCCGGCCGATGGAAATTGATGCCCTGGTGACCGCGGTCCAGGAGCTGGCCAGACTCGTCGGCGTGGCCACGCCGACCCTGGATGTCGTGCTGGGGCTGGTCCAGCAACGCGCGCAGACGGCGAGCCGCGCCGCCCACTGATCGCCATCGGGGCACAGATCACCCGGTTTCGGTGGCATCGGCGTTGCGGCGGGACGCCGCGGAACCGGGCGCGATTTCCCGCGTTCACTTCATATCGGCGGTATTCATAAACCAATCTGCGGACGAACCTAGCCGTTTCTGCGCGTCTTTTGGTTGACCTTGGATGGTGGCAGCCCAAATTATCTTCCCGTAAACCTGGGGTTATTCCCAGGCGATGAACGCCCTGCGTTCATCCACTTTCGATCGCCCATTCGGCCTGGCGGCTCGCCGCGGCCGGGGCGAGGCCAAGGAAGGAGCCTCACTATGGATGATGGAAGCCCCCCCCGGACTCCCATGCCTGAGATCGGCACCAAGCGGTCTAGCAACCGCGCCCGCATCGTCGACCGCCATGTTGGTGCGATGATCCGCGAGCGCCGGATCGTGCTCGGCCTGACGCAGCAGCAGCTTGCCGACATGATCGGCGTCACCTACCAGCAGGCGCACAAGTACGAGCGCGGCATCAACCGCGTGTCGGCCGGTCGCCTGTTCGAGATCTCCCAGGTGTTGGGGGTCCCGGTCAGCTACTTCTTCGAAGGCATCGAGGAGGATGGCGGGCGCAGCGCCGGCGGGCGTGATCGCATGAGCCTCGAGCTTGCGCGGAACTTCGCCCAGATCGGCGACCAGAAGCAGAAGGAAGCGCTGAGCCAACTGGCGCGCGTGCTGGCCAACGGCCACGCGGTGGCTGCCTAGCGCCTTTCTTCCTGGGGCTTGGCCCCGTCGGCGGTCTCGGCCGCCGGTTCGACCGCCACACGTACGTCAGCGGCGTCATGACCGGGTCCGGGTCGTGGCGCCGCAGTCGTTTCGGCCACCGGCACGAAGACCTCCCGCTCCTCGACCGGCACCGGGGCGCGCCGGCCGATGCGATAGATCGTGAAGGCTACCAGCAGGGTCGCCACGGTCGCGATATAACCGAACAGCGCCTGGGCGCCGAGCCAGCCCATCAGGTTGGCGGCGATGATCGGGCCGGCGACGGCGCCGATGCCATAGGCTAGCAGCAGGCCGGCGCTGGCGGCCACGCGCTGGCCGGGTCCGGTGAAGTCGTTGGCGTGGGCCACCATCAGCGGATAGATCGTCAGCGACAGCCCGCCATAGATTGCGACCAGCACCAGCAGCAGCGGCAGCGACCAGCCGCCGACCACGGCGATGGCGGCGGCCGACAGGACGACGCCCGAGCCCACGCCGACGATGACGTGGCGGCGGTCGCGGCGGTCGGACAGGCGGCCGATGGGCCATTGCATGACCATGCCGGCGAAGATGGTCAGCGTCATGAACTGGGCAATGGCGGCGACGGACAGGCCGAGCGACTGCCCGAACAGGGGGGCCAGGCTATAGAAGGCGGCGTTGGACAGGCCGACCGCGAAGCAGCCGATGACACCCAGCGGGGAGATGCGATAGAGCGCCAGAAGGTTGAGGGCGTTGCGCGACGGCGGTGGCGGCCCGGCGGACGGCGACAGGGCGACCGGCACCAGCGCCACAGACAACAGCGCTCCCGCGATCAGGAACAGGTCCGGCCCGGCCGGGTCGCCCGCCTGCAGCAACTGCTGGCCGAGGCCCGAGGCCAGCTGGTTCACGATCATGTAGAAAGAGAGGATGCGACCGCGATTGCCGCTGTCGGCGCGGTCGTTCAGCCAGCTCTCGGTCACGACGAAGATGCCGGCGATGGCGAAGCCCGCCAGCACGCGGATCGCCATCCACGCCCATGGGCTGACGAAGAGCGCCAGGAAGAGGAAGGATCCGGTCAGGATCGCGGCAAAGGCCGCGAAGGCGCGGATATGGCCCACCTGCGCCACGATCGTGCTGGCCCACAGCGAGCCGAACAGGAACCCGGCGAAATAGGACGAGACGACGAAGCCGATGAGCTGGGGCGGGAAGCCCTCGATGCCCATGCGCAGCGACAGGAAGGAATTGAACAGGCCGGATGCCAGCAGGACGATGCCGATGCCCAGCAGCAGCGGCCCGACGGAACGCAGCAATCCCCTCATCCGCCCGGCCTCCGAACCCTAGCGCCTGCCATGCTCCTGCATAGCATGCATGGGCCGGGCCGTCCGCCCGCGCCATGGATGAGGGCGGGCGGTCATCCGCATTTGGAATAGCCGCAGTCGAGGCAGCTGTCGCAGCCTTCCTGGCGGACCAGCCCGGCCGAGCCGCATTTCGGGCATTGGCGGAGGGCCGCACCTGTCGGCCGTTCCGCCGGCAGGCCGACGACGCGGCGCGGCGCATGGCCAGCCTCGCCGGCATCCGGGCCGGCGATGAAGCCGATGTCGATCATGTGGCGCTCGATCACCTCGCCGATCGCCGCCAGCAGCGAGGGCACGTAGCGCCCGTCCATCCAGGTGCCGCCGCGCGGGTCGAAGACGGCCTTCAACTCCTCGACCACGAAGGACACGTCGCCGCCGCGGCGGAAGACGGCGCTGATCATCCGCGTCAGCGCCACCGTCCAGGCATAGTGCTCGGTGCTCTTGGAGTTGACGAAAACCTCGAACGGGCGGCGGCGGCCGTCCTGCACGATGTCGTTCAGGGTGATGTAGATGGCGTGGTCCGTTTCCGGCCAGCGGATCTTGTAGGTCTTGCCGGGCAGCGCCTCCGGCCGGTCGAGCGGGCGCGTCATGTAGACGACGCCGCCCGCCTCGTAGAGGTCGGCCGGCCGGGCCGGCGGGGGCGCCAGCGGCAGTTCGGCCTGGCGGGCCTCGGGCCTGTCGCGGGCGGCGGGCACGCTCAGCACCGACCCCGTCACCTCGTTGGGGCGATAGGTCGTGCAGCCCTTGCAGCCCAGTTCGTAGGCCTGCAGGTAGACGTCCTTGAAGCGGTCGAAGGCGATGTCGACCGGCACGTTGATGGTCTTGGAGATCGAGCTGTCGACGAAGCGCTGGACGGCAGCCTGCATCACCAGATGGTCGGCCGGCGTCAGCGTCTGGGCATCGACGAAATAGTCGGGCAGGGGCTTGTGCTCGCCTTCCAGCCGCCGGAACAGGCGATAGGCATGGTCGCTCACTTCCTCCTCGCGGCGGCTGCCGTCCGGCATCAGCACCTGGCGGGCGTACTTGAAGCTGAACACCGGCTCCAGCCCCGACGACACATTGTCGGCGAAGATCGAGATCGTGCCGGTCGGTGCGACCGAGGTCAGCAGCGCATTGCGGATGCCGTGGCGGGCGATGGCGTCGCGCACGTCCTGGTCCAGGCCGGCCACCGTCTCGCCGGCCAGGAAGGCCTCGCGCTCGAAGAGCGGGAAGGCCCCTTTCTCGCGCGCCAGCTCGGCCGAGGCCAGGTAGGCGTGGCGCTGGATCGCGCGCATCCAGTCCTCGGTCAGGGATACTGCCTCCTGGCTGCCATAGCGCACCCGGCAGAGGATCAGCGCATCGGCCAGCCCGGTGATACCAAGGCCGATGCGGCGCTTGGCGCGGGCCTCGGCCTCCTGCTCCGGCAGGGGGAAGCGCGACACGTCGATGACGCCGTCCATCATGCGCACGGCCGTCGGCACCAGCGTCGCCAGCCGCTCGAGATCGAGCCGGGCCGTGTCGGTGAAGGGGTCGAGCACGAGGGCCGCCAGGTTGACCGAACCCAGCAGGCAGGCGCCATAGGGCGGCAGCGGCTGCTCGCCGCACGGGTTGGTCGCCCGAATCGTCTCGCAGTAGTGCAGGTTGTTGCGGCGGTTGATGCGGTCGATGAAGATGACGCCCGGCTCGGCATAGGCGTAGGTCGCGCGCATGATCGCGTCCCACAGTTCGCGCGCCGGCAGCACCTTCCAGGTCGCGCCCTCGAAGCGCAGCTCCCAGGGCTGGTCCTCCTTCACCGCTGCCATGAAGGCGTCGCTGACCAGGACCGAAAGGTTGAACATGCGCAGCCGGCCCGGCTCGCGCTTGGCGGCGATGAAGGCCTCGATGTCCGGGTGGTCGCAGGCCAGCGTCGCCATCATGGCGCCGCGGCGGTGACCCGCACTCATGATCGTGCGGCACATCGCATCCCACACGTCCATGAAGGAGAGCGGGCCGGACGCGTCGGCGCCGACGCCCTTCACCGGTGCCCCGCGCGGCCGCAGCGTGGAGAAGTCGTAGCCGATGCCGCCCCCCTGCTGCATCGTCAGGGCGGCCTCCCGCAGGTGCTGGAAGATGCCGCCCATGTCGTCCGGGATGGTGCCCATGACGAAGCAGTTGAAAAGGGTCACGGTCCGGCCGGTGCCGGCGCCGGCGACGATCCGCCCGGCCGGCAGGAAGCGGAAGCCCTCGAGCGCCGCGTAGAAGCGGTCCTGCCACAGGGCGGGGGCGGTCTCGCCGGCGGCCACGGCGCCGGCAACGCGCTGCCAGGTTTCCTCGATGGTGCGGTCGACGGGGGCACCGTCCGGCCCCTTCAGCCGATACTTCATGTCCCAGATCTGCTGGGAAATCGCCGCCACGCTCACCATCGGCGCGCCTCCTGCCTGACGGCCGCCCGCGCATCCGGCCGGAGGTTCAATCTAGGATCCGGCACCGGCATGGTCAAGATTTCGTTCACGTTCTGTTTCTGGTGACCGATGGCGGTACAACATCTTGAAGGGATGCTGGTTTTTCGATTCATCCCCGCTATTCTCGGGATTGTTCCCGCCACTTGTCCCCAACCTTGTCCCCTCACCCATAAGGCTGCCGATGCCGCGCTTCAGCATCGTCGTGGTGCATTTCGACGGCGTCATCGACGATGCCACCCTGCATCGCGGCCTGGGCTCGCTGGAGGCGCAGACCTTCGCCGACTTCGAGGTCCTGCTCTATCACGACGGCCCGACCCGGCGCCGGCTCGACCCGGCAGAGCTGCAGGCACGCTATCCCCACGTCGCGCGCGTGACCAAGACCATGGTGCGCCACAACGACTGGGGCCACAGCCTGCGCGACATCGGCATCCGCGCGGCGGCGGGCGAATACATCGTCCACTTCAATGCCGACAACCTGCTCTACCCCTTCGCGCTGGAGGAGATCGACCGCGAGCTGCGGCGGTTCCGCGGGGTCTATTTCACCAAGGCCAGGGACGCGGTGTTCGACGCCAACGACATCGTCGTCTTTCCCATCCTGATGCGCGGCATGCATACCGACGGCCGCATCATCTGGCGCGACCCCAAGGTGTCGGGCGACGGCGCGATGCCGGCCCTGGTGTCGACCGGCTATCCCGCGCGCCTGCACAATATCGACTGCATGCAACTCGTGATGCGGCGCACCACCTGGCTGGCGGAGGGCGGTTGGTCCGACCGCACCGCCAATGCCGACGGCAATCTCTACGGCCCCCTGGTCGACCGCTACGGCGCCCGTTTCGTCAGCCGGATCCTGGGGGAGCACTGGTAGGGGCAGTTGCGACCAGACGATCGGTCGCGGTCTCGGTCGCGGCCTCCAGCCGTCGCAGGAACTCCCGCCGGTCGAGCCCCGGCGGTATCGCCGGCAGCAGTTCCACCGTGATCGTGCCGGCGCGCTTGAAGAACGACCGGCGCCCCCAGTAGAGCCCGGAATTGAGGGCGACCGGCACCACCGGCAGGCCAAGCTGGCTGTAGAGGGCGGCGATTCCCGGCTGGTAGGGGGCGGAGACCCCCGGCGCCACCCGCGTGCCCTGCGGATAGATGAGGATGGACCGGCCGGCGGCCGCGGCGGCCTTGGCGTCGGCCACCATCGTGCGCAGCGCCGATGCGCCGGCCTTGCGGTCGACCGGGATCGCCCCCCAGCGCCGCACGAAGCCGCCATAGATCGGGATGCGCAGCAGCTCCTGCTTCAGGACCACCGCCGGCTCGTCCAGCCGGCCCGGCATAGTGATCGTGTCCCAGGCCGACTGGTGCTTGGCGGCATAGAGCACCGGGCCGCGCGGCGCCTGGTCGAGGCCGATCCAGCGGCTGCGGATGCCGACGATGGCCGCCGCCAGGACGGCGACCCCGCCCGACCAGAAACGATACACGGCCACGGTGGCGCCGCGCGGCAGCAGCAGCGCCGGCCAGGTCACCAGCGCCAGCAGCACGGTCCACAGGAAGAAGGCGAGGTTGAACAGGATGGATCGGGCGAGGGTCAAGTGCTGCTCCGCGGGCGGACGATGCTCCAGAGATACTTCACATATTCGGCCGCGAGCAGCATCGTCGTGCCGCGCCAGGCCCACCAGTCCCGCTTCATCTGCGCCGGCACGACCGGGTGCAGGATGAACTGGATGTGCGGCATGCGCCGCCGCAACTCCAGTTCCGCCCGCCAGAGGTGATAGTTGGCGGTCACCAGGCGCAGCGACCGGAAGCCCTCCCGCTCCATCCACTGTGCGGTTTCGACCGCATTGTCCCGGGTGTTGTAGGCGGCGTGGCCGAGTGCGATCGCATCCTGGCGGGATGCGTCCTCAATGACGGCGTCGCGCAGCATCGTGGGCAGGTCGACGACGGGGTGGACGCCCGACACGAACAGCTTCTGCGCCAGCCCGCGAGCCAGCAGCGCCACGCCGACCGGGATGCGATCGGCCCCGCCGGTCAGGACCACGATGGCGTCGGTCCGGGCGTCGTCGTCGGGGGACGCCCAGGGAATCGATTCGGCAAACCACACGAAGCCCGCTGCCAGCGCCAGGCCAGCCATGCCGCCCAGGGCCAGCAGCACGCGCAGGCGGCGCAGCAGCCGGCCGATCATGCGGGGGCGAGAAGAGCTTCCACCGCCCCGGCCAGGTCCTCGTGCACCGCCACCGGCAGCAGATGGGGCTTGATCCCGCGGGCCTGCGTCGCCGCCCCCTTGCCCGTGCGCACAAGCACGCGCCGGCAGCCGGCGGCCAGGGCGGCTTCCAGGTCGGTCTCGGCGTCGCCGATCATGACGGTCTCGGCGGGGGCGATGCGGAACTGGTCCATGGCCTCGCGCAGCATGCCGGGCCCGGGCTTGCGCCGCGCTGTCGCGGCATGGGGGGCATCGGTGCAGACGAACCAGGCGTCGATCCGGGCGCCCGCGCGGCGCAGGTCGTCGGCCAGGCGGTGGTGGATCTGCTCCAGCATGTCGGGCCCGATGATGCCGCGGCCGACCACCGCCTGGTTGGTCACGACGGCGACACGGACGCCCGCGGCGTTCAGCCGGGCCACCGCGGCGGCCGAACCAGGGATCGGCACCAGCTCTCCCGGGTTCCGTACCGAATCGGGCCGGTCGACGTTCAGGACCCCGTCACGGTCGATGAGAATGAGGCGCATCGCCCAGCCTACATCATCCGCGCCAGCGCGCGCAGGACGACGCGCCGGGCGACGAGGACGGCGATGCCGCCGGCCAGCAGCGGCAGGATGGCGACCGCGATCCATTCCCGCGTGCCGAGTTCGAGGGCGGGCATCATCCCCGACTGTTGCGTCAGCCCGGTGCTGCCGACCACCAGCAGCAGCAGCGTGGCCAGGCCGGCGCCGGCGGCCCCGCCCTGCAGGCCCATGCGCAGGGCCTGCAACTGGAACTGGGTGGCGATGTAGGTATCCCGCGCGCCGATGATATGCAGGATCTCGATCACCTCGCGATGGATCTCGAGTGCGGCCTGCGTCGCCAGCGCGATCGTCAGGACGATGCCGAGCAGGGCGCAGAGCAGCACCGCGCCGGCCCCCAGCCGCACCGCCGTCACCCAGCCGAGCAGCTGGTCGAGCCAGGACCGGTGGTCGTCGATGCGGATGGCGGGGGATACGGCGGCCGTTATCGCCGACAGCATGCCGGCCTGGGGCGGATTGCCGGGATCGACCCGCACGTCGACCAGCGTCGGCAGCGGCAGCCCGGCCCCGGCGAGGCCGCTTCCGGCCAGGTCGGCGCCCAGCCAAGGCTCGACCAGCTTGGCGGTGACGGCGCGCGGCACGATCGTGGCGGCCAGCACCCCCGGCACCTTGGTCACGCCCGCCACGATCTGGGCGGCGCGGGCGTCGGCGGCGCCCTCGGCATCGTCGTGCGGCACCTCGATCGTCACGTTGCCCGACAGGCCGGAGCCGAAGCGGGCGGCCGCGGCTTCCACCGCAAGGGCCAGCGCCAGCGACAGGGCGGCGATGAAGGCCATGACCGCAACCATCCACGGCATGGTGCGGCTGACGGGGTCGCGGCCGAGCAGGCGGCCGCTCATGATGGGTGGCTCGCCGAAGGATGGTCCGTGCGGTCGGCCAGTTCGCCATCCACCAGATGCAGGACGCGGCCGCCATGGCGGCGCACCAGCCCCTCATTATGGGTGGCGATGACGATGCTGGTGCCGAGCTTGTTCATCTCCATGAACAGGCGCATCAGGCGGTTGCCCATCTCCTCGTCGAGGTTGCCGGTCGGCTCGTCGGCCAGCAGCAGCTTCGGCTGGGCGATGACGGCGCGCGCGATGGCCACGCGCTGTTGCTGCCCGCCCGACAGGGCCGGCGGAAAATGGTCGACGAACGGACCGAGGCCGACCCAGCGCAGCAGTTCGACGGCGTGCTGGCGCACCTCCGATTCGGCCTTGCCGGCGATGCGCAGCGGCAGTGCCACGTTCTGCAGTGCGGTCAGGTTCGGCACCAGCCGGAAATCCTGGAACACCACGCCGATCTGGCGGCGCAGCGATGGCAATTCGTCGCGCGGGGTGGTCGCGATGTCGCGATCGAAAAGGTTGATCAGGCCGCGTGATGGCGCATGGGCCAGGTACATCAGTCGCAGCAGGGAGGACTTGCCGGCACCGCTGGCCCCGGTCAGGAACCAGCACGCCCCCGGCTCCACCGTAAAGGTCAGATCCCGCAGGATCTCCGGCCCCGTGCCGTAGCGCATTCCCACGTTCTCGAACCGGATCACGTCGCTGCCGTCCGCCTGATTTTCCGGATGTCGAAGAGGCCGCACCTTTGCACGCCGGCCGCCGGCCCGTCCACCGGGATGGCCCCCGGGCCGGTCGCGTCAGATGGCGCGGCCGCGCAAGCGGCGGCCCAGATCGCGCGTGGCGGCGGCCACGCCGGGCATGTGCGGGTTGACGGCCAGCCCGCGCTCGAATGCCGCCAGCGCCTCGCCGTCGCGCCCCTCGGCTTGGCGGATCAGGCCCAGGCCGGCCCAGGCCCCGAAATGCCGTGGCTCCAGCGCCAGGGTGCGCGCCACCGCGGTGGCCGACTCGCGATAGCGTCCGAGATGGAACAGCACGGTCGCCCGCTTGTTCCATCCCTCGGCAAATTCGGGCGCCTTGTCCGTCACGTCGACGAAGAGCGCCAGCGCATCTTCCAGCCGGGCTTCTTCCAGTGCCGCTACGCCGCGGCGGTAGGGGATGATCGCCTCTTCGACGTCGGTGATCGCCCAGAGCTGCCAGATCGTGGCCTCGACGGCCTTGGCGTCGGCTGCGGCGGGGGCCTCCAGCCGGGCGAACAGGCCGGGCAGGCGTGGGTCCGTCTGGTCGGCCGCAGCCGGTGGGGCCAAGGCCAGGACGAGCAGGGCGAGGGCGGGGATGCAGCGCATGGCAGGAACACTGGTGCAGCCCGGGCGAGTTGCCAAGATGCCGGCCAAAATGGTGATGCCGCAGTGCAGCGCGTCGCTTGCGACCGCGGGATCGAGCCGCTAGGTTCCGCCTGTAACCGGAGGCTCTCCACCGCCTCGATGATCCTTACCTGTTCGGCCTGCGACACGCGCTACCTGATCGACCCCCGCACCCTGGGTGGTGGCGGGCGCGTCGTGCGCTGCGCCCATTGCGGCCATTCCTGGCACCAGACGCCGCCCGACGACCAGCCCCGCCGCATCGAGCTGCTGCCCGCCCCCGGGCCGGACCTGCCGGCCGAGCGCAGCAACCTGCCAGCCCTGATCCCGCCGCCACCGACGCCGACCAACTATCTGCCCTGGACGATCCTGCTGGCGCTCTTCGTGGCCTTGATCGTGGCCGGGCACCTGGCGCGCGACCGCATCGTCGAGGCCTGGCCGCCGGCGGCCAAGATCTATGCAATGGTCGGTATCCGGGTGGAGCCGCTGGGGGCCGGGCTGGAGATCCGCGGCATCGTCACCGACCGCCGCATCGCCGGCGGCGAGCAGGAGTTGGCGGTCCGCGGCGAGATCCATAACGGCTCGTCGGAAGAGCGGACGATTCCGCGCCTGCGCGCCGTGCTGAAGGACGCGGGCGAGCGCGCGCTGTCGTCCTGGACCTTCTCGACCACCGGCACGCGCCTGTTGCCGGGCGAGAGCACGACCTTCAACACCGTCGTGCGCGACCCCGACCGCCGCGCGGCCGGCCTGTCGATCACCTTCACCAAGGGCTCGTGACCCGCCCCGCCTGACCGTCCACCACCTGACCGTCCGCCGCGTGACGGTCGTAGAGATCGGCGTCAGAAGCGGCGGAGCAGGCGATCGATGTAGTCGCGCTCCATCGAGGGGCGGAAGCGCTCGCCAGCGCGCCGTCGCAACTCGTCCAGGATGGCCCGGCTGCGCGACAGCTCGCCCTCGCCCGGCACCTTGACGTCGCTGCCTTCGTAGGTGCCCGTCGTCGGCATCGGCCGGCCGAGCGGATCGCGGTTGCGGTCGGCATTGCGCTGGCCCTGGTTGGGCACGCCCTGCGGGTCGCCCTCGCCGAACTGGTTGCCCATCATCTGCTCGGCCATGCCCTGCATCGCCTGCTGCAACTGGTCCAGCGCCTCGCCCTGCGGGCCGACGGCGCCGCCCGGATCGCCCTGGCCAAGCTGGCGGGCGGCATCGCGCATGGCGCGCTCGGCGCGGCCGAGACCGCCGGGGATCTCGCCGCCGCCCTCGCCCATGCGGCGCATGAACTCGCCCAGCATGCGGCGGAGCTGCTCCTGGTCGCCGGCACCCATGCCGTCCTGGCCCTCGCCCTGTTCGCCCTGCTGCCCTTGTTGGCCCTGCTGCCCTTGCTGGCCGCGCTGCCCTTGCTGTCCGCGCTGTCCCTGGCGCTGCTGCTGGGCCCGATGGCTGCGGTCGAGCAGCTGCTGCTGGCGCTGCATCATGCGCTGCAGGTCACGCATCATCTGCTGCGCCTGGCCCTGCTGTCCCTGCTGCTGCTGGCCCGGCTGGGGGCGGGCCATGCGCATGTTCTCCATCATCTCCTGCAGGCGCTGGAGCATGTCGCGGGCGGCCTCGCGCGCACCGCTGCGGGCCAGTTCGCGGGCCTGGTCCAGCATGCGCTGGATGTCCTCGCGGCGGACCACCTGGGCGTTGGGCGGCATTTCCTGCGGCTGGAAACGCTCGGGGTTGCGCATCATCTCCTCGGCCATCGCCTGCATGTGGCGGTCGATCGCCTGCTGCAGCTCGCGCATCAGCCGCTCGATCTCCTGGTCGGAGGCGTTGCGGTCGAGCGCATCCATCAGCGCCCGCTGCGCCTGCCGCAGGTCGCGCTCGGTGCTGGAAGTGCGACCGTCCTCGATGCGCAGCGCGGTATCCCACAGAAGCTGCTGCACCGGCTCGATGGCGTCGCCCTCGGCGTTGAAGGACAGGCGCGCGCGCGCCGTGCGCAACGCCAGGAACACGACGTAGTCGTCGCCGAAACGGGCCGGTCGCAGGCTCAGCTGGCCCAGCACCTCGGCCACGGCTTCGCGGTTGGCGGGATCGATGGCCAGCTCGCGGCGCTGCTCGACGATGGCGCGGGCGACCGGGTGGGTGAAGTTGCGCTCCGGCAGCACCATCGCGGCGGGCTCGCTTCGCCCCACCTGGCCGATGGCGTCGACGGCCTCGAGCGTGATCGTCACCGGCAGGCCGGCCCAGATGTGCGGGGTCAGGTCATGGAAGCTGGCCGACCGTGCGGCCGTCGGCTTCAGTCCGGGCAGCGGCAGCTCCAGCGTGATCGGCTGCCCGGGGGCGGGCTTGCCGTCGGTGGCCTTCCCGTCCGCGGCCTTCTTCTCGTCGGCACGGCGGATGATGGCGGTCACGGTCTCGATGCCGTAATCGTCGCCCGCATCATATTCCAGGCGCAGGGCCGCGCGCTCGCTGCGTCCGGGGGGCGTGGCGAAGCGGATGGTCGGCGTCTCGTCCGGCACGATGCGCACGGGCCAGGCCGCCACGGTGCGGCTGCCCTGCATGACGGCCAGGCGCTGGCCGGCGGTCAGGGTGGCGCTGGCGCGAAAGTTGGCGGCGTCGATCGCCTGGAACTCGGTTGCGGCCTCGTCCACCAGCAGCCGGGGCACGGCCCCGCCGCCATGGAGCTGCGCCAGGAGCGCGCTGCCGGTCGGGATCGCTACGGGCGTCTCGCTGTCGGCGCGCAGCAGGGCGGGTGGCTGGCCGGTATAGGCGGGTGGGTTGATCCAGATGTCCAGCGTGACGACGGCGGCAGGGCCGGCCGCGGCAAAGGACGGGGTCACGGCGCGCAGCAGCCGGGCGCCGCCATCATGGCGGCCGGCGACGACGCCGATCACCAGCAGCAGGGCGACCGCGGCGCGCAGGCCCGCCTGGTCGCGCCGGCCCCAGCCGGCCGCGGGCACGCCGACCGACAGGCGGCTGGCACTCGCGCGCAGGCGTTCCTGATGGATGGCCCAGAGGGCGGCCGCCTGGCTGTCCGGGGCGCCGACGGGGCGGTCCTCCAGCGTGGCGAGCGGGCGGTGGCTGAGGCCGCTTGCCACCTCGACCCGGCGCAGCGGGTCCTGGCTGGCGGTCGCGGCCATCGATCGGATGGCCCGGGCAGCCACGTAGACGAACGCGGCGGCAAAGCCCGCCAGCAGCAGAGCGTGCGCCCAGCCTGGCAGCCGCGACGGCAGATCCAGCAGCGCCAGGGCAAGGAAAAGGCCGCCGACTGCTGCCGGCGGCCACAAGGCGGGCCAGGCCCGCTCCCACATCAGGGCGAGCCGCGCCAGGCGAACCCGGCGGGCCGCCGTGGGCGGCAGGATGCCCCGCGCAGGCGGGGCGCGCCCTATCGGCGTAGTACCAGTCAGGTTCGGTGGATCTGCCACGGGGCCAGCCTGTCCGATGCGATCATCTCGTCATAGCTAGGGCGGGAACGTACCACGGAAAAGGCCCCGCCCTTCACCATCACTTCCGGCGCCAGCGGCCGGCTGTTGTAGGTGGACGCCATGACCGCGCCATAGGCACCGGCGACGCCGATCGCCACCAGCTCGCCCTGGGCAACCGGCGGCATCGACCGGCCGGTCGCGATCACGTCGCTCGACTCGCAGATCGGGCCCACGACGTCGACCGTCTCCAGCCCGTGCCCGGCCGCCGGCTCGACGACCGGGATGACCGGATGCCAAGCGTCGTAGAGCGCCGGCCGGATGAGGTCGTTCATTGCCGCATCCAGGATGACGAAGGTCTTGAGCGATCCGCGCTTCACATACTGCACGCGTGCAAGGAGGATGCCGGCGTCCGCCACCATCCAGCGGCCGGGCTCCAGGACGACGGTGCCGGGGAAGCCCGCCAGCGCCTCGCGGGCGGCCGCGCAATACGATGCCAGGTCCACAGGCGGGGCATGCTGGTAGTGCACGCCGAGCCCGCCGCCCAGATCGAGCCGCTCGAGCTTGTGCCCATCCTCGTTCATCAGCATGCGGGCGAAGTCGACCAGCCGGGCGAATGCCTGGCGGTACGGCTCCACCGAGGTCAGCTGGCTGCCGATATGCATGGCGATGCCAGACAGCTTCAGGCCGGGCAGGGCGGCTGTGCGGGCCGCCACGGCGCGGGCCTGGTCGATCTCGATCCCGAACTTGTTCTCGGCCGTGCCGGTGGTGATCTTGGCGTGGGTCCCGGCATCGACATCCGGGTTGACGCGCAGCGCCACGCCGGCGGTGCGGCCCATCTGGCTGGCGACCTGCGACAGCCGCTCCAGCTCCTGGTCGGATTCGACGTTGAACTGCAGGATGCCGGCATCCAGTGCTACCGCCATCTCGGCCGCTGTCTTGCCGACGCCGGCGAAGACGATGCGCTCCGGCGGCACGCCCGCCGCCAGCGCCCGGCGCAACTCGCCCTCGGACACGATGTCGGCGCCGGCGCCGAGGTCGGCGAAGGTCTTGATCACCGCCTGGTTGCTGTTGGCCTTCAACGCATAGCAGATCAGGTGCGGGATGCCCGCGAAGGCCGCATCGAAGGCGCGGTAGCGGGATTCGAGCGCGCCATGGGAATAGACCCAGCACGGCGTGCCGGCGGCGTCGGCGATCTTCGACAGCGGCACGCCCTCCGCATGCAGCCGGCCGGCCTGGTAGGCGAAGGCGTCGAGCAGGGCGGGCGGGCGGGCGGGCGGCATCTCATTCACGGGGATAGACCTTCGGATAGGTGGACTTGTCGCCATCGGGGGCGTCGAGCCTGGATTTCTTGCCACAGGCGCCGAGGCTGGCGAGGGCGACCACGAGCAGCAGGGCGGCGATCAGCGGGCGGGGCGTCATGCGAGGTATTTCTCCCTGGCGTCGGCGATGCGGGCGCGCACGCCGTCGGGTGCGGTGCCGCCGAAGCTGGTCCGGCTGGCGACCGAGCGGTCGACGGTCAGCACATCGTAGATGGCATCGGTGATGCCCGGATGCTCGGCCTGCAACTCGGCCAGCGACAGTTCGGCCAGCGCGCAGCCGCGGTCCTCGGCCTTGCGCACGCAGCGCCCGGTGACGTGATGGGCCTCGCGGAAGGGGATGCCCAGCGTCCGCACCAGCCAGTCGGCCAGGTCGGTTGCGGTGATGAAGCCCTTGTCGGTCGCCGCCCGCATGCGCTCGGGGTCGGCCGTCATGTCGCGCACCATCCCGGCCATGGCGGCCAGCGCCAGCGACAGCGTGTCGGCCGCCTCGAAGGTCGGCTCCTTGTCGTCCTGCATGTCCTTGCCATAGGTCAGGGGCAGGCCCTTCAGCACGATCAGCAGCGAATTCAGGGCGCCGATGACCCGGCCCGCCTTGGCCCGCACCAGCTCGGCCGCGTCGGGGTTGCGCTTCTGCGGCATGATCGAGCTGCCGGTGGTGTAGGCGTCGGTCAGGCGGATGAACTTGAACCCGTCGGCGCACCACAGCACGATTTCCTCGGCGAAGCGCGACAGGTGGATGGACGCGATCGCGGCCGCCGAAAGGAACTCCAGCGCGTAGTCGCGGTCGGACACGGCGTCCAGCGAGTTGGCCATCGGCCGGTCGAAGCCCAATGCGGCCGCCGTCATGTGGCGGTCGATCGGGAAGGACGTGCCGGCGAGCGCGGCTGCCCCCAGCGGGGATTCGTTCATCCGCCGGCGGGCGTCGGCCATGCGGCCGCGGTCGCGCCCCAGCATCTCGACATAGGCCATCAGGTGGTGGCCGAAGGTGACCGGCTGGGCCGCCTGCAGGTGGGTGTAGCCCGGCATCACGGTGCCGGCATGGCGCTCGGCCAGGTCCAGCAGGGCCGCCTGCAGGTCCTTCATCTGCTCGTCCAGCCCGTCGACGGCGTCGCGGACCCACAGCTTGAAGTCGAGCGCGATCTGGTCGTTGCGCGAGCGCGCCGTGTGCAGGCGTCCGGCCGCCGGGCCGATCAGCTCGGTCAGGCGGGATTCCACATTCATGTGGATGTCCTCGAGCGCGATCTTGAACTCGAACTTGCCCGCTTCGATCTCGGCCAGGATGGTGTCGAGCCCGGCCACGATCCGCTCCACATCCTCGGCCGAGACGATGCCGGCCTTGCCCAGCATGCGCGCATGGGCCTTGGACCCGGCGATGTCCTGGGCATAGAGACGGCGGTCGAACCCGATCGAGGCGTTGATGCGCTCCATGACGGCGGCGTGGCCCGCGGCGAAACGCCCGCCCCAGAGCGGGTTGGCGGCGGGCGCTGCAGCGCCATTATTGTTGCTCGGGTCGGTCACTGGTTCGGGCTCCGAAAGGGACGAGGGCATGGGTATCGGACGTTTCCTGGCCGCCTTGCTGCTGCTGTCGCAGCCAGCGTGGGGGTCGGCCGTTGTCGCCGGGGCGCCGCCGTTTCACGGCGCGATCGGGCAATTTACCGCGCCGGCGGAGCCGCGGCCAGCGCCGAGCTTGCCCTTCCTGGATGGCGAGGGCCGAGAGCGCACCTTCGCCGATTTCCGCGGCCGGCTGGTGCTGGTCAACCTGTGGGCGACCTGGTGCGCGCCGTGCGTCAAGGAACTGCCGGCACTCGACCGCCTGCGCGCCCGCCTGGCTGCCAGCGGTGTCACGGTGCTGGCGGTGTCGTCCGACCGCGGCGGCGCCCGCCAGGTCGAGCCATTTCTGAAGAAGCACGGGGTCGAGGGGCTGGGCGTCTGGGTCGACCCCAAGGGGGCCATCCCCCGCGCGTTCGCCGCCCGCGGCTTGCCGACGACAATCCTGCTCGATCGGGAAGGCAACGAACTCGGCCGCCTCGAGGGCGATGCCGCGTGGGATAGCGAGTCGGCCGTGGCGCTGATCGAATACTACCTGAAGTAGGCGCACGGCATGTCGGGCTTCCCGGCCGGCTCGCATCGCGATATGATCTAGTCAGATGGTCAGGAGCTGACGTGTCCCGGAATAGCGGCACCGCATATCGCACACCGCGCAAGGTCGACCGCTCTGGCAAGCGTGACGGCTGGAAGCTGCAGGATGCAAAGGCCCAGTTCAGCGAGGTCGTTCGCCGCGCGCGTGACGAAGGTCCCCAGCGGGTTACCGTCCGTGGTCAGGATGCGGTCGTGGTGATTGCGGCGGACGAGTTCGACCGCATGGTGAAGCCGGCCGCTGCCTTGCCCTTCGTGGCATTCATGGAAAGCCTGTCGATCGAGGGGCTCGATCTGACGCGCCCGCACGATGTCGGCCGGGAACCGGACATTTGATCGGCTGGCTGCTCGACACCAATGTCACGGCGGAGATCATCAGTCCGCGCGGCTCGCTCCGCGTGAAGCAATGGGCGGCGGAGCAGGACGAGACGAGCCTGTATCTCAGCGTCCTGACGCTCGGCGAGTATGACAAGGGCATCGCCGGCCTTGAGGAGGATGACCCTCGCCGCGCCATCTACAGGAATACCCGGGACGGGCTCGCGGCGCGCTTCGTCGATCGCGTCCTGTCCGTTTCCGATCGGGTCGTGTATCGCTGGGGCGCCATCAGCGGCTCGGTCCGCCGCCGGACCGGCCATCCGGCGCCGGTGATCGATACCTTGCTCGCCGCCACGGCGATCGAGCACGATCTGTACCTTGCCACCCGCAACGTGCGGGACGTCCGCTACAGCGGGGCTGCGATATTCAACCCGTGGGAGGACGATCCAGGGTGCGCGCCGATCTTGCCCGGCGCCCGCCGGCACCGCAGCCCCACCTGACTCCGAGCCCGGTTTACCCCTACGCCTTCGGGCGGGGGTTGCTGCCGTCGGTATAGCGCGAGAAGCGGAACTCCCTGGGGTCGACGATCGGCCGGTCGCCGGTGACGAGGTCGGCCGCCAGCCGCCCGGCCGCCGGGCCGATGCCGAAGCCGTGGCCGGAGAAGCCGGTGGCGATGACGAAGCCCGGCACCCGGTCGACGGTGGAGATGACCGGCACCACGTCGGGCGTGCTGTCGATCAGCCCGCCCCAGGTGGCGGCCACCTGCATGTCGCGGAAGACCGGGAAGTCGCGGGCGACGATCGCCTTCAGGGCTGCCAGCGCCGGCAGGGAGGGGGCCGGGTCCATGATCCGCACCTGCTCGAATGGCGTCACGCTGTCGAGCGACCAGCGCCGCGGGCGTCGTAGCTCGTCGAAGAACCGCTGGCCCAGGCGCAGCTTCAGGAATTTGCGGTTCTGCTTGAAGGCCGGCAGGAAGTCGAAGAACAGGCGGAAGCTATCGGGCGTGATGTCGGTGATGTTGGTGTTGCGCTTGGCCATGGTGTAGCCGCCATCGGCGCGCTTGCGGATGCCGTACTCGTTGGTGCCGACGGCGCATTCGGGCCCGCCGGCAATGGGCATCGTGCGCAGGACCGACCCGGTCACCATCAGTTGCGGCAGGTCGATCCCCATGTTGCCCGAGAAGAGGCGCGACCAGGCGCCGCCGGCCAGCACCACGCCCGAGCAGGCGATCCGGCCCTTCTCGGTGACGACGGCCGACACCCGCCCGCCCGCGGTCTCCACCCCGCGCACGGCGCAGTTGGTCAGCACCGTGGCGCCCAGGCGGCGGGCGGCCCGCGCCATGGCGGGGGCGGCGATCTGCGGCTCGGCCCGGCCGTCGCTGGCGGTATAGAGGCCGGCCTTGAACTTGTGGGTGTTGCCGGGCAGCAGTGGGGCCATCTCGGCCGCGCTCAGCATCCGCGAATCAAGCTGGTAGGGGCGGGCATGCTCCAGCCAGCGTTCCTTCGCCTCGACCTCGGCGTCGGTCTCGCAGGGGAACAGGATGCCGCTGCGGGTGAAGCCGGTGGACTCGCCGATGCGGGCATCCATCCCCTCCCACATCCGCTGCGCCTCGACGCTGAGGGCAATCTCGCGCGGGTCGCGCTGGGAGGTGCGGCACCAGCCCCAGTTGCGGCTGGACTGCTCGGCCGCGACCTGGCCCTTCTCGCACAGCACGACCGGAATGCCCTTCTCGGCCAGGGCGAGTGCCGTGCTGACGCCGATGATGCCGGCCCCGATCACCACCACCTGTGTGCGTTCGGGAAGTTTCTCGTCCGAGGGAACGGCATCGACGGTGGCGGCCATGGGCGGAGCCTCGGGGCGAGGATTGCGACCGGGCAGTTTCACCCGGCGGTCGCATGCCGCTCAAGCGCAATCCCTGCGGCGGCCCGCCGCAGGGATGATCGGACGATCTAGCGGGTCGGTACCGGCTTCTCGCCGCGATAGTCGTAGAAGCCGCGGCCGGCCTTGCGGCCGAGCCAGCCGGCCTCGACATACTTCACCAGCAGCGGGCAGGGGCGGTACTTGGAGTCCGCCAGCCCGTCATAGAGCACCTGCATGACTGCCAGGCAGGTATCGAGCCCGATGAAGTCGGCCAGTTCCAGCGGCCCCATCGGGTGGTTGGCGCCGAGCTTCATGGCGGTGTCGATCGCCTCGACCGAGCCCACCCCCTCATAGAGGGTGTAGACGGCCTCGTTGATCATCGGCAGCAGGATGCGGTTGACGATGAAGGCCGGGAAATCCTCGGCCGCCACCGGCTGCTTGCCAAGCCGCACCGACAGCTCGCGGATCGACTGGTAGGTTGCTTCCTCGGTGGCGATGCCGCGGATGATCTCGACCAGCTGCATCACCGGCACGGGATTCATGAAGTGCATGCCGATGAAGCGGCCCGGCCGGTCGGTCGACGCCGCCAGCCGGGTGATCGAGATCGACGAGGTGTTCGAGGCGACGATCGTGGCGGGCCCCAGGTTGGGCACCAGCGCCTTGAAGATCTCCTTCTTGACCTGCTCGTTCTCGGTCGCGGCCTCGATGACGACGTCGCAATCGCGGAACACCGCCATGTCGCGCGCCGTCTCGATGCGGGCCATGGCGGCTGTCCGCTCGTCCTCGGTCAGCTTGCCGCGGGCCACCAGCCGCTGGTAGCCCCGGTCGATGTTCTCGACCGCGCGCTTCAGCGACTCTTCGCTCATGTCGAGCAGGCGCACCGGATATCCCGCCTGGGCGGAAACCTGGGCGATGCCCGAGCCCATCTGGCCCGCGCCGATGATGCCGATCTTGCCGATCATCGCGTTCCCTGTCTGCTCTGCGGAACCGTCGCCGGACGAACGATCGCTCTGGGCGAAGAGCGTGCGCCGATTGGGCATCACGATTTTTCGATGGCGTTGGTCAGTTCCGGCACGATCTGGAAAAGGTCACCGACCAGCCCATAGTCGGCCACCTGGAAGATCGGGGCTTCCTCGTCCTTGTTGATGGCAACGATCACCTTGCTGTCCTTCATGCCGGCCAGATGCTGGATCGCGCCCGAGATGCCGACGGCGATGTAGAGCTCCGGCGCCACCACCTTGCCGGTCTGGCCGACCTGATAGTCGTTGGGCACGAAGCCGGCGTCGACCGCGGCCCGGCTGGCGCCGACGGCGGCACCCAGCTTGTCGGCCAGGGCCTCCAGCAGCTTGAAGTTCTCGCCGTTCTGCATGCCGCGCCCGCCGGACACGACGACGCGGGCGGCCGTCAGTTCCGGCCGCTCGGACTTCGACAGCTCGTTGCCGACGAAGCTCGACAGGCCGGAATCCGCCGTCGCGGCGACATTCTCGATGGTGGCGCTGCCGCCCTCGGCCGCTGCCGGGCCGAAGCCGGTGGTGCGGACGGTGATGACCTTGATCGCATCCTTGGACTGCACCGTCGCCAGCGCGTTGCCGGCATAGATCGGCCGCACGAAGGTGTCGGGCGACACGACCGCGGTGATGTCCGAGATCTGCTGCACGTCGAGCAAGGCTGCCACGCGCGGCAGCACGTTCTTGCCGTTGGTGGTGGCCGGGGCCAGCAGGTGGCTGTAGCCGGGGGCCAAGCCCACCAGCAGCGGGGTCAGGTTCTCGGCCAGCGGGTGGGCGTAGGCGGCATCGTCGGCCACCAGCACCTTGGCGACGCCCGGCACCTTGGCGGCTGCCTCGGCCACGGCCGCGCAGCCCTGGCCGGCGACCAGGATATGCAGGTCGCCACCGATCTCGACCGCCGCGGTCACGGCATTGAGGGTGGCGGGCTTCAGGGCCGAGCCGTCATGCTCGGCCAGGACGAGGACGCTCATCAGATCACCCGCGCTTCGGTCTTCAACTTGTCGACGAGTTCGGCCACGCTCTTGACCTTGATGCCGGCCTGGCGCTTGGCCGGCTCCTCGACCTTGAGGACCGTCAGCCGGGGTGCCGCGTCGACGCCGAGGTCGGCCGGCTTCAGCACGTCGATCGGCTTCTTCTTCGCCTTCATGATGTTCGGCAGCGAGGCGTAGCGCGGCTCGTTCAGGCGCAGGTCGGTGGTGACGATGGCCGGCAGCGCGATGCGGATCGTCTCCAGGCCGCCATCGACCTCGCGCGTCACCTCGGCCTTGTCGCCGTCGATCTTCACCTTGGAGGCGAAGGTCGCCTGCGGCCAGCCGAGCAGGGCCGCCAGCATCTGGCCGGTCTGGTTGGCGTCGTCGTCGATCGCCTGCTTGCCTAGGATGACGAGGCGGGGCTGCTCCTTCTCGCACACCGCCTTCAGCAGCTTGGCGACCGCCAGCGGCTCCAGCACCGCGTCGGTCTCCACCAGGATGCCGCGGTCGGCACCCATGGCGAGCGCGGTGCGGATGGTCTCCTGGCACTGGGTCACGCCCAGGGAGACGGCGACGATCTCGGTGGCCGCACCCGCCTCTTTCAGGCGCACGGCTTCCTCGACCCCGATCTCGTCGAAGGGGTTCATCGACATCTTGACGTTGGACGTCTCGACCCCGGTCTTGTCGGCCTTGACCCGGATCTTGACGTTGTAGTCGACGACCCGCTTGACGGCGACGAGCACTTTCATCGGCAACAACTCACCTGATGGATGCTGGGCGGCGGCGAATGGGAACGGGCCGGCTGGCCCGTTCCGTGCCGCCGTGGCGCGCGATTTGTGCACATGCACAATGGCATGGCAAGCGAAACATCCCCGCCCCGACGGCGCTCAACGGCTGGCGCCGGGCACCCACAGCACGTCGCCGGCGCCATCGCCGTTGGCGTGCCGCGACAGCACGAAGAGCAGGTCGGACAGGCGGTTGAGGTACTTGAAGGCTTCCGGGTTGACCGGGTCGCGGGCCGCCAGCTCGGCCACCAGCCGCTCGGCCCGGCGGGTCACGGTGCGGGCCAGGTGCAGGTAGGCCGCCGCCGCCGTGCCGCCCGGCAGGATGAAGGACGACAGCGGCGCCAGCCGGCCATTGTAGGCGTCGATCTCGGTCTCCAGGCGGGCGACCTGGGACGCCACGATGCGCAGCGCGCCGGCCCCGCGGCGCCCGTCCTCGGGCGTGCAGAGGTCGGCGCCGAGATCGAAGAGGTCGTTCTGGATCAGCGCCAGCAGCTGGTCGAGTGCCCCTTCGGTGTGCAGCCGCACCAGGCCGATGGTGGCATTGGCCTCGTCGACGGTGCCGAACGCCTCCACCCGCAGGTCGTGCTTGGGCACGCGGACGCCGTCGCCGAGTGAGGTCTCGCCGCGGTCGCCGCCGCGGGTGTAGATGCGGGTCAGCTGGACCATGGCGACCCTAGGGCTTCATCGTCCAGAGGACGAGGCCGAGGACCAGCAGCGCCCCCATCTGGAACAGCACGCGATAGCGCATCAGCGTGTTGCTGCGGCGCGGGTCGCTGCCGCCCCGGATCATGCCGACCACGCCGGCACCGAGCACGCCCAGCGTCGCCAGCATCAGGAGGACCAGGACGATCGTCAGGAAGGTATTCATGTGCCGAGATATAGCGCCTGCCAGGGCCCGCGCCCAGGCGCAGCGACGATTTGCGCGGGCAGTTGCGGCCGGCCCCGCGGGCGGGGCAGGCTGGGCCGCAGAAGCAACCCGAAGAGTGCCGCCATGCCCGCCTCCACCCTGGCCATTTCCGTGATGAGCCCGGCCGACCTCGACCGCGCGATCGACTGGGCCGCCGACGAGGGCTGGAACCCGGGGCTGGCCGACGCGCTGGCCTTCCGCGCGGCCGATCCGACGGGGTTCCTGGTGGCGCGGCTCGACGGCCAGCCGGCGGCCTCGATCTCGGTCGTGCGCTATGCGGGCGACTTCGGCTTCCTCGGCTTCTATATCGCCGCCCCGGGTTTCCGCGGCCAGGGCCATGGGCTGGCGCTATGGCGGGCCGGCATGGGCTACCTCTCTGGCGCCGTGGTGGGGCTGGACGGGGTGCCCGCCCAGCAGGCGAACTATGCCCGCTCCGGCTTCGTGCTGGCCTGTCGCAACATCCGCTTCGGCGGGGTCGCCACGGCCGGGCGCATCGAATCCGGCCTGCTGCCCCTGGGCGAGGTGCCGCTCGACCGCCTGCTCGCCTATGACCGCCGCTTCTTTCCCGCGGCCAGGCGCGCCTTCCTGGCGGTATGGGCCGGCCTGCCGCACAGCCATGGCTATGCCGCACTTCGCGACGGCAGCCTGTCGGGCTACGGCGTCGTCCGCCGCTGCCGCATCGGCTGGAAGATCGGTCCGCTCTTCGCCGACGATGCCGACACCGCCGAGAGCCTGTTCCGGGCGCTGGCGGCCCAGGCGGGCGAGGGGCCGGTCTTCTTCGATGTGCCCGAGAACAATCCGGATGCCGTGGCACTGGCCGAGCGGCATGGCCTGGCCGCCTGCTTCGAGACCGCACGGATGTATCGCGGGCCGGCGCCCCTGGTCGACCTGGCGGGCACCTACGGCGTCACGACCTTCGAGCTGGGTTGACCGCCGGCCGGCAAGCCGGCGACGGCGGTCGTCAGTCGGGGAAGCGGACCTCCAGGTCGTCGCGCGTCGCGGCCGCTTCCTCCAGGGTCTCGCGCATCGGCCGGACGCCCTGGCCGAGCCGCTCCTCGGTCGCACGCCAATGCCGCCATTCGATGACGAGCGGTCCGGGCACGTCGCCCGTCAGGCAGTCATGCAGGGCATCGAGGTTGCGGCCGAAATGGGCGGGCAGGTCGAGCGCGCCCGCGAGCGCGTCCCAGGCCCGGGCCAGGGTGGCGATCGCCTGCCCTTCGATGACGACGCGGCGCGGCTGGTTCACTGGCTTGCTCACTGGGGCACCCGGTGGAAGCTTTCGTAATGGTCGATCGTCACCCAGCGTCCGCCATCCCGGTCGAAGACCAGCCGGCGGGCGTTGCGGCGACCGCCGCGATAGTCGAGGTCGGCTTCGCGATAGGCGTCGCGGGCCTGCGGCGGCAGGCGCCGCTCGCGATTGCCGAACACGTCGCCGCCGATTACGCGTCCCGGGGCCACCGCCCACAGGTCCCGCCCCGGCTCCCAGCCCAGGCGCCGGGCCTCCGCCTTGGTGGCATAGCGGGGCGGCAGGCGGCCGGTGCGGTCGAGATGGGCCAGCGTCTCGACCAGCCCGTCGACATCGGCGATGCCGAGGCGACCGGCGAACGACCGCCACTGGGCCTCGCCCGCGGCGGCCGACAGCGGGACCAGGATGGCCAGGAGGAAGAGAAGCACAAGGCGACGCAGCATGCATTCGATCCTAGCACGGTCGGCCGCATTGACCGGAACGGGGGGCGGGCTTATTTTGTCGGCATGGTGTTCCACGCGCAGCTTCGGATCGGTGGGCGAATTACGGACCCGGTTCTCTTTGAGAGCCGGGCCACGTCGTTCGTCTATTCGTTTTCGAGAAGGCTGCCGTCATGCAACGCCCCGATTCCCAGCGGTTCGATTCCCAGCATCTGACCGCCCATCGGTCGGAGACCGTCTCCGCCGCGCGCCTCCCCACCGCCTGCTTTTCCCTGAACGGCCGCAGCTCGCCCGGCCTGATGCCGCGCGTGCTGGAGCTGTTCGCCAAGCGCGACCTGGTCCCGTCCGCCTTCGTCGCCCGTACCCAGGGGGCGGACGGCGATGAACTGTCGATTGACGTGCAGATGGAGGGGATGGACCGCGATCTCGCCGACTACGTGGCCCGCTGCATGCGCCAGATCGTCGGTGTGGAAGTTGTCCTCGTATCCGAGAAGCGTTTCGGCGTAACGGCTTGAGGGGGGTTGTTCACCCGCCTTATCCACAGGCGAGGGTGCTTATCCGCAGAGTTATCCCCAGAATGCGGGGATAGTGGGGAAAACGGCCGGGGTGCCCCGCGGGGCGCCCCGGCTAAGCCCCGCGGGTCCAGCGGTGATAGAGCGGCGCCTGGATTGCCGGGAACAGGTACATCGGCAACTGCGCCACGGCGAAGTAGAGCGTGATGCCGATTGCCGTGTCGGCACCCAGGGCGGCCCACATCAGCCCCATGTTGCGATTGCCGGTCATGAAGCCGACCGCCAGCGCGGCGGGTGCGCCCGCCCGGCGAAAGGCGAGCCAGCCCGCCGCCTGGAGAGCGGCGTTGAAGACCAGGGCGGCGGCCAGATAGACCAACACCAACCCGGGATCGGCCAGGGCGGCCGCCGTCACCCCATCCATGATCGCGATGGCGAAGACCACCAGGACCAGCATGTTGAAGCCGTTGACCGCGTCGCCGTGGTCGCGCATGCGCTGGCGGCCGGCCAGCCGCCGGATCAGCTCTGCCACTGCCGCGGCACCCAGCACGAAGCCGGCCAGGCGCAAGGTCAGTTCCACCATGCCGATGTCGAGCGTGACGCCGACCAGGCCCAGCGCCAGCGGCGGCACCGTCAGCGGCGCCAGCAGGTGGGCGATGACCATCGCGACCAGCGCCAACGCCCCATCCAGGCCCAGCAGCAGGCAGATGGCCGGGGCGGACATGATGCAGGGCCCGGCCGCCGACAGCACCATCGCCGTCACCAGGCCGGGCGGCAGCGGCAGCGCCGTCGCCACGACCGCCACCAGGACCGGGGCCGCCAGCATCAGCCAGGCGGCCGTCAGCGCCACCTGTGGCCAGGCGCGGATCTGGCGCGCGATCTCCGGCCATTCCAGCCGCAGCATCGAGCCCACCATGGTCATGGCGACCGCCACCGGCAGCCACGGCTTCAGGCTGCGGGCCAGGTCCGGCAGGGCCAGGCCGACCAGGATGCCCACCGCCAGCACCTTCGTGCCATTGCGGCCGAGATAGGCCAGCCAGTTCAGCAGCATCGGCGGGGTCCGGTCCGAAAGTGGGGAGGATGGCGGAAGGGGGACGATGGTTTGAGGATCGCCTGCGATCGACTATCTTCCTCCACCATGTCGGATACGCTCAACGATGAACGCCTCTTCGCCGAACATGCCGGCCGGGTGAAGCCGGAATGGATCGACGTCAACGGGCACATGAACCTCGCCTACTACCTGCTCGCCTTCGACCAGGGAACGGACACGCTGCTGCATCGCCACGGGATCGGCTCGACCTACACCCGCAGCAGCAATTGCGGGTTCTTCGTGCTGGAAACCCACCTCACCTACGAGCGCGAGCTGCTGGAGGGCGAGCCGTTCCGCATCCATACCCACATCCTGGGGCTGGATGCCAAGCGGCTGCACTATTTCCACGCGATGTTCCATGCCGAGAAGGGGTTCCTCTCAGCCACCAACGAGATCATGGCGGTGCATGTCGACCTTGCGGTGCGGCGCTCCGTCGCCTGGCCGGGCGCGGCGATGGCATCCCTTTCGGCGATGGCCGAGCAGCACCGCGCGGTGCCCCGGCCGCCCCAGGCCGGGCGCTCGATCGGCATGGAGCGTCGGCGTGCGGCATGACCGGCGCGGGCGGTTCGCCGCGGCCGTCCTGGCCGCGCTGTTCCTGACACCGACACCGGCGGCCCTGGCCGGCTGCAACGATCCGGCGGGCCCGGGGGTCGACTGGCGCCGCTGCTACCAGGACGGGGCGGAACTGGCCGGCCACGACCTGTCCGGCGGCTCGCTGCGCGACGCCACCTTCTCGCGCGCCGTGATGACCGGAGCCGACCTGCGCCGGGCCGATGCCTCGCGGGCGAAGTTCCTGTCGGCCAGGCTGGCCCGCGCACGCCTGGACGAGGCGCGCCTGACCGAGGCCGACTTCACCAATGCCGACCTGACCCAGGCGGTCCTGGCGCGGGCCGACCTGTCGCGCGCGCGCTTCTTCAGCGCGGTCCTGCGTGGGGCCGACCTGTCCGGGGCCACGGTGCGCGGGACCGATTTCGCCCAGGCCAACCTGTCCGGTGCCACCTGGACGGACGGCAAGCGCGTGTGCGCGGAAGGCTCGATCGGCCAATGCAACTGAACGACCGATGCAACTGAATGGCCGGCCGGCCGGCTATTCGGCGGCCAGTCGGTCGAACGACCAGCCGCTCAGCGAATACAGCAGCCACTGGCCATGGGCACGGAATCCCAGATGCTCGTAGAACGCGCGGGTCGGGTTCCAGTCCAGCACGTGGAGCGTGATCGCCGTCCAGCCGCGTTCGTCGGCGATCCGCGCCAGGTCCGCCAGCAGGCGGCGACCCAGCCCGTGGCCGCGCGCGGCCTCGTCGACGAACAGGTCCTCCAGGAACAGGCTGCGCCGGCCCGAGAAGGTCGAATAGCCGGGATAGAACAGCGTGAAGCCGACATCGACGCCGTCGAGCGAGGCGATGCGGGCCTCGAAGGCCGGGTGCGGGCCGAAGCCGTCGCGGCGCAGGTCCTCCTCGGACGAGACGACGGCGGATTCCAGGTTCTCGTAGGCGGCCAGCGCGCGGACGAGGCGCATGAGCGTGGGCACGTCGGCCACGGTGGCGGTGCGGATGGCGATGGCCGGCATCGGGTCGTTCCTCGGGTCGGGCGGTGGATGATGCGCTGCATGCCGTCCGACTGTTGAACGGCGGGCGCGGCTGGCGCACATAGGAAGCACACCAGGAGATCGCCCGCCATGACGCACGACCATCACCACGACCACGACCACGACCACGATCATGCTCACGCCCATCCCCATGCCGATCCCGACGTCTATGTCGACTGGAAGGAGCATGGGGTGAAGGTCATCCCGGGCGACAAGCTGGACCCGAACACGGCCCAGACGCCCGGCATGCACCGCGAGGCGGCGATCAACCTGGCGCGCGTGGGCGCGCAGAAGATCTGGGCCGGCACGGTGAAGATCTTCCCCGACGCCAAGACCGGGGTGCACCATCATGGCGCGCTCGAAAGCGTCATCTACATCGTCAAGGGCCGGGCGCGCATGCGCTGGGGCGCGCGCCTGGAATATGTGGCCGAGGCCGGCCCGGGCGACTTCATCTTCGTGCCGCCCTACGTCCCCCATCAGGAGATCAACGCGTCGTCCGACGAGACGCTGGAATGCGTGCTGGTGCGCAGCGACAACGAGGCGGTGGTCGTCAACCTCGACATCGAGCCGATCGAGAAGCCCGAGCAGGTGCTCTGGGTCGACCCGATCCACAAGCAGGCATAGCCCGCGGGCGGTGGCCGGGCGATCACGGAACGGTCATCAGCCGGTCACCGTGGAGTGAGCGAGCGTGATTCGCCCAGGCGCGGGTCGGGGACTACCTTCTGGTCATGAGGACGGCGCGGGGATGGACCGGGTCGCCCAGCCAAATTGACCAGGAGGTTCCCATGACCAAGCTCATTTCCGCCGCTGCCATCGCTTCCCTGATCGCCTTCGGTGCCGTCGCTTCCCCCCTGTCGCTCGATGCTGGCAAGTTCGGCATGAACCAGGATGACGGCAAGTACGGCCAGTTGCTCGACGAGGGCAAGTTCGGCGCCAACGCCGACGAAGGCAAGTACGGCCGCAACGCGGACGAGGGCAAGTACGGCCGCAACCTCGACGACGGCAAGTTCGGCCAGTCGGTCGACGCCGACCAGAAGCTCGGCCGCTAAGGTTCTACGGCCGGCACCAGGCGCTCCCCCTCGCCACCGAGCGGTTCCCCCCGGCCGCTCGGGCCGGCCGCCCCCACCGACAGAGGCGACTAAGGCCGCGGAGCGATCCGCGGCCTTCTCTTCGTTCACCGCGCCGTCGACACGTCGTCCAGGCGGACGACGACGACCTTGCGGCTGCCGTCCAGCAGCCAGTCCCCGCAGTCGAACTTGGCGGTCGCGATCGCCAGGATGATGGGGCGGAACTGCTCGGCCGCTGCCTCCAGGGCCGACTGGTCGTCCCCCACCCCGATGCCTGCTGCCTGGGTCAGCAGCATGTCCAGTGCGGCGTGCTGGATGCGGCAGGAGACCAGTTCGCGCGGTGCCGTGCCCTCGACATGCGCGCGGAAATTGACGGCCGGCTGCCCTTCGCAGTCGTCCATGTATTTCGCCTCGACCAGATCGAACGTAAGCGGCATGGGACCCCACTTTCGCCGGTGACCGGTCTGGCGCATCTGGGCATGGTCGACGGGCACGTCAATTGCCGGCTGGGCCTATCCCTTCACTGCCCCCGCGGTCAGCCCCGACGACATGTACTTGCGGAAGGCGTAGTAGATCGCCGCCGGCGGCAGGGCATAGATGAAGCCGGCCGTCATCAGCAGCTCCCAGGGCGAATCGTCGGCTGCCAGGAAGTTGCCGAGCGCCACCGGCAGGGTGATCGCCGTGTCCTTCGACAGCAGCAGGAAGGCGTAGAGATACTCGTTCCAGGCCAGCAGCAGGGCATAGGTGCCGACCGCGATCAATGACGGCACCATCAGTGGCAGGTAGACCATGCGGAAGAGCTGCAGCGGCGAGGCGCCGTCGATGATGGCGGCCTCGTCGAGTTCGACCGGCAGCTTGTCGGACGCCTGGCGCAGGATCCAGATCGCATAGGGCGAGGCCACGGTGACCATCGCCAGCACCAGCGACCAGTCGCTGTTGAGCAGGCCGTAGATGCCCATCGTCTTGTACATCGGCACCGCCAGGAAGGCGGCGGGGATGAAATAGGTGAAGAGCGCCAGGTTCATCACCAGCCGTCCGCCCTTCAGCCGCAGCCGGCTGATCGAGAAGGCGGCCGCGGTGGCGACGACCAGCGTGACGATCGCCGTGCCGACCGAGATCAGCACCGAGTTCAGCATCTGCTGCCAGAAATTATAGAGGAAATGGTGCTTCTGCCCGAACACCATCTCGAAATTGCGCAGGGTTGGGTTGGTCGGCCAGAGCTGGCCCGAGAAGGCGGCATCCTTGGGCGAGATGGCGAACAGGAACATGTGATAAAGCGGGATCAGCGTCCACAGCAGGACGGGGATGCCGATCAGCAGCAGCCCGGCTTCCGTACTGACGTTCCGCATCAGGCGGCCGCGGGTCATCGGGCCATCCCCTTCATCGGGCCATCCCCTTCATCGGGCCATCCCCTTCATCGGGAGAGGCGCTTCATCATGAAGAAGACCAGCGGCAGGACGAACGGCATGGCGCAGACGATGCTCGCCATCGCCATATTGAGCTGGTCGAGCCGGAGATAGCGGATTCCCAGCGTCGCCAGCACATGCGTCAGGTCGGCCGGACCACCGCCTGTCAGCAGATAGACGCTGTTGAAATCGCCCAGCGTGAACAGCATCGAGAGCAGTGTGCAGGTGACGTAGAGCATGCTGATCGACGGCCAGGTGATGTAGCGGAAGCGGTGCCAGGCGCCGGCGCCGTCGACCGAGGCCGCCTCGTAGATCTCTTGCGGGATGGCCAGCCGCCCGGCGAGCAGGATGAGGGTCCAGAAGGGCAGCGACTTCCAGATGTGGACGACCATCGACAGCGCCATCGCCAGCGTCGGGTCGTTCAGCCAGTTCGGCCCGTCATCCATCGTCAGCTTGAAGATGAGCTGGTTGATCACCCCCCATTCGGGGTTGAGCATGAAGCGGATCGACAGGATCGTCGGGATCGATGGCACCGCCCAGGGCAGCACGAAGAGTGCTGCGGTGATCTTCACCCACCAGCGCGGATGGGTGAAGAAGCCCGACAGAAACAGCGCCAGCACCATCTTCACGTTGATGGCGACCAGCAGGAACACCAGCGTGTTGATCGCAGTGCGCAGGAATATCGGATCCTTCGCGAGCTCGACGTAGAGCTGGGGATCGCGCGCCAGCCAGAAGCTGTAGCTGACCGGGAAGACCACGAAGAGGACGAACACCGCCATATAGGGCGCGACGAACAGCAGTCCCCAGGCCTGCTTGGCCGAAATGGAAAAGCCGACCCGCCGGGAGGCTTCCCGGCGGGTCGTGTCTTCTACGGTCGAGGCGGTCATCGGTGCCGCGCGCGGCGTCCGCTCCGGTTCGCCCGCCGCCTCAGTTCGCCACTTCCTTGATGCGGGCGACCATCTCGTCGACCGCCTTCTCGACCGGGACCTTCTCGCTGACGACGCGGTTCATCGCCTTGGCCCAGACGTTCTCGTTGTTGAGGATGGTGAACTTGTAGTTCTTGGTGAACTCGAACGGCAGGGTGCCGGCCATGAACTGGTCGTAGACCGCCTTGCGGTGCGGGTCGGCCTGCCAGAAGGGGCTGGCCTGGCTTTCCTTGGTGACCGGGAACCAGCGACCCAGCGCGCCCTCGACATAGGGGCGCAGGTTCTGCTCCTCCATCAGGAACTTGATGAAGTCGCGGGCGCGGGCCTTGTTCTTCGCCTGTTCGAAGATGACGCCGACCTTGACCGAGGCGCGATAGTGCATCGGCGAGCCGTCCGGCTTCGTGGGGAAGCCGGAGGTGGCGATCGTCTCGTCATAGGCCTTGCGGCCGGCCGCCCGCTGCTCGGGCGTCAGTGCGGCATTGTTGGCGTCGTCCAGCCACTTGGCCGCGATCGAGATCGTGTAGTTGTGCGTCATCATGGTGGTGCGATTGTGGAAGGCGACGTTGTTGTCGGGGTCCTTCCACGTCGTCGAGGACGGCGGCGAGCAGCCCTTGGCGTAGATGTCGGTGTAGTCGCGCAGGGCGCTGACGAGGCCTGCCTTCACCTTCGGGTCGTCGACTGTCGGCTTGCCGGCATCGTCGACCAGCTTCACGCCATAGGCGTCGACCCAACTGAGGAACGACTGGAACGAGTCGGTCGATTCCACGCCCATCGGGTTGCCGATGCCGAAGACGCGGCTGCTGGTGGCGCGGCGATAGGCGGGCTGCGCCTTCTCGCACCAGAAGGACCAGTATTCCTTCCAGGTGCCGGGGATGTCGGCGGGCTTGAAGCCGGCGGTCGCCAGCATGTCTTTCCAGTACTGGATGTGCAGAGTCTGCTGCTTCATCGGATAGGCGTAGTAGGCGCTCTTCTTGGCCTTGTCGTTGTAGAGGTAAGCGGTTTCGGCCGTGTTCGGCGAGAAACGCGCCTTCATCGGCTCGATCAGGTCGGAGATGTCTTCCAGACGGCCATCGAACGCCCACTTGCCGGCGACCTGGACATCGTAGCTGTCGGCATAGGCGACGTCGGGCGGCAAGCCGGAATCGAGGGCGGCGACCGACTTCGGGATCATGTCCTGAATTGCGTACTGGGACAGATCTACCTTCACACCGGTCTTGGCCTCGTAGGCCTTGATTGCGGCAAGTAATGCATCATCCTCAGATTTATAGAAGCCCTTGACCCACCAGACCGTCAGCTTTTCCTGGGCGACGCCAGGGACGGCAGTGGTGACGAGCGCAATGGCGGTCGCGGTGGCCAACAGTAACTTCATGTTCCCTCCCTCGGGAAAGCCCGCGCCGTTTTCTGGCGGGTATTATGCAAAGCGTTATCAGCCCGGCCTGCGGCTGTCGAGATGCATCGCCACCACTTCTTCGGCGCGGCGTCTGGAGGCCGGATCGCCGCGATCGACGGCCATCCTTTCAACCCCAGGGCGATCTTTCCTGTGGTCGGGCCGGTCAGCGTTGCGATAAGAATCGCTAATGCGGTCAGGCCGGCATCGTTCGCGCCTGCCCGCAGGTTTCCAGGCAAGGCAACTCCAGGCGGGGCGGTCCGATGTGCAATATCTGTGAGCGCGATCGAGTTCTTGGGCGTCGCGGGTTCCTAGGCCTCGGCGCGGCCGGGCTGGCGGCGATGGCGCTGGGCGCCGGTGCGGCGTCGGCCGCGGGCGGGGCCACCACCAGCCTGACCGCCGATCAGGCGCTGGGCAGGCTGAAGGCCGGCAATGCCCGCTTCGTCGCCGCTCCCGATCTCTGCATCGGCGACCTGACCGCCAGCCGCACCAAGGTCGCGATGTCGCAGGCGCCATGGGCCACCATCGTCAGCTGTGCCGACAGCCGCGTCGCCCCGGAACTGCTGTTCGGCGGCGTCAGCGCGGGCGAGCTCTTCGTCGCGCGCAATGCCGGCAACACGGCCGACACCGTCACCATGGGCACGATCGAGTACGGTGCCGCGGTGCTTGGCGTGCCGCTCATCGTCGTGCTCGGCCACGAGCGCTGCGGGGCGGCCGCCGCGGCCTGCGACATCGTCACCAAGGGGGCGAAGTTCCCAGGGTCGATCGGCCCGATGGTGAAGGACATCGTGCCGTCGGCCCGGGCCGTGATGAAGCAGCCGGGCGATTTCGTGGACAACACGATCCGCGAGAACGCCCTGCGCACCGCGGGCAGGATTGCCACCCAGAGCAAGATTGTCGCCGGCCTCGTCAAGTCGGGCAAGGTGAAGGTGGTGGCCGCCCGCTACGACCTCGACGATGGCAAGGTCGAATTCCTGGTGGACCGGGGCAAGCTGGTCGCCTGACCGGGCGGGCGCGGACGCAATGCGCCCAAAATACGACGTCATCGGCAGTAACTATGCCGCGCTTCGCCGGCCCGATGCCCGGATAGCTGCTGCCATTGAGGACGCGCTGGGTCTGGCCCGGACCATTCTGAACGTGGGCGCGGGCGCCGGTTCTTACGAACCGACGGGTAGATCGCTAGTCGCGGTCGAGCCGTCGCTCGCGATGATCCGGAAGCGCGGTCCGGCAGCGGCCAAGGCGATCCGCGCCCGCGCCGAGGCCCTGCCATTCGAGGACAAGCGCTTCGACGCGGCGATGGCGGTCCTGACCGTTCATCACTGGGCGGACAAGCAAGCGGGCCTGAGCGAGATGCGGCGCGTGACGAGCGGCCGCATCGTCCTGCTCACCTTCGACCCGTCATGCCGCCCCTGGCTGACCGACTATCTTCCCGGGCTTGCGGCATTGGACGACGCGCAGATGCCGGCTCTGGCCGACTACGAACGCTGGCTGGGGCCGGTGCGGATCACGCCGCTGCTGGTGCCGCACGATTGCAGCGACGGGTTCCTCTACGCCTATTGGCGCCGGCCCGAGGCCTATCTCGATCCCTACATCCGATCCGGCAGCTCGTCATTCTGGGCCATCGGGGATGCCGAGGCCGGTCTGCAGCAACTGAGGCGCGACCTTGAAACCGGCCAGTGGGCGCGACGCTACGCCGACCTGCTCACCCTGGACGCGTACGACGCGGGATACCGGCTTGTCGTGGCGGATTGAGCGGCCAACATGCCACACGGGACAGCGAAGGGCTCCCGGAAGAACTTCTCGAATGGAATTCGTTGGGGAGAATGGCGCGCCCGAAGAGATTCGAACTCCTAACCCCCATATTCGTAGGCGGGGGAGCGCGTCAGAAACCCCAGCAGTTCTGGCGTTTTTGCGTTGGTGCGGTGGCCGGAGGTATTTCGAGAAGAGTGGCGACCGGTGTTCGCCATGCGTTCCGAGATACGGTGCGGGCGAGAATCCTGTTAATAGGGACCCGCACCGGTTCCGCACAAGCTTTCCCCGCACGAGCGGTCCGGTGCTGATTTACTAGGTTCTGTTGACATAGCAATCTCCCCGCCTCCACCACCCAAGCCCCGATCGCCCGCTGCCGCTCGAGTAGGATCACATGCGCCAGCAGCCGGAACGCCGCCTCGCCGGCCTCAGCGTCGACGACCTGCTGGCGCTGCCGCCCGCGCGCTTCCGCACGCTGGCCGAGATGCACCCGGGCGACTTCCCCGAGGCGGCGATCCTGGATTAGGCTTCCGTCCCGGCCGAGCGCTGCCGCGGATAGCTTGCTGCCCACCGGTTGCATCTCACTACGGAGATCAGGAGCATGACGGCCTACAGGTTTGTGATCGCCACCCTTCTAGGGACAGTTTGCCTGCTGCCGGTATCGAGCATCGCGGCGCAGTTTCAGACCAATGCTCTCTTCTACAATTATGCCAAGCGCACCCTCCTCATGGATATGGGCGACGAGGTTCGGCGGGAAGTAAATCATGAGGGCGGCGATGCGCATTCGTCCTATTTTTCGCCGAATATTTTCGATAGCAAGGGGCGCGTCTATCGGCTGCGCTGGATGGAAACGAACGGAAGTCTAGTCTGCGACGCCTATATTCGAATTCATACGAAGGACGGAAAGATGGAGACGTGCGTGGCCCAGTCATTGATTGAGTACGGAGCAAAATGCACGCTGACGCCGACACTGGTCGGCAGCACGGCTCCGGTGTGCAAGGCAGAACTGCGGGTGGATGACTGATACCAAGTCCGGCGTGAGGTGACTCACGAAGGGGATTCCGCTGGGGTCGGAGTTCTGATTCAAGGATGGCGAACGGTATGGAGTTCGCCATGGCTGCACCGATCGGGCTGCGCGGAGACTATGACGGAGCGGCGCTTCGGGGATTGGCAAAGCGTTCGAAGGACGCCGGCCAGGCCCGGCGGCTATTGGCGCTGTCGGCGATCTATGACGGCGGTAGCCGGAGCGATGCAGCCAAGCTGGGCGGTGTCGGCTTGCAGACGGTGCGGGACTGGGTGCTGGCGTTCAACGCCGACGGTCCGGATGGCCTGATCGACCGCAAGGCTGGCGGCGCATCCTCGAAGCTGTCGGCCGAGCAATGGGCGGAGGTGGCCCGGCTGGTCGAGGCTGGCCCGATCCCGGCCGTGCACGGCGTCGTCCGCTGGCGGCTGATCGACCTCGCGCAATGGATCCACGAGACTTTCGGGGTCAGCCTGTCGAAGCAGACGATGAGCGACCGGCTTCGGGCGATGGGCTACCGCAAGCTGTCGGCCCGGCCGCGTCACCATGCCCAGGACCCGCAAGCCGGGGAGGCATTCAAAAAAACTTTCCCGCGCTCCTGGCGCGCCTCGCGCGCAAGAAGGCTGCCGAAGCCCCAGGAGGGATAGAGGTCTGGTTCCAGGACGAAGCCCGTGTAGGCCAGAAGAACGGCATCACCCGGCGCTGGGCCCGGCGCGGCACCCGGCCGAGCGCGCCGCACGACCAGCGCACCAAGTCGGCCTACATCTTCGGCGCGATCTGTCCGGCCGAGGGCAAGGGCGCGGCCCTCGTCCTGCCGCGCTGCAACGTGCCGTCCATGCAACTCCATCTGGCGGAGATCAGCCGCACCGTCGCTCCCGGCGCCCATGCCCTGCTCTTGATGGACCAGGCTGGATGGCACCTCTCCGAGCGGCTTGTCGTCCCGGCCAACATCACGATCGTGCCGCTACCAGCCAAGTCGCCGGAGCTGAACCCGGTCGAGAACGTCTGGCAGTTCATGCGCGACAACTGGCTCTCGAACCGCGTCTTCCAATCCTACGACGACATCCTCGACCACTGCGCCCACGCCTGGAACAAGCTCGTCGACCAGCCATGGAAGATCATGTCCATCGGTCTCCGGGCGTGGGCACATCGGTCATGAACAGCCGGACTTGGTATGACCCCGATCCGGCCGGGCGGGCTGGCAATCCGGCGTGGACGGCTGGGGCACGGTAGATGGCCAGAGCGGCCGAGTGGGGCGGGTCGCGCGCCTCGGCTAGCTGCCGCACCCGACCCCCGCCTGCCGCCGCCTGATGCAGGCCAGCCGCGCCCGGCAATCCGCCTCCGCCGCCCGCATATCAGCGACCCACGCGAGCCCCAGGCCGACCGACCGCGGCGCCGGCGGCACCTCCGGCTCGTCCTGGCACCGCAGCAACTCGCCCGGATGCCGGGCCTCCACCCGCTCGATCTTGGTCACGATGCGCGGCGGCGGCTCCGTCGAGGCGCAGCCGGTCAAGAAACCGATCGAGAGCAGCGCAGAGCGCCATCCGAACGGCCATGAAGCGGGCGGGCCTAGTGGGAAGCATCGCTTCCGCTACCTGAAGGCGTCATTCACGACCGCGCTGGCGCATGTCGCGCCGGGGCGCGTGGTGCAGCAGTTTGCTCGGCACCAGTCGTTCGAGACGACGCAACTCTACCTGCTGGTGGCCGACTCCGCGACGCGCGCCGCGGTCGACTGGGTGTCGGGCCGCCGGGCCATCCGGGATGTCGATCTGACGAGGCCGATTGGTGAAGTGGCAACCAAATCGACAACCAAGCCGCGGAAAAGGGCCGCGGGCGATGCCGGAAAGTAGCTGCTAAGCCCTTGAAAAGGAAAGTGGCGCGCCCGAAGAGATTCGAACTCCTAACCCCCAGATTCGTAGTCTGGTGCTCTATCCAGTTGAGCTACGGGCGCGCATTGTCTCGGGGCCAGAACCGCCGCGAGAGGCCGGGACACTACGCAAAGCGGTCCCGGCATGCAAGGGCGGATTTCGCTCTTTCAGAAGGCTGCGACAATGCCGTCCGCGCGCGGGTCGGCGGCACCGGACAGGACGCCGTCGGGGCCGTGGACGATCATGCCGGCGTGGCCCATCAGGTCGCTGAACCCCTCGACCATCTCGACGTCGTGGCCGGCCCGGCGCAGGGCCTGGATGGTGCCGTCGGCCATCTGGTCCTCGATCTTCAGGTTCGTCGCCTCGGCCCCCCAGGTGCGGCCGAGCAGCCAGCGCGGCGCCGTCACCGCCTGCTGCGGCGCCTGGCCGGCCAGCAGGCGGGTCAGGATGGCGGCCTGAGTCTGCGGCTGGCCCTCGCCGCCCATCGTGCCGTAGGTGACGGTGCGGCCGTCGCCCAGGCGGGCCAGGGCGGGGTTCAGCGTATGGAACGGCAGGCGGCCCGGTGCCAGTGCGCGCAGGCCGGCGGGCTCGAGCTGGAAGCTGGCGCCGCGATTCTGCATCAGCAGCCCGGTGTCGCGCAGCACCACGCCCGAGCCGAACTCCCAATAGATGCTCTGGATGAAGCTGACCGCCCGGCCGGCGCCGTCGACCGCCCCCATCCAGATGGTGTCGCCCTTGGCCGGGGCCTGCTGCGGCCAGGGCGCGGCGCGGGCCGGGTCGATGGCGGCGGCGTCGGTCGCGAACTGGGCCTCGGTCAGGAAATCCTCGGCCGACCGGGCCATGGCCGACGGGCAGCCGACATGGGCGTCGCGCACCAGGAACGCCCGCTTGGTCGCTTCCACGAGGGCATGGACATGGGCGAACCCCTCCGCTGCCGGCCGGCCCAGCCGGTCCCAGAGGGCGAGGATCATCAGCGACGACAGGCCCTGGGTCGGCGGCGGGTGGTTGAAGACCGTGCCGGCGCCGATACCGACCGCAAGCGGCCGCACGCGTGCCGCCCGGTGGCGGGCCAGGTCGTCGGCGGCGAGCGGCGAGCCCGCGCGGGCCAGGTCGGCAGCGATGCTGCGGGCCAGGTCGCCGCGATAGAACCCGTCCAGCCCGTCGCGGGCCAGCCGCCGCAGGGTCTGGCCAAGGGCGGGGTTCGCCAGCACCTGGCCCGCGACCGGCGGCCGGCCGCTTGGCAGGAAGGTCTCGCCGAAACCGCTCGACTCCGCCATCTCGCCCATCTTCAGGGCGGTATAGCGGGCCTGGCTGGCCGTCACCGGCACGCCCGCGATGGCATAGTGGGTCGCCTCCTCCAGCAGGCGCTCCAGCGGCAGCGGCCGGCCGTCCCACCCGGCCGCGAGGTCGAGTGCTGCCGCCCAGCCGGACACCGTCCCGGGCACGGTCAGGGCCGCCAGTGGTCCGCGGGCCGGAATGGTGGCGTGCCCCGCCCGGCGGTAGAGGTCGATCGTGGCGGCCCCCGCGGCGGCCCCGCAGGCGCGGATCGCCACCGGCTCGGTCCCGGGGGCGGCGATCAGCCAGAAGCCGTCGCCGCCGATCGCGTTCATGTGTGGATAGACCACCGCAATGGCCGCCGCCGCGGCCACCATCGCCTCCACCGCATTGCCGCCGTCGCGCAGCACGGCCAGGCCCGCCTGGGCCGCCAGGTGATGCGGGGCGGTGATCATGCCGCGCTGGGCATGGGCGGTCTGCAGCATGGTTGGCCCCCTCGTCCGGTGCGCCGGTGGACGAACCGGCGGCCCACGCTACATCCTTCCCACCGCCCTTGGGGAGATGGCCGATGACGCGCTGGATCGCCGGATTGCTGCTGCTTCTGATGGCCTCGCTGCCGGTGGCCGCGGCCGACGACGCCGACCGGGCCGGCATCGAACGGGTGATCCGCGACCAGATGGCGGCCTTCCGCGCCGACGATGCCGCGGCTGCCTTCGCGCATGCCGCCCCCACGATCCAGGCCATGTTCGGCACGCCCGAGACCTTCCTTGCCATGGTGCGCCGCGGCTATGCCCCGGTCTATCGCCCGCGCGCGGTCGAGTTCCGCGAGCTGGCCGAGACGGACGGGGCCCTGGTGCAGCGCGTCGTCCTGGTCGGGCCGGACGGGGTGCCGGAGGTGGCGCTCTACGTCATGGAACGGCAGCCGGACGGCACCTGGCGGATCGCCGGCTGCTTTCTGGCAAAATCCGACGAGCGGATGACCTGATGCCGTTGCCGCCGCGCCGTGCCGCGGCTAATCAGGATCGATGACCGATCCCTATCGCCAAAGCCTGTCCGTCTCCTGGGACGAGTTCCACCACCTGTCGCGCACCCTGGCCGGGCGGTTGGCCGAACTGGGTCCCTGGCGGCTGCTGGTGGCCGTCACGCGGGGCGGGCTGGTGCCGGCAGCCATCGTCGCCCGCGAACTCGACCTGCGCGTCGTCGATACGCTCTGCATCGCCAGCTATGACGGGCGCGCCCAGGGGGCGGCCCGGGTGCTGAAGGCGGCCGACGCCGGCGACGGCGAGGGCGTGCTGGTGGTCGACGATCTGGTCGATACCGGCGTCACGGCGGCCGTCATGCGCCGACTGCTGCCGAAGGCGCATTTCGCCACCGTCTTCGCCAAACCCCAGGGCCGCCCGCTCGTCGACAGCGTCGTCTCCGAGGTCGGGCAGGACACCTGGATCGTCCTGCCCTGGGACCAGCACCCGCCGATCGCCGGTCCCAGCCGCTAGAGCATGATCCATTCAGGTAGCGGCATATCCGGCATTTCGTAGATATCGGCTGCATTCGTCTGGGGGGAAGAGGTCGAGGAGCTTGCCGATCCGCTGCCAAGTGGAGGTGGGCGAGCGCTCCTCTGCCTTCCGCAGGAGGGTCTTGAGCTTGGCGAAGACCTGTTCGATCGGGTTGAGATCGGGGCTGTAGGGCGGCAGGAAGAAGAGCTTCGCGCCGGCGCGCCGAAGCGCGCGCCGAACGCCCTGCCCTTTGTGACTGCCGAGATTGTCCATCACGACCACGTCGCCCGGTCGCAGCGTCGGGACGAGCGCCTGCTCCACATAGGCTAGGAAGCGTTCGCCGTTGATCGGTCCGTCGAAGACGCACGGCGCGTCGATCCGGTCGGCACGCAGGGCTGCCAGGAAGGTCATGGTCTTCCAGTGCCCATGCGGCACCCGGCCGATCAGACGCTGGCCGACCGGCGCATAACCATGGGTACGCGTCATGTTGGTCTTCGCCCAGGTCTCGTCGATGAACACCAGGCGAGACGGGTCTATCCGCTTCTGGTGCAATCGCCAGCGCCGCCGACGGTAGGCAACGTCAGGCCGTTCCTGCTCGCTTGCATGCAGGCTTTTTTTTGAAGCGCAGCCCCTCGGAGCGCACGAAGCGCTGCACCGCTCCGTAGCTCGCCGCCACCCCGCGCTCGCGGAGCTCGGACACCAGTCCGCGCACCGTCAGGTCCGACTTCTCATCGATCCGACCCAGTATCCAGGCGCGATGCGGCGACAGTGACAGCGCCCGGCGCCCGCCTGTCGCCTTCGGCGCAACGCCCCCCGTATCCCGCTTGCGTTGCGCCCAACGGATCGCCGTCGCCACGCTTACCGCGAAATGCGCCGCCGCCTTATGCCGGCTCACGCCGGACTCAATCAGAGCTACCACGCGAGACCGCAAGTCCAATGAGTAGGCCCGACCCATCGATGCTGGCCTCCTAACCAGCCAGCATCTTGAATCAGAAACCTACCGCCCAGGGAATCCCCATCCGATTCAGGCCCCCAGATTCATGCTCTAGATTCTTGCCGCGATCGTCTACTTCCAGGCGACGCCGGTCACGTCGTTGGCCTGGATCGGGCTGTTCACCCAGACGCCGGTCAGGTTGCGGTTCCACACGCCGAGCTTGGGCAGCTGGAAGAGGAAAGCGTTGACCGCGTCCTCGGCCAGGATGCGCTGGGCGTCGCCGAACAGCCGGGCGCGCACGCCCTCGTCGGCGGCGGCATCGATGGCCGCCATCACCGCCTTGAAGCGGTCGCTCGAATAGCCGAAGTAGTAATCGTCGCGGGCATAGACATCGATGTCCATCGGCTCGGTGTGCGAGACGATGGAGAGGTCGAAGTCGCGCCCGCGGAACACCGCCGACAGCCACTGCGCCCATTCGACGGGCTCGATCTTCACCCGGATGCCGGCCTGGGCCAGTTGCGAAGCGACGATCTCGCCGCCGCGCCGGGCATAGGCGGGCGGCGGCAGCTTCAGCGTCGCTTCGATGCCGTTGGGGAAGCCCGCTTCCGCCAGCAGCGCCTTGGCGCGGGCGACATCGTGCGGATAGGTGCCGGTCAGGTCGACATAGGCCGCGTTGGCGGGCGAGAAATGGCTGCCGATCGGCGTGCCGAAGCCCTGCATGGCGCCGTCGATGATGGCCTTGCGGTCGATCACGTGGCTGATGGCGCGGCGCACGCGGACATCGTCGAACGGCTTCTTGCGGTTGTTGATGGCGAGCACGGTCTCGCCTTCGGTCTGGCCGGCCTGGACGGTGAAGCGCCCGTCCGCGCGCAGCCGGCCCAGCGATTCCGCCGCACCGATGTTGGGCCACAGGTCGACGTCGCCGGCCAGCAGCGAGGCCACCTGGGCCGATGGGTCGCCGATGAAGCGGAAGGTCACCTGCTTCAGCGGGGTCCGGGCGACATTGCGATGGGCGTCGTTGCGCACCAGCACCACCCGGTCGCCCTTGCCCCAGCGCTCGAAGCGGAAGGGGCCGGTGCCGATCGGCGTCGCCTTGTTGGCCTCGGCCGTCTTGGCCGACACGATGACCGCGTCGCCGGAGCCCATGTTGAAGAGGAAATAGCCGTCGCGCCGGGTCAGCACGACGACGACGCGGGCCGGGTCCGGCGTCTCGATGCGGTCGATGGCGGCGAAGTAGCGCTTCTGCGCATTCACCGAATCGGCGCCGCGCGCGCGATCCCAGGAGAATTTCACGTCGGCCGCCGTGAAGGGGCTGCCGTCATGGAAGGCGACACCCGTCAGCAGCTCGAAGGTGTAGGTCAGCCCGTCCGGCGACACCGTCCAACTGCGCGCGAGCTGCGGTTGTACCTTGCCGTCCTGGTCGATCCGCACCAGCCCCTCGAACAGGTTGGCGTAGGTGACCTCGTCGATGGCGGCAGCCGCTCCCGCGGTCGGGTCGAGATGCGGCGGCTCCAGCCCCATGCCGATGGTCAGGCGGTCCTTCGGCTGGGCGAAGGCGGGCGGGGGGGCGGCCAGGGCCAGCACGGCCATGGTGAGTACGCCCAGGGCTGCGGCAAACAGGCGGGTGACGCGCATCGGGGTCCGGCCTCCAGTGGAGCGAATAAGGGTGCAGGATATCAGGCATCGGTCCAGCCCGGAACGATCTCCGGCGATTGCGCGTCGCAGCGAACGGCACGACGTGCTAATCAGAAACGACTCCTCCGCACAGATCCGGGTCCAGAACCGATGATCCGACGCCTTCTCCCGCTTGTCCTGCCGCTGGCGATCGCCGCCTGTGCGGCGCCCTCCGGGAAAGAGATGTATCCGACGACCGGCACCGCGCTGGCCCCCACCGGCGCCATGCTGGACTGGGAGGCCGCGCCCGAGCCCGTCGATCTGCCCGATCCCGCCGCCACCCGCGACGCCCCGCGCGGCCCGCCGCCCCTGCCGACCGAGCCGCTGCCGCCGTCGCGTCGCCTGGGCATGGCGCCGGGCATGGGCCTCGGCAACGAGACCGGCCGCTTCGACGATCCGCTCGGGCCGTTGCCCGGCACCACGGTCCGGCGCGGCTTCTAGCCACCGCGCCGAGCCCACTCCCCCCGCCGCCTACCGGGCGGGCGGGCTCCAGTCGAAATCCTGGTCGAGCGGGAAGAGCGGCCGCACGACGTTGCGGAACTCGAAATTGTCGAGGTTGGGCGAGGTCAGGCCGGGTACGTCGGCCTCGATCACCTGCGCGGGCTGGAAGTATTTCAGGAACCCGGCGCGGAAATGGCCGCGCGACTTGACGACGACGGTGCGTGCTTCCGTCACCGACACGCCCAGATTCTCGAAATAGCCGGGGTCGATCGTCTGCTGCCGCCGCGAGATGACGGCCACGGTCAGCGTGCCGACGCGCAGCACCGCGGACGGGCCGAGGTCGACCGTCATGCCGGCGCGCGACCCGCCCTCCTGGCCGACGAAGACGCCGTCCGACAGGCCGACGACGGTGGCCTGGGCCGAGAAGGGCTCCGACCGCTCGTCTTCCTCGTCGCGGTTGAAATGGGCATCGAAGCGCGCGCCGACGCCGAGCCGGTGCGCCTCGGCCGCCAGCGGCGCGTCGAACAGGTGGCCCAGGATCACGCCCTCGGCCTTGGCCGAATACAGCGCCTTCAGCAGCCAGACGGTGTTGCCGCGCCCGCCACCGCCCGGATTGTCGGCCACGTCGGCGATGATCGCGGCCGGCAGCGACGGGTCGGCCGCGCGGGCCAGCGCGCCCTGCACGCAATCCTCGAGCGCGGTCAGCCTCGGCACGAAGCGGTGGCGGTCGGCCCAGGTGCGCGCCGCCAGCTCGGCGCACAGTTCCTTCGCGCGGGCCTCGTCGCCGCGGGTCGTGACGATGAAGGCCATGCCGTTGTAGGGCGTGTCGCCATAGGTGAAGCCACCCAGGATCGAGACGTTGAGAACGGTGTCGTCCAGCTTGGTCTGGCCGTAGCGGATGATGTCGGCATAGGGACCGGACGCCGTAAGCTGCGTTACCTGCGGGGCCATGATCGGCAGGCGGATGAAGGCATGCGCCGTCTTCATCCCCGCCAGCAGGTCGCGCATGGCGCGCGCGCATTCCTGGCCGCGCTCGGCCTGGTCGACATGGGGGTTGGTCAGGTAGCCCGCGATGTAGTCGGTGGTCTCCACCATCTCGTCCGAGACCATGGCGTGCAGGTCGAGGATGGTAACGATCGGCACCTTCGGCCCGACGATGGCGCGCGCCACGGCATAGAGCTCGCCATCCGGATCGTGGCTGCCGGTCGAGATCGAGGCGCCGTGCTCGGCGAAATAGACCCCGTCCAGGGGCATCGCCGCCTCCAGCCCGCGGCGCATCTCCTCCTTCAGTTCCAGGAAGAGGGCGTGGTCGAGCGGGCCGGCGGCGCCGGCGTCGGCCAGGATGATCGGCAGCGGCGTCCAGGGGCCGGTCGCATCCATCTCGCGCACGAACCCGACGGCGCCGCCGGTCACGCGCGGGTGCGGCGCGCGCGCGTCGTCGATCAGCGCCTGGCCGCTGGTGATGCGCAGGTCGGCGCGGTGGACGACGGGCGCCCAGCGGTTGCCTTCATGGTGCAGGCCGAGGACGGCGATGCGGGGGGCGGACATGGTGGTTCCTTTGGTCGGGCAGGGGCTATCGGGTCGCGGTAGCGGGCCAGTGTCAGTTGGCGGGGGTCAGTTGGCGGGAGTCAGTTGGGCGGCGTCCAGTCGGCATCCATGTCGAGCGGGTAGATCGGCCGGGGCACGCTGCGGAAGTCGAAATTGCCGAGGTTGGGCGAGGTCAGGCCGGGCACATCGGCCTCGATCACCTGCTCGGGCTGGAACAGGCGCAGGAAACCGGCGCGGAAATGCCCGCGCGACTTGACGATGACGGTGCGCGCCGCCGTCAGCGGCACGCCGACATGCTCAATATAGCCGGGATCGATGCATTGCTGGCGCCGCGTGATGACGATGACGGTGACGTTGCCCACCTGCAGTGCCGCGGTCGGGCCCAGGTCGACCATGGTGCCGGCGGCACTGCCGTCGACTGCGCCCGGGAAGACGCCGTCCGACAGGCCGACCACGGTCGCTTGCGCCTGGAACGGGCGCGACAGCGGCTGGGTCTCGTCGCGATTGAAGTGCGCCGTGAAGGTGGCGCCGCTGCCCAGCCGGTGCGCCTCGGCCGCCAACGGCGGGTCGGTGAAGACGCCCAGCACGACCCCCTCGGCCCCTGAAGCATGCAGCGCCTCCAGCAGCCAGGTGGTGTTGCCGCGCGCACCGCCGCCCGGATTGTCGGCGACGTCGGCAATGCAGATCGGCGCCAGCGTGCGGTCGCGGCCGACGGCGACGGCGCGGGCGACGCATTCGTCGAGCCCGGTCAGCTTGGGCAGGAAGCGCTCGCGGTAGCGCCACACGCGGCCTGCCAGCTCCTTGCAGACATCGCGCGCGCGGGCGGCGTCGCCGCGCGTGGTGACGATGAAGGCCATGCCCTGGTCGGGCGTGTCGCCGTAGGTGAAGCCGCCCAGGATGGAGACGTTCATCACCGTCTCGTCGACCTTGGTCTGGCCATAGGCGATGATCTCGGCATAGGGGCCGGCGGCCGTCAGCTGCGACACCTGCGGGGCCATCAGCGGCAGGCGGATGAAATGGTGCTCGGTCTTCAGCCCGGCCAGCAGCTCGCGCATCGCCATCGCCGCCTCGCGCCCGCGGGCCGACTGGTCGGTGTGCGGGTTGGTGCGATAGGCCACCAGCAGGTCGGTCGACTGGACCATACGGTCGGACACGTTGGCATGCAGGTCGAGCGTGGCCACGATCGGCACGCCCGGTCCGACGATGTCGCGCGCCATCTGGAACAGCTCGCCGTCCGGGTCCAGCTCCTCGGTCGTGATCGAGGCGCCGTGCTGCGGGAAGTAGACGCCGTCGACCGGCATGGCGGCCTCCAGTTGCCGGCGCATCTCATCCCGCACGCGGACGTACCAGCCATGCTCGATGGCGCCGGCCGCACCGCAGTCGAGATAAGTGATCGGCACCGGCGTCCACGGGCCGGTCACGTTCATCGCCCGCACGAACCCCCACAGCCCGCCCATCGACCGCGGCCGGGCGGCATTCGCATCGGCCCACATCTCGGCTCCGTCGAGCTGGCCCCACTCGCGTGTATCGGCCTCATTGAGCGGCGGCGCGAACCGGCTGCCTTCATGGTGAATACCCAGGATGGCGATGCGGGGATTGGCGGCATTCGGGCTGGCAGGGGGCATGGGCGGCTTTCACGGGACTGGGGCAGGCGTGGCGAAGACGAGCGCGCGGGGCCGCGTCGATGCTGTTCTGCCGGGATGGAATTGGATGCTAGGATAACCCCAATGACAAACGCGGTCGCAAGCCTGTTGCCGCATTCCCGCCACGCTATGTCGACGGCGAGCAAGGCGGGCCGGAACCATCCGCTCGGAAATGCGATTCTGGGAACTGTGTGCACGCTTTACGCGGCATGATCTCGCGCGCGATCGAGGACGGGCCGCGATCCAATCAAAACGCGAGGAAGGGACACGCCATGGCCAAGAACACGATCTGCGTCTGGTATGACAAGGATGCCGAGGCGGCTGCCCGGTTCTACGCCGCGACCTTTCCCGACAGCACGGTGACGGCCGTCCGCCGCGCGCCCGCCGACTACCCGTCCGGCAAGAAGGGCGACGTGCTGACGGTTGAATTCACCGTGGCCGGCATCCCCTGCATCGGCCTGAATGGCGGCACGGCGTTCAAGCACAGCGAGGCCTTCTCGTTCCAGATCGCCACCGACGACCAGGAAGAGACCGACCGCTACTGGAACGCCATCGTCGGCAATGGCGGACGGGAGAGCGCCTGCGGCTGGTGCAAGGACAAGTGGGGCATCTCCTGGCAGATCACGCCACGCGTCCTGAGCGAGGCGATGGCGGCCGGCGGCGACGAGGCGAGGCGCGCGTTCGAGGCCATGATGGGGATGCGCAAGATCGACGTGGCCGCGATCGAGGCGGCACGGCGCGGCTGATCGACCGCGCCGGCCGGTTCCTGCGGGCCTCAGTCCGCGTCCAGCCCGAGGTCGAGCGCCGGCGCGCTGTGGGTGATCCAGCCGGCGGAGATGATGTCGACGCCGCTGGCGGCGATGGCGCCGATGGTGGCGGCCGTGATCCGGCCCGACGCCTCGGACGTCGCCCGGCCCGCGATCAATGCCACCGCCTGGCGCAGCAGGTCCGGGCCCATGTTGTCCAGCAGCACGGCGTCCGGCCCCTCCGCCAGCGCCTCTGCCAGCTGGTCGAGGTCGTCGACTTCCACTTCGACCTTCACCATGTGGCCGACGGCCTGGCGCGCGCGCCGCACCGCCTCGGCGACGCTGCCGGCAACAGCGATGTGGTTGTCCTTGATCAGCACGCCGTCATCCAGCCCGAAGCGGTGGCTGACGCCGCCGCCCGCGCGCACGGCATGCTTCTCCAGCGCGCGCAGGCCGGGCGTCGTCTTGCGGGTGCAGGTGATGCGGGCGGCATGGGGCCGGGCGGCCGCGACCAGGCCGGCCGTGGCCGTGGCGATGCCCGACAGGTGGCAAAGGAAGTTGAGGGCGACGCGCTCGGCCGTGATCACCGCGCGGGCCGGGCCATCCAGCCGCATCACCGCGTCGCCTGGCCCAACCGCCTCGCCGTCCGGCCGCTCGATCGCGATGCGCACGGACGGGTCGACCAGGCGGATCGCGATGGCCGCCGTCTCGATGCCGGCCACCACTCCCGGCTGGCGCGCGACGATGGCGCCCTGGAAGCGGGCATCGGGCGGCACCACCGCCACGGTGGTGATGTCGCCGGCGCGGCCCAGATCCTCGACCAGGGCCGCGCGCACCAGGGGTTCCACCAGCAGGGCGGGCAGCGGCTCGATACCGAAGGGGGCGGTGCCGAAGGGGGCGCGGCCGAAGGACGTGGGGCCGAAGGGCGCGGGCATCAGCGGACCTCCAGCATGCGCTCGACCGAGCGGCGGGCGCGGGCGGCCACGTCGGGGGCAATCTCCACGGCGTGCGTCATCGTCTCCAGGCTGGCGCGCACCTTGGCAAGGTCGATGCGCTTCATGTGCGGGCAGAGGTTGCAGGCGCGCACCAGTTCCACGTCCGGCACCTCGGCCGCCACATTGTCGCTCATCGAGCATTCGGTCAGCAGCAGGACGCGCGGCGGGCGCTTGGATTTCACCCAGTCGGTCATCTGCGCGGTCGAGCCCACGAAGTCGGCCGCCGCCAGCACGTCGGGCGGGCATTCGGGATGGGCGATGACGTCGAGCTTGCCATACTCGCGGCGGACGCGGGCGATGTCCTCGGCGGTGAAGCGCTCATGCACCTCGCAGTGGCCGTGCCAGGCGATGATGCGCTTGGCCGTGCGCCCGGCGACCCAGCTTGCCAAGTACTCGTCAGGCAGGAAGATCACGGAATCGCCCGGTAAGGAGTCGACGATCTTCTCGGCATTGCCGGACGTGCAGCAGATGTCGGCCTCGGCCTTCACCTCGGCCGAGGTGTTGACATAGACGGCGACCGGCACCCCCGGGTGGCGCTGGCGCATCAGCCGCACGTCGGCCGCCGTGATCGAATCGGCCAGCGAGCAGCCGGCCGCCGGGTCGGGGATCAGCACGGTCTTGCCCGGGTTCAGGATCTTCGCCGTCTCGGCCATGAAATGGACGCCGCAGAGCACGATGACGCTGGCTTGCGTGCGGGCGGCCTCGCGCGCCAGGGCCAGCGAGTCGCCGACGATGTCGGCGATGCCGTGATAGATGTCGGGCGTCTGGTAGTTGTGGGCCAGGATGACCGCGTCGCGCTCGCGCTTCAGGCGCAGGATGGCGTCGATGTCGGATTCCACCTCGTGCCATTCGGCATCGGGGATGATGCCGTCCAGCCGTCGCCGCGCCGCTGCCAGCCGCCCCGCGTCCGAAACGCGCTCCGCCACCAAATCCATCGCACCCTCCTTATACTCGATATGAGTATTTCAGATGCTTATTCTATGACTGAGTATAAGGGTGTCAACGCAGAATATTTCAGGATGGCGTGAGGTGGCCGGGGCTAGGCAGGCGGGCGGGAGCGCGGCAGGCGCAGGCCGGGCGCCGGGCGCTCCTGCAGGACCTCGGGCCGGAAGCGCAGCAGGCGGGCGGGGCGGCCACCGGTTTCGGCCGCCATGGCGCCCGTCTCCTCCACCAGGCCCTGCTGCTCCACCAGGCGGCGGAAGTTCGGCTTGTGCAGGCGGATGCCGGCCAGCCCCTCCACCGTCTGCTGGAGCTGCAGGAAGGTGAAGCTGGGCGGCATCAGTTCGAAGACGATCGGGCGGTACTTGATCTTGCCGCGCAGGCGGCCGATCGCGGTGGCCAGGATGCGGCGATGGTCGGCGATCATCGCCTCGCCCCAGGGCAGGGTTTCGGCGGCTTCCGTGCGACACGCCTCGGCCACCAAGCCTGCCTCGTACAGCAGTTCGTAGCGCTCGAGCACGCGGTCCTCGATCCAGCCGTCGCCGTCCAGGCCGAAGGTGGCGGCCAGCCGGGCCCGACGCAGCCGGCGCTCGGTTGCGTCGGCCGCGCTATCGGCCCAGGCGGCGAGACGGGTCTCCAGCGCGTCCAGGCCGGGCGGTCGGCCGTCGCGCCGGTCCTCCCACGGGAAATGGCGATACCAGCCCTGCCAGGCGGCATCCACGCTGCCGGCTGGCCGCGCCTCGCGCACCAGCGCCAGGTAGCCGATGGAAAGGGCGCGCCCATCGGCCGCCCGGTCGCGGTCGCCGAAGGTGTAGAGCTGCTCGACATGGCCTAGCTGCTGGCGCGTCTGGTCCTCGACCCAGCGTCGCAGCCCGGCCTCCAGGGTTCGGTGGGCGGCCTCCAGCGGGCCGGATGGCAGGCCCGCCGGCCCGCCCTTGCGCCGGCGGACGGCCAGCACCGATGGCCCGGCGGGCGAGGCCGCGACGATGGCCGCGCTCAGCTCGACCGTCACCCGGTCGCGACGGGAGGTCCTGGATGGTGGCGCTGGCTGTTCGGGCGGCAAGGTCACGGGGGGAAGGCCACTCGTCTCCGTCGTCGCATGGCTCGGGCCGACGCGACTGCGGGCGGCCGATCCCGTCTTTTCTATCCTAAGCCGCGCTCGATTTCAGGATCGTGGTGGCCGCGAGGGGATCGGCGGCCGGTCGCGGGCCCGGGTCGCGCCCGCCGGCAAAGGCGACCAGGGCTGCCACCCGCTCGCCGATCGAAGGGTGGGTGGCGGTCAGCCGCTGGAAGAAGCCGGTCGCGGCCCCGTCGTCGATGAACATGGCGCGCAGATCGTCGGGCACGCCCGCCACCGCCGACCGGCCCTCGATCTTGCGCAGGGCCGCGATCATGGCGTCGGGGTCGCGGGTCAGCTCGACCGCGCCGGCATCCGCCATGAACTCCCGCCGGCGCGACAGGGCGAAGCGGATGGCGACCGCCAGCATGCGCGCGGCGAAGATGCAGGCGACCGCGATCAGCACCAGGACGATGGCGGCACCTGCATTGCCCTTGCGGCTGCTGGAACTGGAGCCGCCGGAACCGCTGCCGCCCGAACTGCCGCTGCGGCTGCGGGTGCCGCCGGTCGGGCCGGTCGGCACGTGCCGCCAGCCGCGGCTGACCAGGTCGGCCAGCAGCGAGATGATGCCGACGAAGACGGTCGCCACCATCAGCATGCGGACGTCGCCATGGCGGATATGGCTCAGCTCATGGGCCAGCACCGCCTCGACCTCCGCCTCGTCGAGGGCGGTCAGGAGGCCGCGGGTGACGACGATCACCTGCTGGGCCTGGGTGACGCCGGCGGCATAGGCGTTGAGTGCGTCGGTCTCGATGATGCCGAGCCGCGGCATCGGCAGGCCGCGGGCGATGCACAGAGTCTCCAGCAGGGCATGCAGCCGCGGCTCGTCGCGCCGGGTCACCATGCGCGCGCCCGTCATCGCCGTCACCAGCCGGGCATTGGCGAACCAGGCGACCGCAAACCAGGCGAGTGCGGCCGCCACCGCGATCGGCGCCAGCACCGGCAGCCGGCGGCCGGCGGCCGCCAGCCCCTCGGCGACGCTGGGGCTGCTGCCGGCCTCGATGAGCAGGGCGATGGCATAGGCGATCAGCAGCAGCAGCAGCGGGAACCCCGCCAGCAGCAGGATCGACCTGGCCGCGTTGTTCCACAGGTGGGTTTTCAGTCCGATCGTGCCGATCATGGCTGGCCTCCCGTCCGGCTCGGCCGGCGGTCAGAACGCGACCTTGGGCGCGGTCTCCACCTGCCGTCGCTCGTCCGCCCCCAGCTCGAAGAAGGTGCGCGCACGGAAGCCGGCGATGCCGGCGAAGAAGACGGCCGGGATCTGCTCGATCGCCGCATTGAACTCCGACACCGCATTGTTGAAGAAGCGGCGGGCCGCCGCGATGCGGTTCTCCAGGTCCGACAGGTCGCGCTGCAACTCCAGGAAGTTGGTCGCGGCCTTCAGGTCGGGGTAGGATTCGGCCAGCGCGAACATCCGGCCGAGCGCGCCCGACAGTGCTGCCTCGGCCTGTCCGGCCTCGGCCGGGCCATGGGCGGCGACAGCGGCGTTGCGGGCGGCCACCACCTGTTCCAGCGTCTGGCGCTCATGCCCGGCATAGCCCTTCACCGTCTCCACCAGGTTGGGGACCAGGTCGTGGCGCTGCTTCAGCTGCACATCGACGTCGGCCCAGGCCTGGTTGGTGGTCTGCCGCAGGGCGACGAGCCGGTTGTAGACGACGACCACATAGAGGATGACGAGAACGACTGCGCCCAGAACGATCCATTCCATCGGAACCCCACCCTGCCACGATGCGCGACAATAGCCCTTGCGCGTGGCCTTGGTCGCACCTGCTGCGTGGGTGGTTCACTCGTGGGGATGGATTGGCTGGGGCGCCAGGATTCGAACCTGGGAATGGCGGAATCAAAATCCGCTGCCTTACCACTTGGCTACGCCCCAACGATCGCCGTTCGGCGGGTCGGCCGGCAAACTAGTCGGCCGTCGCGGCGGGGGCAAGGGCGGCACGTGGTATGCTATGCGCAAGCACAGTTCCGCCATGTCGCTCCCGGGTGTCCAGATGTCGCTCGCCGCCGAACCCGCCCTCGTCCTCCTCTCCGGCGGCCAGGATTCCGCCACCTGCCTCGCTTGGGCGCTCGACCGCTTCGGGCGGGTGGAGACGGTGGGGTTCGACTATGGCCAGCGCCACCGGGTGGAACTCGACTGCCGGCCGCGCCTGCGCGACGGCTTCGCTGGCCTCAATCCCGCCTGGGCCGCCCGGCTGGGCGACGACCATCTGCTCGACCTGACGACGCTGGGCCGCATCAGCGAGACGGCACTGACCCGCGAGGCCGAGATCACGGTGAACGCGGCCGGCCTGCCCAGCACCTTCGTGCCGGGCCGCAACCTGCTGTTCTTCACCTATGCGGCAGCACTCGCCTATCGCCGCGGCATTCGCCACCTGGTGGGCGGCATGTGCGAAACCGACTATTCCGGCTATCCCGACTGTCGCGACGACACGCTGAAGGCATTGCAGGTGGCGCTCACGCTCGGCATGGACCGGCGGGTCACGCTCCACACGCCGCTGATGTGGCGCGACAAGGCGGCGACCTGGCGCCTGGCCGAGGGGCTGGGCGGGCCGGCCCTGGTCGAGGCGATCGTCGAGGAAACGGTGAGCTGCTACCTGGGCGACCGCACGCAGCGCCATGACTGGGGCTATGGCTGCGGCGGGTGCCCGGCCTGCGACCTGCGACGGTCGGGCTGGATCGCCTATCGCGCCGGGGGCGCCACCGCCCCGGCCCTGTAGGCGCCGCTCAGTCGAAGCGCGCTTCCTCCAGCCGGCGGACGAGCGCGCGCAGGGCGGCGTGCGGCCGGTCGAGGCCGATCGCCCGGGCTGCCCCGTCCAGGTGCTCGACGGCGGCGGTCAGCAGGTCGGCACCCGGCCAGTTGGGCAGATCCCAGACGGCCTTGGCCTGCTCGGTCGTGGTGCCGAGGATCAGCACGACCACGGCGACCGCCACGGCGATACCGGCCTTGCCGGCGCTGCGGACCGGGCTGTTGCGGGTGAAGAGATCGGGTACCGAACCGGGCGGCGGGTCGGCGGCCTCTAGCCAGGGCTGGCGCATCGGGCTCCTTCCTCAGAAGCGGAAATAGATGAAGGGGGCGACACCGTCTGGCCCGGCCGCGTCGATCGCGACCAGGCAGACGCCGGCCGCCAGACCGAAGGCCCAGGCGGGCCAGCCGGCCAGGGCCCGCTCCACCTGGCTGAGCCAGCCGGCGGGCAGCCAGTGCAGCGCCAGGCCCAGCGCGATCAGCCCGACGGCGAAGGGCGTCGCCCGCCCGGCACTCCAGCCGCCGCCGAAAAGACCCGCGAAGACCTGGCCCGCCGCAGCGACATCGGGGCTGCGGAAAAGCACCCAGCCGGCGCAGACGACGTGGAAGACGATCACTGCCGCCAGGACGCCGCGCCAGCCCTCCGCCCCCTTCCAGCCGATCAGCCGCTCCAGCGCCAGGACCAGCCCGTGCAGCAGGCCCCACAGCACGAACGTCCACGCGGCCCCGTGCCACAGTCCGCCCAGCAGCATGACGATGAGAAGGTTTGCCATCGTCCGCCGCGGCCCGCGCCGGTTGCCGCCCAGCGGCCGGTAGAGATAGTCGCGCAGGAAGCTGGAGAGCGAGATGTGCCAGCGCCGCCAGAACTCCGCCAGCGAGCGGGCACGGTAAGGCTGGTCGAAATTGCGCGGGAAGTGAAAGCCGAGCAGGGCGGCGACGCCGATGGCGATGTCCGAATAGGCCGAGAAGTCGCAGTAGATCTGGATCGCGTAGCCATAGGTCGCCAGCCACAGGTCAAGCGCGCCATGGGCGGCCGGATCGGCAAAGACCGGGTCGACGAGCCCGGTCGCCAGGCCGTTGGCGATGACCATCTTCTTGAACAGCCCGCCCAGGATCAGCAGCCCGGCCATCACCAGCGGCACCCGGTCGCGCGACAAGGGTGCTGCCAGCTGCGGCAGGAAGTTGGCCGCGCGCACGATCGGGCCGGCCACCAGGTGCGGGAAGAACGAGATGTAGAGGAAGACGTCGAGCGGGTCGCGCGCCGCCCGGGCGTCGCCGCGGGCCACGTCGACGACGTAGGAGATGCCCTGGAAGGTGAAGAACGAGATGCCGACCGGCAGCACGATCTCCAGCAGCGGCAGGGGCAGGTCGATGCCGTGGCCGCCGGCCAGCGCCAGCAGCTCCGGCACGAAGAAGGCATAGTACTTGAAGAAGCCCAGCGTCAGCAGGTGCAGGCCGACCGAAGCGGCGGTGACGGCCCGGTGTCCCTGGCCCGGCGGCAGCCTGTCCAGCAGCCGGCCGGCGATCCATGAATTGCCGGCGCTGAAGGCCAGCAGCAGCAGGAAGCGCGGGTCCCAGCAGGCATAGAAGAACCAGCTCGCCGCCAGCAGCATCGCCTTGTCGAGGCGCGGCCAGGCCACCAGCCGCCAATGCAGGGCGAACACGACGCAGAAGAAGACCAGGAACTGCGTCGTGGGGAACAGCATGGGCGGCGGCGGCCGGTCTCGGGCGGTCTGGTCAGGAGGTCTTGCGACGCCGCGCGTAGCCGTCGGTCAGGAAGCGGGCGAACTGGTCGGCCGCCTCCACATAGCCATCGGCCGTGAAGTGGACGTGGTCGGCCTGGGCCAGGGGCGGTGTCCGCTTCGTCATGGCGTCGACCCCGCAGGCGCCCCGCGTCAGCTTCGACCAGTCCCAGTAGGCGACGCCCAGCTCGGCGGCCGCCTGGCGCAGGGCGGCCTTCACCGGGGCCAGGCTCGGCGGTTCCTGCCAGCGGCAGCCGACCGGCTTGCGGCCGCGGGCGGGGGCGGGCGCGCGACTGGGCACTGCCGAATCGGGCGGGCCGACGATCAGGATCGAGGCGCGGGGAACGGCCCGGCGCAGCGCATCCACCCGCTCTGTCACCAGCGCGCGGTAGCGGCTCTCGGAGAAGTCGGCCGCGAAGGCCTCGTTGGTGCCGAAGGCCAGCACGATCAGGGCGGGGTCGCGTCGCCGCAACTCGGCCGCCAGGATCTCCGGCTCGACATGGGACAGCATGGCAAGCTGGGCGCCGTTCACCCCATGGTTCTCGACCAGCAGGCCGCGCCCGCGGGTCAGCCGCCAGCCGATCAGCTCCACCGGGCCGCCGGTCGTTTCGATGCTCACCTCGGTCGTGCCGCGCGGGAGGTCGGCCACCAGGGCGACCGTGCCATCGCCGGCGGTCGCGACCGATCCGAGCACACAACCGTTGGCCGAGACCCGCAGCCCGCCGCCGTCCGGCAGGCGCACGACCGATGCCGTCAACCGGTCGAAGCCGGCGGGCTCGGTTGCCGCGGCGACCAAGGTCGATCCGGCCTCCTCGGCACGCAGGCGATAGAAGCTGAGGCCGAACGGGCCGGGCGTGGTCGGGCGCAGGCTGTTGACACCGGCCCAGTTGCCGGCCTGCTGCACCTCGGCCAGGGGATTGCGATAGGCGCGATGGGTGGCCCGCCCCGGGATCGCCCCCGGCCCGGCCGACCCGAAGCGGGCCTGCAGCTTCTCGCGCACGCGGCCGGCGAAGAAGTGGCCGGCCATGTGGCTGTCGCCCAGGATCAGGACGGAAACCGGCTCGCTCGTTTGCCGTCGCTCCAGCATGGTCAGCGCGTCGTAGAAGCTCCCCAGGGGCTCGCGGCCGTAGGTCGGCCGGGCGGCGGCCGGCCGGGCCGGTGCCAGCGGCTCCAGCCGCAGCGGGTCCGCCCGGCCGGTGCCGCACGGGCCGCCGCCGACGGCAGCGACCGTGCCGGTGGCCGTCGGGGCGATCGTCGCCGACTCGCTGCTGCTGCAGCCTCCCAGGGTGACGAGGGCGGCCATGACGGCCGCCACGGCCCGGGCTCTGCGGGCGATGGCCTTCGATCGGATCATGCAGGGTGGTATTGTTTCGGACGGGCGGGACCGGGTGTCCAGCCGAAACTGAGGGGGGCCATGGTCGTCAGCCGCAGACGGGCGCTGGGTGCGCTCGCCATCTCCATCGCCGCCGCGCTGGTGTCCATCCGGGCTGGTGCGGCCTGGTCCGCCGAGGTCGAAGCCCCCCAGCGCCCCCTGCGCGTGGCCGTGATCGGCGACTCGCTTGCCCAGGGCCTGGGCAGTTCCCTGTCGGTGAAGGCGCGGCAGGTGGGCCAGATGACCGTGGTCGCTGCCGGCGTGCAGTCGACAGGCTTCACCCGCTATCACGACCTGAACTGGAAGACGAAGCTCGAGGGCATGGTCGCCGAGCGCCGCCTCGACGCGGTGGTGATGTGGATGGGGCTGAACGATTTCCGCGCGATCGTCGATCCCGACACGCGGCGGCGGCACGACTTCAATACCGCCGACTGGGCGCGCCTCTATGCCACCCGCATCGACGAACTGATCGACGTCGCCAAGGCGGCGCGCATCCCGGTCTACTGGGTGGCGCTGCCGGTGCTCCGCGACGAGACGAACAATCGCGGCATGCAGGCGATCAACCAGTTGCAGCAGGAGCGGGTGGCGGCCCGGGGCGAGCACTGGATCGCGATCGCCTCGGCCATCGCGGCCCCCGATGGCGCCTATATGGCCTACCTGCCTGACGCCGGCCGGGGGCCGCGCCGGCTGCGGGCCGATGACGGCGCCCATTTCGCCGAGATCGGCTACCGCATGGTGGCCGACCTCGTGCTGGACCGGATCGCGGCCACCCGGCCGCCGGCGGAGCCCTGACGGCTCCGGCTATTCGCGGCGGCGGAAGATCATGCCGCCATGATGCAGCACGCCGTCGATGAACGTGCCATCGGCGGTGAAGCCGGTATCGTCCCAATAGTCGATGTGGTTGCCGCGCACCGCGTAGCGGCCGCGATAGGCGCTTTCCCGGCTGCCGCGCGCCTCGTCGTAGCGGCCGTTGGGCAGCAGGTGGTGGCGGATGTGGCCGTCGGCTGTCACCCACATGCCGGCATAGGGGTGGCTTGCGGTCTCGGCGGCGGGCGGCGTGGTGGTCATCTGGGCAACGCTCTGCTGCGCGGGTGAAACGGCGGCACCCAGAAGGAGGGCGGCGACGGCGAGCTTCCGGATCGTTCTCATCGCGTGGCATCCGGGTGCTGGCCGTCGGGTGAAGTCTGGCCGTCGGGGGCGCTGGCGCGTTCGGCCAACAGCGCGGACAGGGCCTGCGAAGCGGCGATCGCCCGGGGAAAGCCCGCCGGCACCGTCACCATGTAGATGATCTCCTTCAGTTCGTCGGCGGAGACGCCGATGTTGAGGGCGTAGCCGGCATGGACCTTCATGAAGGTGGTCTCGCCGATCGCGGCGAACGCGGCCACGGCCGCAAGCTGGCGGGTCCGGCCGTCGAGGCCCGGCCTTGACCACACCTCACCCAGCGCATAGCCCTGGGTCGCATCGGCCAGGAATGGGAATTCCTGGCGCATGCGCTCCAGCGTGGGTTGCGGCAGGCCGTTGTTCAGGCTCCGGACGACGGCATCGCCGCGCCGGAGACGCTCCTCCGTCGTCTGCGAGGCGGCCGGGACTGGCCCGGCGGCAACGGCCGCCAGGAGCATGGCGCCGGTCGTGGGAATTCGGATGTTCATCGCTTCCTCCCTAGCGGCTGGCTGTCGGTCGGACGACGATCTCGCTGACGTCGACATCGTCCGGCTGCGCAATGGCGAAATGCACGGCGCGGCCGATGGCATCCGGCTGCAATGCGACGGCGCGATAGGATTGCATGGCCGCGGCGGCCTCCGGGTCGGTGATCGTGTCGGCGAGTTCGCTCTCGACCACGCCCGGATGGATGCAGGTGACGCGGATGCGATCGTTCTCCTGCCGCAGCCCCTCGGAGATCGCGCGCACCGCATGCTTGGTCGCGCAGTAGACGGCCGCCGTCGGCACGACCGACAGCGCGCCGATCGACGCGATGTTGATGACATGGCCGGCGCCGCGGGCCGTCATATCGGGCAGCACGGCCGCGATGCCGTAGAGTACGCCCTTGACGTTGACGTCGACCATGCGGTCCCACTCTTCGACCTTCAGCACGGCCATCCGGGACAGCGGCATGACGCCGGCATTGTTGACGAGCACGTCGACCCGGCCCCAGGCCTGCCGGGCCGCCTCGGCAAAGGCGGCGACATCGGCGCGGTCGGTCACGTCCAGGCGGCGCGTCAACGCCTGCCCGCCCAGCGCGTTGATCTCGGCGGCCAGCGTCTCCAGCCGATCGGTGCGGCGGGCGCCCAGCATCAGCCTGGCGCCGGCTCGACCCAGTTCACGGGCAATGCCCGCGCCGATGCCGCTGGAGGCACCGGTGATGAGGATGACCTTGTCGAGGGACATGCTCCGAATCTCCCGTCTTGCGTTGATCGTTGCCCGCAAGATGGGTCTGGGTCATTGTCGTGATAAGCCGACTATTTGTTTACGACCTGGAAAGTATATCTAACCAATGGAGCCCGATCTCAACGCGCTCGCGGTCTTCGTTCTGGTGGCCGAGGAGCGGAGCTTCCGCGCTGCGGCCGACCGGCTCGGCGTCACGCGGTCGGCTGTCAGCCAGACGATCCGGCGGCTGGAAGAGCGGGTGGGAATAGCGCTCGTCCAGCGCACCACGCGCAGCGTCAGCCTGACCGAGGCGGGCGCGCGCCTGCATGCCGAGGCGGCGCCCGCCATCGCCGACATGCGGGCCGCCGTCGAGGCGACCGGAAATCTGCTCGGCCAGCCGCGCGGGCAGCTGCGGCTGGCCGTCTCGTCCATCGCCGAGCGCTTTCTGGCAGGCCCGTTCCTGGCGGGGTTCGTCGCGGCCAACCCGGGCATCCAGCTCGACGTCACCGTGACCGACGAGGCCTTCGACATCGTGGCCGAGGGGTACGATGCGGGCGTTCGCCTGGGCGAGGTGATCGAGCAGGACATGATCGCGGTCCCCGTCGCCGGAGCGGAGCGGCAGCTTGCCGTCTGCGCGCCGGCCTATCGCAACCGGATGGGCGTGCCCGCCCACCCGCGCGAGCTGCCCGGCCACCGCTGCATCGGTTGGCGCCCGGCCCCCAGGGTCGCGCCCTATCGCTGGGAGTTCGCCGAGCACGGCCGGGAATTCAGCGTGCATGTCGCGCCGGCAGTCACGACGAACGACATGGCATTGATGATCAAGCTGGCCGTGGCGGGCGCGGGCATCACCTTCGGCATGGAAGAGAGCTTCCGCCCGGCCATCGACCAGGGCGAACTCGTGCCGGTCCTGGAAGCGTTCTGTCCCCACTTCGCCGGCTTCTATCTCTTCTACCCCAGCCGTCGGAACCTGGCACCGAAGCTGGCGGCGCTGGTCGAGTATCTGCGGCGCTCGCGCTGACAGCCCGCTGAACAAAGAAAAGGCCGCGGATTGCGCCGCGGCCAAGGTCAAGGAGGGAGATCTCGTCGGGAGGCGGCCGGCCCGAGCGGCCGGGGGGAACCGCTCGGAGGCGAGGGGGAGCGCCTGGTGCCGGCCGTAGAGGCTTAGCGGCCGAGCTTCTGGTCGGCGTCGACCGACTGGCCGAACTTGCCGTCGTCGAGGTTGCGGCCGTACTTGCCCTCGTCCATGTTGCGGCCGTACTTGCCTTCGTCGGCATTCGCGCCGAACTTGCCCTCGTCGGCGTTGGCGCCGAACTTGCCCTCGTCGAGCAACTGGCCGTACTTGCCGTCATCCTGGTTCATGCCGAACTTGCCGGCATCGAGCGACAGGGGGGAAGCGACGGCACCGAAGGCGATCAGCGAAGCGATGGCAGCGGCGGAAATGAGCTTGGTCATGGGAACCTCCTGGTCAATCTGGCCGGCTGGCCAATCTAGGTGGGCGACCCGGTCCATCCCCGCGCCGTCCTCATGACCAGAAGGTAGTCCCCGACCCGCGCCGGGGCGAATCACGCTCGCTCACTCCACGGTGACCGGCCGATGACCGTTCCGTGATCAGCCGCCACGGCGCTGGCCGGCCGCCTGCCGGAACCAGTCATAGGTTTCCACCAGCCCCCGGCGAAGATCGTAGCGCGGTTGCCAGCCGAGACCGGCCAGCAGGCTGCTGTCGAGCCGGCGATGCGGTGCGCCGTCCGGCTTGCTCGCGTCGAAGCGCAATTCGCCCCGATAGCCCACGACCTCGGCGATAATGCCGGCCAGCTCCCCGATCGAGATATCGGAGCCGGTGCCGACATTGACGTGGCTGTCGTCAGAATAGTGCTGCAGCAAGTGGATGCAGGCATCCGCGCAGTCGTCGACATGCAGGAATTCGCGGCGCGGCCGGCCGCTGCCCCAGATCTCGACCGGGCCGCCATGCTCCGCCGCAGCCGCGAACTTGCGCATCAGGGCGGGCACGACATGGCTGCTGGCGAGGTCGAAGTTGTCGCCCGGGCCGTAGAGGTTGGTCGGCATGGCCGAGATGAAGTCGCAGCCATGCTGCCGGCGATAGGCCTGGCACAGCTTGATGCCGGCGATCTTGGCGATCGCGTACCACTCGTTGGTCGGCTCCAGCGGCCCGGTCAGCAACGCATCCTCGCGCGTCGGCACGGGCGCGGTGCGCGGATAGATGCATGTCGACCCGAGCGACAGCAGCTTGGTCACGCCGGCCCGCCAGGATGCGTCGACGACATTCTGGGCGATGGCGATGTTGTCGTAGAGGAAGTCGACCGGCCGGGAATCATTGGCGAGGATGCCGCCCACCGTGCCGGCGGCGAGGATCACGGCATCGGGGCGCGTCTCGGCCAGCCAGCGCTCGACCGGCTCCTGCCGGCGCAGGTCTAGCGTATCGCGGCCGACCGTCAGGACCTCGCAACCCGTGCCTTGCAGGCGGCGGACGAGCGCGCTGCCGACCATCCCGCGATGGCCGGCAACCCAGACGCGCCGCCCGGCCAACCGGTAGGGCAGCTCAGCTATGGCCGCCATCCCGTCCGGCGCCGATCCGCGCCAGGTCGGACTGCACCATCTCCTGCACCAGCTCCTTGAACTTGATCTTGGGCTCCCAACCCAGCCGCTCGCGCGCCTTGCTGGCGTCGCCGATCAGGCGCGGCACCTCGGTCGGGCGGAAATAGCCGGGGTCGATGCGCACCAGGGTGCGGCCGGTGGCGGCATCGAGGCCGGTCTCCTCGACGCCAGAGCCCTTCCACTCGATGCGGGTGCCGACCTCGGCGAAGGCCGCCTCGACGAAGCCGCGGACGCTGTTCTCCTCGCCGGTCGCCAGCACATAGTCGTCCGGCGTCGGCTGCTGCAGCATCCGCCACATCCCCTCGACATAGTCGCGTGCATGGCCCCAGTCGCGGATGGCGTCGAGGTTGCCGAGATAGAGCGCATCCTGGCGGCCGGTGGCGATGGCGGCGACGGCGCGGGTGATCTTGCGGGTGACGAAGGTCTCGCCGCGAGTCGGGCTCTCATGGTTGAAAAGGATGCCGTTCGAGGCGTGCAGGCCCCAGGCCTCGCGATAGTTCACGGTGATCCAATAGGCGTACAGCTTGGCCACGCCATAGGGGCTGCGCGGGCGGAACGGCGTCAGCTCGTTCTGCGGCCACACCTGGATGTCGCCATAGAGTTCCGAGGTGGAAGCCTGATAGAATCGGCAATCCTGGGTGCGGCCGAGCAGGCGCACCGCCTCCAGCAGCCGCAGCGTGCCCAGGCCATCGGCGTTGCCGGTATATTCCGGCGTCTCGAAGCTGACGCCGACATGGCTCTGGGCGGCCAGGTTGTAGATTTCGTCCGGGCGGGTTTCCTGCACCAGGCGGATGAGGTTGCTGGAGTCGGTCTGGTCGCCGTAATGCAGGAAGAAGCGAACCCCCGACTCGTGGGGATCACGGTAGAGATGGTCGATTCGCCCGCTGTTGAACGACGACGACCGACGCCGGACGCCATGGACCACATAGCCCTTGGCCAGCAGCAGCTCCGCCAGGTAACCGCCGTCCTGGCCCGTGATGCCCGTGATCAGTGCAATCTTGTCGCCCATGGATCCAACAATGCCCCCCGCTGATGTCCTTCATATAGCACGAGTCGGAATCCTACTCGGTTTCCGGAGGACGGGACGATGACGACCGCCAGCACGGCGACGCAGCTTCTCCTCCGGCTCGATCCGGCGACGCGGGCGCTGGTCGAGGCGGCGGCCGGCACGGTGCGCCTCAGCCCGGCCGACTGGCTCGACCTTCGCGTCATCCAGGGCGCGCGCCAGGCGCTGCCGGTGGAGGTCGACCTGCCGGTCCAGCCGGTCAGGCCCCCGGCCCCACGACCGGCCCCGCGCAGCACCGGCGGCGGCATCGGCAATGTCGGCGCCGCCCTCGAAGGATTGCGCAATATGACCGGGGCGACGGCCGGCCGGATGGGCGGGCGCGTGCGCGGCGCCGCCGGCCGCTTCGGGCCACGCATCGCCCCGCATCTCGACCAGGTGCGCCGGCGCATCGCGTCCCACCCGCTGGTGCATCACCGCGTCCAGGGCCGGCGCACCGTGCTGGTCGGGGCAGCGGCCGTGGTCCTCGTCCTCCTGGCCGGGATCTGGCTCATGCGGCCGTCGGGCGGCGATGGCTCCAGCGGCACCACGGTGCAGATCGCAGGTCAGCCGCCCGCCGCCCAGCAGCAGGCCGCCGGCCGGGCAGCGCCCGGCGTGGCGCCGTCGCTGGGCACGCCCGGCAACTCCACCCTGCCGAACTCCGTTCCGGATTCGGCCGCCGCCCTGGCCGCCGCCACCTTCCGCGAGAAGGCCGAGAAGAACGACCCCACGGCCCAGCACGACCTGGGCGTGCTCTATGCCGACGGCCGCGGCGTGCCGCGCGACTATGCCGCCGCCGCCAAGTGGTTCGGCCGCGCGGCCGCCTCGGGCATGGCCAATGCCCAGTTCAACCTGGCGGTCCTGACCGAGCGCGGCCTGGGCGTCGCCGCCAACCTGCCGGAGGCCGCCCGCCTCTATCGCGCCGCGGCCGAGCAGGGGCATCCCGGCGCGCAGTACAATCTGGGCATCGTCCTGGCCGAGGGCCGCGGCCTGCCGCAGGACTATCCGGCGGCCGCTACCTGGTTCCGCCGCGCCGCCGACCAGGGCTTTGCCAAGGCCGCCTACAATCTGGGCGTGCTGCACGAGCGCGGCCTGACGGGCGCGGTCGATGACCTGGAGGCCTATCGCTGGTACGCCCGCGCGCTGGAATCCGGCGATGGCGACGCCAAGGAGCGGATGGAGCAGATCGCCCGGCGCCTGCCGCCGCAGGACCTGAACCAGGCCCGCCAGCGCCCGATCGGCAGCGCCGACCCGGCCCTGGTGGCCGACCTGCAGCGCCTGTTGACCGCGCGCGGCTACAAGCCGGGGGCGGCCGACGGCAGCTTCGGCGAGCGCACCGCCGATGCCATCCGCCGTTTCCAGCGCGACGAGGGCATCGCCCAGGACGGGCTGGCGACGCCGGAACTGCTCCGCCGGCTGGAGGCGCCGTCGCCGCGCTGAGCGCCATGACATAAAGATATCTTTATTTCTTGTTGCGTCGCGCGGCGGCCGTTGCTATTCGGGGGGATACCTACCTTCCCGAGGGGATCTATCCATGGCCGCTGCCGCTTCGCCCGACTTCAAGGTTAAGGACATCGGCCTCGCCGACTGGGGCCGCAAGGAAATCGCCATCGCCGAGACGGAGATGCCGGGCCTGATGGCGCTGCGCGCCGAGTTCGGTAAGTCGCAGCCGCTGAAGGGCGCGCGCGTCGCCGGCTGCCTGCACATGACCATCCAGACCGCCGTCCTGATCGAGACGCTGGTCCATCTCGGCGCCTCGGTGCGCTGGAGCTCGTGCAACATCTTCTCGACCCAGGACCAGGCCGCGGCCGCGATCGCCGCCGTCGGCGTCCCCGTGTTCGCCTGGAAGGGCGAGACCGAGGAAGAATACGACTGGTGCATCGAGCAGACGATCAAGGGCCCGGACATCGACGGCAAGCCGGGCTGGCGCCCGAACATGCTGCTGGATGACGGCGGCGACATGACCATCATCATGCACGAGCGCTATCCGGAACTGCTGGCCGACGTGAAGGGCGTGTCCGAGGAGACGACGACCGGCGTCCACCGCCTCTACGAGATGGCGCGCAAGGGCACGCTCAAGATCCCGGCGATCAACGTCAACGACAGCGTCACCAAGTCGAAGTTCGACAACCTCTATGGTGTGCGCGAGAGCCTGGTCGACGGCATCAAGCGCGCGACCGACGTGATGCTGGCTGGCAAGATCGCCGTCGTCGCCGGCTATGGCGATGTCGGCAAGGGCTCGGCCGCCTCGCTGCGCAGCCAGGGCGCCCGCGTCATGGTGACCGAGATCGACCCGATCTGCGCCTTGCAGGCGGCGATGGAAGGCTACCAGGTGGTGACGATGGACGATGCCGCGTCCATGGGTGACATCTTCGTCACCGCGACCGGCAACATCGACGTCATCACGCTCGACCATATGCGGCAGATGAAGGACCGGGCGATCGTCTGCAACATCGGCCACTTCGACAGCGAGATCCAGATCGCGTCCCTCTCCAACTACACCTGGGACGAGGTGAAGCCGCAGGTCGACGAGGTGGTCTTCCCCGACGGCAAGCGCCTGATCGTCCTGGCCAAGGGCCGCCTGGTCAATCTCGGCTGCGCCACCGGCCACCCGAGCTTCGTGATGAGCGCGTCCTTCACCAACCAGGTGCTGGCGCAGATCGAGCTCTGGAACAATGTCGGCCGCTACGAGCGGCAGGTCTACGTCCTGCCCAAGCACCTGGACGAGAAGGTGGCCGCCCTCCATCTCGACAAGCTGGGCGCCCGCCTGACCAAGCTGTCCGCCGCCCAGGCCGACTATATCGGCGTGAAGGATGCCGGCCCCTACAAGCCGGAGCACTATCGCTACTGAGCGATTGCGAACCGTGTCCGGCGTTGCCATCGTAGCTGCAAAATCGATGGCGATGCCGGCATGGCCCAACTTACGGTGGGGGATATCGACCAGGATGTGATGGAAAGGCTGCGCGCTCTCGCGCAAAGCCGTGGCCAGAGCCTGGAGGCCACCGTCCGGGAAGTTCTGGGCGATGCCGTACGCATCGAGCCGCCGGCATCGGAACACATAGCGGCTCGGATCGCACGGCGATTCCAATCCATCGGGCTGGATGAAGACCTGCCGGAGTTCAAGGGAACACCGGCTCGCCCGATGGATGCGGGCATACGCAGATATTGATTTCCGTCGGCTGAAACCGGCGCTCCCATCGGCGGTGTTGCCTTGGCCCCGGCAGCCGGATAGCTCTATGTCGCAGCGGAAGGGTGCCGACGAGTCGAACAGCAGAGCGCCCGCCGCCGGGGGAGGGGTGCCCGCTTGGGCGATACGATCATCACGCCACCCGCGCAGATCCTGACGGTCGAGGACATCAGCCTCGCCTTCGGCGGCGTGCGCGCGCTGACCGAGGTCGGCTTCGGCGTCGCCAAGGGCGAGCTGTTCGCCATCATCGGCCCGAACGGGGCCGGCAAGACCTCGATGCTGAACTGCATCTCCGGCCGCTACCGGCCGCAGAAGGGGACGATCCGCTTCCAGGGGCGCGATGTCACCCAGCTCTCGCCCAACCACCGCGCTACCATCGGCATCGGCCGAACCTTCCAGAATCTCGCGCTCTTCGGCCATATGAGCGTGCTCGACAACATCATGGTCGGGCGCCACCACCTCTTGCGCTCGAACGTGCTGTCGGGCGCCCTCTACTGGCTGGGCGGCGCGCAGAAGGAGGAGCTGGCCCATCGCCGCGAGGTCGAGGAGATCATCGACTTCCTGGAGATCCAGCACGTCCGCAAGGCCACGGCCGGCACGCTTTCCTATGGCCTGCGCAAGCGGGTGGAACTGGCCCGCGCCATCGCCCTGAAGCCCGAGCTGATCCTGCTGGACGAGCCCATGGCCGGCATGAACCTCGAAGAGAAGGAGGACATGGCCCGCTACATCGTCGACCTCAACGAGGAGTGGGGGATGACGGTGGTGATGATCGAGCACGACATGGGCGTGGTCATGGACATCTCGCACCGGGTCATGGTGCTGGATTTCGGCCGCCGTATCGCGCTGGGTCTGCCGGCCGAGGTGATGGCCCATCCGCAGGTGCGCCGCGCCTATCTGGGCGTGGCCGACGACGAGGATGTGGAAGCGGCCGAAGCGGAGGCCGGGCGATGAGCTGGAGCCCGGCCGACTTCGATCGCTGCGACACGCTGCCCAAGCTGCTGCTGCACAACGGCACCGCCAATGCCGCCGCCGTTGCCATGCGCGAGAAGGAGTTCGGCATCTGGCGGGCGCTCGCCTGGGGCGAGGTGCTGGCGCGCACGCGCGACACGGCGCTGGGGCTGGAGGGACTGGGCGTCGGCCGCGGCCAGGTGGTCGGCATCATCGGCGACAACCGGCCCGACTGGGTGATGGGCGAGGTCGCGACCCATGCGCTGGGCGCCATGAGCCTCGGCATCTATCGCGATGCGCTGGAAGACGAGGTCGCCTACCTCATCACCCATGCCGGCATCGCCGTCATCCTGGCCGAGGACGAGGAACAGGTCGACAAGCTGCTGGGCCTGGAAGACCGCATCCCGACGGTGCGCCACATCGTCTATGCCGACCCGCGCGGCATGCGGAAGTACGAGGACCCCCGCCTGCTGCCACTGGCCGACCTGCTGGCCGCGGGCCGGGCGCGGGCGACGGCCGAGCCGCGGCGGTTCGAAGACTTGGTCGCGGCCGGCGCGGCCGACGATGTGGCCGTGCTCTGCACCACGTCGGGCACGACGTCCCACCCCAAGGTGGCGATGCTGTCGGGCGGCTCCATCATCCGCCACTGCCGCTCCTACCTGGCGGCCGATCCCAAGGATGCCGACGACGAGTATGTCTCGGTCCTGCCGCTGCCCTGGATCATGGAGCAGATCTACGCCGTCGGGAAATGGCTCGTCTGCGGCATGCGGGTGAACTTCGTCGAGGAGCCCGAGACGATGATGGCCGACTTCCGCGAGGTCGGCGCCACCTTCGTCCTTTTCGCCCCGCGGGTGTGGGAGGCGATGGCGGCCGACGTGCGGGCGCGCATGATGGATGCCTCGCCCCTGAAGCAGCGCCTGTTCGATCTCGGCATGAAGCTGGGGGCCCGGGCGCTGGACGGCGGCGGCCGCTCCTGGCTGGCCGAGCAGGTGCTGTTCCGCGCGCTGCGCGACCGGCTCGGCTTCTCGCGCCTGAAATCGGCTGCCACCGGCGGCTCGGCCCTGGGGCCCGAGACGTTCCGCTTCTTCCAGGCGCTGGGCGTGCCGCTGCGCCAACTCTACGGCCAGACCGAGCTGCTGGGCGCCTACACCATCCACCGCGCCGGCGACGTCGATTTCGATACCGTCGGCGTCGGCTTCGACCAGGGCGTGGAAATCCGCATCGACCAGCCGGACGGGCAGGGCGTGGGCGAGATCGTCACCCGCCACCCGAACCTGTTCGCGGGGTACTACCGCAACGAGGAAGCGACGCTGGCCGACCTGCGCGACGGCTGGATGCATACGGGCGATGCCGGCTATTTCGACCCCAAGGGCCACCTCGTCGTCATCGACCGCATCCGCGACATGGCGACGACGGTCCGGGGCCATCGCTTCTCGCCGCAATACATCGAGAACAAGCTGAAATTCTCGCCCTACGTCGCCGAGGCGGTGATCCTGGGCGACGGGCGCGACCATCTGGCGGCGATCGTCTGCATCCGCTTCCCCACCGTCTCGAAATGGGCCGAGAAGCGCCGCATCGCCTTCACCACCTACAGCGACCTGGCTGCCAAGGACGAGGTCTATGCGCTGCTGCTGGCAGAGGTGGCGGCGGTCAATGCCAAGCTGCCGGAGGCCCAGCGTATCCAGAAGTTCCTGCTGCTCTACAAGGAACTGGATGCCGACGACGGCGAGCTGACGCGCACCCGCAAGGTGCGCCGCGCCGTCATCAACGAAAAGTACGGCGACATCATCGACGCCGTCTATGCCGGTGCCGCGACCGTGCCGGTGGACACCACGATCGCCTTCCAGGATGGCACCCGGCAGCGAATCCGCACGACGCTGCGGGTGGTCGATCTGGCTGGCAGCGGGGCCGGCAGCAGCACGGCGCGGGCCGCCTGACGGGAGCGTGCGGGGATGGACTGGAACCTCTTTCTTCAGCTCCTGGTAAACGGCCTCATCGTCGGCGCGCTCTATGGCGTCGTCGCCATGTGCTTCGTGCTGATCTACAAGGCCAGCCAGGTGGTGAACTTCGCCCAGGGCGAGTTCGTGTTGATCGGCGCCTGGGTGTGCTGGTTCTTCCTGACCAAGTATCAGATCCCCTTCATATGGGGCTTCCTGATGACCCTGGTCTTCATGGTCATCTTCGGCATCCTGATCCAGGTCGTCGTGCTGCGGCCGATGATCGGCGAGCCGGTGATCTCGGTCATCATGGTGACGATCGGCCTGTCGATCGTCTTCCAGGCGCTGATGAAATGGGCTTTCGGCGTCTTCGCCCAACCCTTCCCGCCGATCTTCGAGCGGGAGTCCGTGGCCGTGTTCGGGCTGGAGGTGCGGACGGTCTATCTCGTCAGCCTGGTCGTGTCGGTCGGGATCATGGCCGGCTTCGCCTACTTCTTCAAAGCCACGCGCATGGGCCTGGCGATGCGAGCGACTGCCTTCGACCAGCAGGTGGCGCAGTCGCTGGGCATCTCGATCCGCAGCGTCTTCGCCATGGCCTGGGCCATCTCGGCCGCCGTCTCGGCGGTGGCGGGCGTGGTCGTCGGCGTCGTCAACGGCGTCTCCTCGGCGCTCTCCTTCATCGGCATCAAGGTGTTCCCCGCCGTCATCCTGGGCGGGCTCGATTCCATCGTCGGCGGCGTGCTGGGCGGGGTCATCATCGGGGTGCTGGAGAACATGGCCCACTTCGTCGACAGCCAGTGGCTGCACTGGGGCAACCTGATCGAGGTGGTGCCCTTCTGGGTGCTGATCGTGATCCTGATGATCAAGCCGTACGGGCTGTTCGGCACCCGCGACATCGAGCGGGTGTAGGGCCATGGCCAGCCCCGGCTTCCGCCCCTGCGGCGACTTCAAGTCCGACTACGCGTCGGACACCCGCATCTTCGACACCGCCGCCAGCCGCTGGTTCTGCCTGGCGGGGGTGCTGCTGCTTTGCCTGCTGCCGATCATTTCCGAGACGTCCGGAATCGAGCTGAAATACGAGCTCTCGCTGCTGATCCAGATCGGCTATCTCGGCATCGCCGCACTCGGCCTCAACATCCTGGTGGGGTTCACCGGGCAAATCTCGATCGGGCACGCGGCCTTCTTCGGCTTCGGCGCCTTCGCCTCGCCCTTCCTCAACAACAAGTTCGGCATCCCGGTCTTCTTCTCGATCCCGCTGGCGGGCCTGATGGCGACGGCGGTCGGCATGCTGTTCGGCATCCCCGCCGCCCGGCTGAAGGGGCTCTACCTCGCCATCGCGACACTGGCCGCGCAGTTCATCCTGCAGGATTTCTTCGGCCGGGCCGACTGGTTCTCGGGCGGCACGCACGGCGCGCCGGCGGCTCCGTTCACCATCTTCGGCTTCGCCTTCGACACCGACGCCACCTTCTTCTACGTCGTGCTGGCCTATGTGGTGGCCCTCTACCTGGCGGCCGCCAACCTGATGCGCACGCGCGACGGCCGGGCCCTGGTGGCGGTGCGCGACCATTATCTCTCGGCCGAGATGATGGGCATCAACCTGACGAAATACCGGACCATGTCGTTCGGCATCTCGTCCTTCTATGCCGGCATCGGCGGCGCCCTCTACGGCCACTATCTGGGGTTCGTGTCGGTCGAGGGCTTCACCATCCTCTTCTCGATCCAGTTCCTCGGCATGATCATCATCGGCGGGCTGGGCTCGATCATGGGATCGCTGATGGGCACCGCGTTCATGGTGCTCCTGCCCGAGGTGATGGACGCGCTGACCGGCCTGCTCGCCGGCACCAGCATCGACCGCGCGCTGGGGCTGAAGGAGAACCTGTCCTACCTGCGCGAGGTGGCGATCGGCGTCACGATCATCCTGTTCCTGGTGTTCGAGCCGGACGGCCTCGCCCACCGCTGGCGGCAGGTCAAGGCGTACTGGAAGCTCTATCCCTTTTCATACTAGGCTCGCCCTAAACGAGAATACTTCGGGAGGAACGACAATGCGCATGAAGCCCATGGTGCTGACCGCCGCGGCGGCAGCCCTGATCGCGGCGCCGGCCGCGGCCCAGCAGAAGATCAATGTCGGGCATCTGGCCGACTACAGCGGCGCCACCTCGGACGTGGGCAAGCCGTTCGGCGAAGGCGTCGCCGATGCCATGGCCTGGATCAACAAGAATGGCGGCGTCGCCAAGCGCCAGGTGAACCTCGACACCGTCGACTACGGCTACCAGGTGCCGCGCTCGATCGCGACCTACAAGAAATGGACCGGCCGCGACAAGGTGGTGGCCATCTTCGGCTGGGGCACGGCCGATACCGAGGCGCTGATCACCTTCGTCTCCAAGGACCAGATCCCCTACATCTCCGGCTCCTATGCCGGCTCGCTGACCGACCCGACCGGCCAGGCCGAGAAGTCGACGGCGGCCGCCCCCTTCAACTTCTTCTACGGCCCGTCCTATTCCGACGCGGCGCGCGCGCTGGTCACCTGGGCGGCCGACGACTGGAAGAAGAAGGGCGGGCAGGGCAAGCCGAAATACGTCCACATGGGCGCCAACCATCCCTACCCGAACGCGCCCAAGGCCGCGGCCGAGGACCTGGCCAAGGAGCTTGGCTTCGACGTGCTGCCGGCGATCCAGTTCGCGCTGACGCCCGGCGACTACACCGCCCAGTGCCTGACGCTGAAGCAGTCCGGCGCCAACTACGCCTATCTCGGCAACACGGCCGGCTCGAACGTCTCGGTGTTGAAGGCGTGCAAGAACGCCGGCGTCGACGTGCAGTTCATGGGCAATGTCTGGGGCATGGACGAGAACGCGGCCAAGGCCGCCGGCAATGCCGCCGACGGCGTCGTCATCCCGGTGCGCACCCGCACGCTGTGGACCGACGAGGCCCCCGGCATGAAGACCGTGCGCGAGATCGGCGGCGCGGACAACTACCGACCGCTGCACTACATCGCCGGCATCTGCACCGCCTTCTACATCAAGGAAGCGATGGAGTGGGCCAATGCCAATGGCGGCATCACGGCCCTCAAGATCCGCGACGGCATGTATGCCAAGAAGGACTGGGTGCCCAAGGGCATGGAGGGCGTGTGCGTGCCGTCCACCTGGACCAAGACCGACCATCGCCCGACGACCGAGGTGCAGCTCTATCGCGCCCGGGTGACGGCCGCCACCGACGCGCCGCTGAACGACCTGATCAAGTCGGGCGCAGTGAAGATGGAGAAGGTCACCGTGGTCAACCTGCCGCGCAAGCCGGAATGGCTCGGCTGGTAGGCGCGGCACCGGCGGGCCAGCCGGCATGAGCGTCGCGGCCGAGCCCGCCCTGTCCCCGCCCGCGGCGGCCGTGCCATCGGTGCGGCCGCTGCTGGCGGTGAACAATATCGAGGTCGTCTATGCCGACGTCATCCTCGTGCTGCGCGGCCTGTCGCTGGCCGTGCCGCCGGGGCAGATCGTGGCCCTGCTTGGGGCCAACGGTGCCGGCAAGTCGACGACGCTGAAGGCGATCTCGGGCCTGCTGAAGACCGAGGACGGCGCCATCACCCGCGGCGAGGTGCTGTTCGACGGCCAGCCCATCCAGGGGCTGGAGCCGGAGGCGATCGTGCGCCGCGGCATCTTCCAGGTGATGGAGGGGCGCCGCATCATCGCCGACATGACCTGCCTGGAGAACCTGCGGCTCGGCGCCTTCACGCGGCCGCGCGCCGATCGTGGCCGCATCGCCGCCGACATCGACATGGTCTACCAGTATTTCCCGCGCCTGAAGGAACGCACGGGCCTCGCCGGTTACCTCTCGGGCGGCGAACAGCAGATGCTGGCGATCGGCCGCGCGCTGATGGCCAAGCCCAAGCTGATCCTGATGGACGAGCCCTCCATGGGCCTGTCCCCCTTCCTGGTGCAGGAGGTGTTCCACATCATCCGCCAGCTCGTCGCCGACCTCGGCGTCACCATCCTGCTGGTGGAACAGAACGCCCGCATGGCCCTCCAGGTCGCCAGCTACGGCTACATCATGGAGCGCGGCAAAGTGGTGCTGGACGGAACGGCTGACGCACTCGCCCAGAACGAGGACGTGAAGGAATTCTACCTCGGCGGCGGCGGCGGCGAGGACCGCAAGTCCTTCAAGAACCTGAAATCCTACAAGCGGCGCAAACGCTGGCTGTGATGATCGGACCCTTCTTCGACGAGCTAGAGACCCGCCCGCCCGAGGCGCGCGAGGCTGCCCTGATGGCGGCCCTGCCGGTGCAGGTCGCTCATGCTCGCACCCATGCGCCCTACTATGCCGACAGCCTGGCCGGGATCGACCCGGCGTCGGTGACGACGCGCACGGCGCTGGCCGCCCTGCCGGTCACCCGCAAGAGCGACCTGATCGCGCAGCAGCAGCGGGTTCCGCCCTTCGGCGGCCTGAATGCCACGCCGTCATCCGGCCTGGCGCGCCTGTTCGCCTCGCCCGGCCCGATCTACGACCCGGAGGGGCACGGGCGCGACTGGTGGCGCTTCGCGCGCGCGCTGCACGCCGCCGGCTTCCGCCCGGGCGAGGTGCTGCACAACTGCTTCAGCTATCACCTGACGCCGGCCGGCGCGATGCTGGAATCGGCCGCCCACACCATCGGCTGCGCGGTCATTCCGGGCGGCGTCGGCCAGACCGAGCAGCAGGTGCGCGCGATCGCCGACCTGCGCCCGCACGGCTATTCCGGCACGCCCTCCTTCCTGAAGATCATCCTGGAAAAGGCGGCCGAGCTGGGCGCCGACGTCTCGTCCATGACCAAGGCGCTGGTCTCCGGCGAGGCGCTGCCGCCGGCCCTGCGCCAGGACCTGGCCGGCCGCGGCGTCGCCGTCCTGCAATGCTACGGCACCGCCGACCTCGGCCTCATCGCCTATGAGAGTACGGCGCGCGAGGGCATGATCGTCGACGAGGGCGTCATCGTCGAGATCGTGCGGCCGGGCACCGGCGACCCGGTGCCAGACGGCGAGCCTGGCGAGGTCGTCGTCACGACCTTCAACCGCGACTATCCGCTCATCCGGTTCGCCACCGGTGACGTGTCGGCCATCCTCGCCGGCGCCAGCCCCTGCGGCCGCACCAACGCCCGCATCAAGGGCTGGATGGGCCGCGCCGACCAGACGACCAAGGTGCGCGGCATGTTCGTCCACCCGGCCCAGGTGGCCGAGGTGGTGCGCCGCCACCCGGAGATCGCACGCGCCCGGCTGGTGGTGTCGAGCGAGGGCGGGCGGGACCAGATGACGCTGGAGTGCGAAGCCCCGGGAAGCGGTGCCGCCCTGGCGTCCCGCATCGCCGACACCTTGCAGGCCGTGACCAAGCTGCGGGGCGAGGTGGCCCTGCACCCCGCCATCGCCCCGGACGCCAAGGTCATCGAGGACAGGCGGGGGTAGGGCGGGCGACCGCCTGCCTTTTCGCAAGGCCGGGCCGGAAGCGCCCTAGTTGGTCGAGCAGTTCTCCAGCCCGACCTCGTAGGCGGCCGTGCTGGCCGACCGGTCGTAGACGGGCAGATAGGTCGGCAGGGCGGTGATGAGGTCCGATGTCCTGGCGAACAGCATCCAGCTCATGCGGCCGTTGGCGGCGATGTCCACGCTGAGCGAGGGGGACTGCTGAAGCAGCGGCGGGTCGACCTTGCCGATGGTGACGGTGCCGTGCAGCGGGCGTGTGGTGTCCTTGGCGGTCGCCCGGAAGCTGAACATGCGCTCGCCGGTGTTGGTCAGGCTCATGCGGGTCTCGAGCACGGCCACGTCCTGGCACGAGGCGGCGTGCGCCTGGCCGGCGACGGCGGTCATTGCGGCTATCGCCAGCAGCGCCGCGCGGGAGCGATTTTGCCGGAAGGGGCGCAGCTTCGCTGTCTTCATGACCTCGGGACCCATCTCATGATTGAGCAGGCGGCAACCATATAACGGCCAAAAGGCGAGGGGTAGGGGCGATGCAAGGGGCTGGACCGTGGTGTCTGCCCCCTGCCGCCGATCCCTCAGAAAACCGTGTGCACCCAGCCGTGCGGGTCGGCCGCTTTGCCCTGCTGGATATCGACCAGCGTCTTGCGCAGGCGCTGGGTGACCGGGCCGCCGGCCGTGCCCGCGGCGCCCGCCACGAACTCGCCCTCCGGGTTGCGGATGCGGCCGATGGGGGTGATGACGGCGGCCGTGCCGCAGGCGAAGACCTCCTGCAGCTTGCCGCTGGCGGCGTCGGCTCGCCATTCGTCCAGCGTGTACTGGCCCTCGCGCACGGCGATGCCGGCATCCCGTGCCAACTTGATGATGGAGTCGCGCGTGATGCCGGGCAGGATGGTGCCGTCCAGCGGCGGGGTCAGCAGCGAGCCGTCCTGGAAGACGAAGAAGACGTTCATGCCGCCCAGCTCCTCGACCCGGCGGCGCTCGACCGCGTCCAGGAACACCACCTGGTCGCAGCCGTTGCGCACCGCCTCGGCCTGGGCGCGCAGGCTGGCGGCATAGTTGCCGCCGCACTTGGCCGCACCCGTGCCGCCGCTGGCTGCCCGCGTGTCGTGTTGCGACACCCACACCGTCACGCCGTCGCCGCCGCCCTTGAAGTAGGAGCCGACCGAGGACGCGATGACCATGTACATGTACTCGGCCGACGGCTTCACGCCGAGGAAGGTCTCGCTCGCGATCATGAAGGGCCGCAGGTAGAGGGTGCCGACATCGGCGCTGGGGATCCAGTCGCGGTCGACCTGCACCAACTGGCGCACCGATTCCAGGAACAGGGATTCGGGCAGGGGCGCCATCGCCATGCGCTCGGCCGAATTATGGAAGCGCCGGGCGTTGGCCTCCGGCCGGAACATGGCGGCGCCGCCCGAGGGCGTGCGATAGGCCTTCAGCCCCTCGAAGATCTCCTGCGCGTAGTGCAGCACGGCACTCGCGGGGTCGATCAGGAAGGGCTTGCGCGCCTCGACCCGGGCACTGTGCCAGCCCCGCCCCTCAGTATAGTTGATGACCACCATATGGTCGGTGAACACGCGCCCGAAGCCGGGATTGGCGACCATGGCCGCGCGCGCGTCGGCGGCGGTCGGCGCGGGGTGCGGGACGACGTCGAAACGGGTGCTCTGGTGGCCGTCCATCGGCTTGTCTTCCATCGGCTAGTCTTCCATCCACGGGGGGGACGGGAAAGGGCGGACGCGCATCATTGCCGAGCACCGCGCCCGTTTCCAGGGCGTTGTGCCGATCCTTTGCCCAGGAATACGAATGTTCTTGAAATGTTCTCATGCGGGCGCGATGATCGGCCGGCCATGGATGCCATCGCCGATCGCGCACGCAAGGGCCGGGGGGCCGTGTCCAACCCCACCGGCCGGTATGAGCCGGCCCGGCGGGTCGCCATCGACGATGGCTGGGGCAGTGCCGACGCCGAGCCGCCGCCGCTGAAGACCACGGTCGGCGTCGACGCCACGCGGCAGATCATCACCACGAACGATTCCCCCGATATCCCCTTCGACCGTTCGATCAACCCCTATCGGGGCTGCGAGCATGGCTGCGTCTACTGCTTCGCGCGGCCGACCCATGCCTGGCTCGGCCTGTCGCCGGGGTTGGATTTCGAGAGCAAGCTGTTCGCCAAGCCGATGGCGGCATCCCTGCTGGACAAGGAACTGCGCAACCCGCGCTATCGCTGCCAGCCGATCGCCATGGGCACCAACACCGATCCCTACCAGCCGGTCGAGCGCGAGATGCGGGTGACGCGCCAAATCCTGGAGGTGCTGTCGGCGTTCGAGCATCCGGTCACCATCGTCACCAAGTCGGCCCTGGTGCTGCGCGACCTCGACATCCTGGCGCCGATGGCGGCCCGCGGGCTGGCGGCCGTCGCCGTCAGCGTCACCACGCTCGATCGCGACCTGGCGCGCCGGATGGAACCGCGGGCGGCCACGCCCGAGCGCCGGCTTGAAACGATCCGTGCCTTGGCCGAGGCGGGCGTGCCGGCCGGCGTGATGGCCGCCCCGATGATCCCGGCCCTGAACGACTGGGAGCTGGAGCGCATCCTCGAGGCGTCGGTGGCGGCGGGCGCCACCACCGCCAGCTATGTCGTGCTGCGCCTGCCACTGGAACTGGACCAGCTCTTTCAGGAATGGCTGACCGAGCATGTGCCCGGCCGGGCTGCCCATGTCATGTCGATCGTGCGCCAGATGCGCGGCGGCAAGAGCTACGACAGCCGCTGGGGCCAGCGCATGCGCGGCACCGGCGTCCATGCCGACCTGCTGGCCAAGCGCTACCGCCTGGCCATGGCGCGGCTGGGGCTGGGCCGGCGCGACTGGCGCCTGGACACCAGCCGCTTCCGACCCCCGCCGCGGGCGGGGGATCAGCTCAGCCTGCTTTGATCAGCGCCGGCGCAGCGCTTCCACTCCGGGCAGCGACCGGCCCTCCAGCCATTCCAGGAAGGCGCCGCCGGCGGTGGACACATAGGTCAGCCGTTCCTCCACCCCGGCCGCGGCCAGGGCCGCCACCGTGTCGCCGCCACCGGCGACGCTGACCAGGCCGGCTTCGGCCGTCAGGCGGGCGGCTTCCCGGGCGACGGCGACCGTGGCGGCGTCGAAGGGCGGCGTCTCGAAGGCACCCAGCGGTCCGTTCCAGACCAGCGTGCGGGCCTCGGCTAGCTGGGCGTTGATGGCGGCCACCGTGGCCGGCCCGACATCCAGGATCATGCGGTCGGACGGGACCTGGTCGATCGCCACCGTGGCGGTCTCCACGCCTGCAGCCAGCTTGGCGGCAACCACCGCATCGACCGGCAGGATCAGGGTACAGCCGGCGGCCTTGGCCGCGGCCTCGATCTCGCGGCAGGTCTCGGCCATGTCGCGCTCGCACAGCGAGGCGCCGACATCGACCCCGCGTGCGAACAGCAGCGTGTTGGCCATGGCGCCGCCGATCACCAGCCGGTCGACCTTGGTGACCAGGTTCTGCAGCAAGTCGAGCTTGGTCGAGACCTTGGACCCGCCGACGATGGCGACGACCGGCTTCTCCGGCGTCTCCAGGGCCTTGGCCAGCGCCTCGCACTCGGCCTGCATCAGCCGGCCGGCAGCCGACGGCAGCAGGTGTGCCAGCCCCTCGGTCGAGGCATGCGCGCGGTGCGCAGCCGAGAAGGCGTCGTTGACATAGAGCTGGCCCAGCGCGGCCAGCGCCTTGGCAAAGGCCGGGTCGTTCTTCTCCTCGCCGGGATGGAAGCGCAGGTTCTCCAGGAGCGCGATGCCGCCCGGCGCCAACTGGTCGATGACGGCCGCGGCCGGCAGGCCGATGCAGTCGACGGCAAAGCCGACCGGGCGTCCGCCCAGGGCTGCCGACAGCGGCGCCACCAGCGGCGCCAGCGACAGGGCCGGGTCCTTGCCCTTGGGCCGGCCGAAATGCGACAGCACGACGACCTTGGCACCACGGTCCGCCAGCTCGACCAGGGTCGGCGCCAGGCGCTCGATGCGCGTGGCGTCGGTGACGCGGCCGTCGGCCATGGGCACGTTGAGGTCGGCGCGGACGAGGACGACCTGGCCGGCGACGTCGAGGTCGTCGAGGGTGCGGAAGGGCGCGGTCATGCTGAGGGGGCTCCGCCTCTATGGGGAAGGGAAAGTCCGTGCGGTCATATCCGCCGGGTGCCGGCCGAGTCCAGCGGGCCGCCCACGGCACCCTTGACCGCGGGCGGCCGCGGCACACATCCAGGCCATGGCTACCGCCCTTGATCGCATCGCCTTCCAGGCGGCCCAGCGCCTGCGCCGAAGCTGGTTCCGCGGTCACTGGATCGCCGCTGCCGCCCTGGACCGTGGCCGCCGCCCCGCCGCGTCAGGGGCCGCAGGTCCCGGTCGCCGCGAGCTGGACGCGGACCTCGATGCCCTGTTCGCCGCGGACTGGGCTGCTATCGAGGCCGGTCACTACCTGCCGCCGGCGGATATGTGGGCGCCACCGGCACGCGCTCTCGGCGACAGCCGCGCCTTCCTGCGCGACCTGCCGCGGGTCGCCCGCCGCCGCCGCGAGGGCCGTCACCAGGAGGTGGCGGCCGACGACGCCGGAACCGGCCTGCCGCGCTACTACCGCCAGAATTTCCACTTCCAGACCGATGGCTGGCTCAGCCGGGACTCGGCCCGGCTCTATGATTTCCAGGTCGAGGTGCTGTTCGGCGGTGCGGCCGACGCGATGCGTCGCGGCGCGCTGGCCCCGCTCGGTCAGGCGCTGACGGCGGCCGGGGCCCAGGCCCGCATGGTCGACCTGGCCTGCGGCACCGGGCGCTTCCTGGCGGCGGTGAAGGACAACTGGCCACGTCTGGCCGTGACCGGGATCGACCTCAGCCGCGCCTATCTCGACGAGGCGGCAAGGCGACTGCGCCGCCGGCGCGGCGTGACCCTGGTCCAGGCGCTGGCCGAGCGCCTGCCCCTGGCCGATGGCAGCATCGACGCATTGACCGCGATCTACCTCTTCCACGAACTGCCGCCGGGCATCCGCCAGGCCGTGGCGGTCGAGATCGCCCGCGTGCTGCGTCCCGGCGGCCGGCTGATCCTGGTCGATTCGTTGCAGCCGGGTGGCCACCCGCCCTATGACGGGTTGCTGGAGCGCTTCCCGGCGATGTTCCACGAGCCCTACTTCGCGAGCTGGCTCGACCTCGACCTTGAGGGGCTATTCGTGGCGGCCGGGTTGCGCGCGGGGCCGGGCGAACGGCGTTTCATGTCGAAGATAGCGGTGTTCGACAAGCCCGGCGCTTGAGATTCGGCCCGTTTCGGCCGAGTGTGCGCCCGTCCGAAGACGGGAAATGGGCGTGAACCGGATGTCCGGGACGGGAATCTTCGATCTGGCGGTGATCGGCGGGGGCATCAACGGCGCCGGCATCGCGCGCGATGCCGCGGGGCGCGGGCTGAAGGTGCTCCTGGTCGAGGCCGACGACCTGGCGCGCGCCACCTCGTCGGCCTCCAGCAAGCTGATTCATGGCGGCCTGCGCTACCTCGAGCAATACGAGTTCCGCCTGGTGCGCGAGGCGCTGGCCGAGCGGGAGGTGCTGCTGGCGATGGCGCCGCACATCATCTGGCCGCTGGCCTTCACCCTGCCGCACGCACCGTCGCTGCGCCCGGCCTGGATGATCCGCGCCGGGCTCTTCCTCTATGACCATCTGGGCGGCCGGCGGCGGCTGCCGGGCTCGCGCGGGGTGAACCTGCGCCGGACGCCCTACGGCGCTGGGCTGCGGTCCGACCTGACGAAGGGTTTCGTCTATTCCGACTGCTGGGTCGACGATGCCCGGCTGGTCGTCCTGAACGCGCGCGACGCAGCCGACCGCGGCACCGACATCCGCACCCGCACCGAATGCCTGTCGGCGCGCCGGGCGGGCGACCATTGGGAACTGCGGCTGCGCGACGTGCGCGACGGGGTTGAGACGAGTGCGGCCGCCCGCGCGCTGGTCAATGCCGCCGGCCCCTGGGCCGACCGGGTGGCGGGCGGGGTGATGGGCGGCAACCGCACGCCGCCGCTGCGCCACATCAAGGGCAGCCACATCGTCGTGCCGCGCCTGCATGACGGCGACCACGCGCTCATCCTGCAGAACGACGACCGCCGGGTCGTCTTCGTTATTCCCTACGAGGGCCGCTTCTCGTTGATCGGCACCACCGACGTCGCCGTCACCGGCGAGCCGGGCGGCGTGTCGGCCAGCCCGGCCGAGGTGGAGTATCTGTGCAAGGCGGTGTCGGGTTACCTCGCCCGCCCGGTGACACCGGCCGACGTGGTGTGGAGCTACGCCGGCGTCCGCCCGCTCTATGACGACGGCTCCGCCAACCCCTCGGCCGTCACGCGTGACTATGTGCTGAAGCTGGAGGGCGGCAAACAGGAAGGCGGGGGTGGCGAGCCGCCGGCACTGCACGTCTTCGGCGGCAAGATCACCACCTATCGCAAGCTGGCGGAGCACGCGATGGAGAAGCTGGCGACCGTCATCCCGGGCCTGAAACCGGCCTGGACGGCCGGGGCGCCGCTGCCGGGCGGGGCCATGGAGGGCGCCGACTTCGACCGCTTCTGCACCGGCCTCGGCCAGCGTTATCCGGCGCTCGACCCGGCCTGGCTGCGCCGCTTGGCGCGCCGCCATGGCACGCTCGCCTTCGACGTGCTGGGCGATGCGCGGGTGACGGCCGACCTTGGCCGGCATTTCGGCGCCGGCCTCTACGAGCGCGAGATCGACCGGTTGCGCCGCGCCGAGTGGGCGCAGACGGCCGACGACGTGCTGTGGCGCCGCACCAAGGAGGGGCTGCACTTGACCCCGGCCGAGCGCGCCGCCGTCGCCCAGCATATGGCCTGATCCATCCCGTCTTCTTCAGCGAGTGAATCCATGACCCAGCATTTCGACCTCCTCGTCCGCGGCGGCACGGTGTTCGACGGCACGGGCGCCCCTGGACGGCTGGCCGATGTCGGCGTCCTCGGCGACCGCATCGCCGCCATCGGCGACCTGGCCGGCGCCACCGCCGATACGGTGGTCGAGGCGGCCGGCCGCGCCGTCGCCCCCGGCTTCATCGACGTCCACACCCATGACGACCGGGCGCTGCTGTCCAACCCGGACATGGCGATGAAGACCAGCCAGGGTGTCACCACCGTGGTGGTCGGCAATTGCGGCGTCAGCCTGTCGCCGCTGGCGATCGACCGCCGCCCGCCGCCGCCGCTCGACCTGCTGGGGGCGGAGGAGTGGTATCGCTATCCGCGCATGGCCGACTACATGGCCGCTGTCGACGCGGCACCGGCCGCGGTCAACGCCGCCTGCCTCGTCGGCCACGCCACCTTGCGCGTCGGCGCCATGGACGACCTGCTGCGGCCGGCCACCCCGGCCGAGATCAACAACATGAAGGAACGCCTGGCCGAGGGGCTGGCGGCGGGTGCCATCGGCATGTCGACGGGCCTGTTCTATCGCCCGGCCAACGCCGCCCCGACCGAGGAGATCATCGCGCTGGCCGAGTTGCTGGAGCCGGCCGGCGCCATCTACACCACCCACATGCGCGACGAGGGCGAGGGAGTGATGGATTCCCTCCACGAGTCCTTCCGCATCGGCCGCGAGGCCGGCGTGCGCGCGATCATCAGCCACCACAAGGTAATCGGCACGCCGAACTTCGGGCGTTCGGAAGAGACGCTGGCGCTGATCGAGCACACGCGCACCCGCCAGGACATCGGCCTCGACTGCTACCCCTACGTCGCGGCCTCGACCGTGCTCGATTCCAGCCGGCTCGAGCGTTGCAGCCGGGTCATGGTCACCTGGTCGGTGAAGCACCCGGAGGTGAGTGGCCGTGACCTGTCGGACATCGCCGCCGAATGGGGCATCAGCCAGCTCGAGGCGGTCGACCGGCTGAACCCCGCCGGCGCCATCTACTTCATGATGGACGAGGCCGACGTGCGCCGCATCCTCTCCTACCCGCACACCATCGTCGCATCCGACGGTCTGCCGCACGACTCGCACCCGCACCCGCGCCTGTGGGGCACCTTCCCGCGGGTGCTGGGGCACTATTCGCGCGATGTCGGCCTGTTCCCGCTGGAAGAGGCGGTGCGGCGGATGACCGGCCTGCCGGCCGAGCGCTTCGGGTTGACCGGGCGCGGCCGGCTCGCGGTCGGCGCCCATGCCGACATCACCGTCTTCGACCCCGCGACCGTCATCGACTCGGCCTCGTTCGAGAAGCCGGCGACGCCGGCGGCCGGCATCGACCGGGTGATCGTCAACGGCCGTGCCGTCTGGGCCGATGGTGCGCCGACGGGCGCCCATCCCGGCCGCCTGCTGCGCCGGCAGGATCTCCAGGCCGCGTGAAGCCCTTTCCGGCCGTTGGCGGGGCTGCGGCAGCAAGCCCGTCGACGGCCGGCAGCGGCGGCGGCACAATGGGAGCATGAGTTCCAGCGACGGATCAGGCGACCAGGGCGCGGACGACCTTGCTCCGCCCACGGCCGTGCGCTTCGACGAAATCCTCGATCGCGTGATCGAGGCGGTCGCCGTGATCGGGCCATCGGGCGACCTCCTCTATGCCAATGCCGTGTGGCACAGGCTGGCCGACCGCGCGGGCGAACCGGCGGCCGCGACGCTGGCGCGGCTGGAGGCGCTGCCGCACTTCGCCGTGCGCAGCTATCCGGCCGACGGCAGGGCCCGCCTGGTGCTGGTGCGCCACGACGAAGCGCATGTGCTGCGCGAGGCGATCGACCATCTCGACAGCACGCTCGCGATCTATGACAAGGCCGAGCGGTTCTGCTACGGCAATGCCGCGTTCCATCGCCGCTACGCCCACCATGGCGACGACAGCGAGCTGATCGGCCGGACATTCGAGGAACTGCTGCGGGCGACGGTGGCGGCGGGGCAATTGCCCGAGCCCCAGACGTCCACTGACCCGGAAGGGTATGTGCGTCGCCGCCTGGCGGAGTTCCGCGACTGGCGGCAGACCGACTCCGAGCGCCTGCTGCCGTCCGGCCAATGGGACCTGCTGCGCACCCGCTTCACGCCGAGCGGCCTGCGGCTGACGATGCGCACCGACATTTCGGCGCAGAAGCGGACCCAGGACGAGCTGCGCCGGGCTATGGAACGGCTGGAGGTCGAGGGCGCGGCGCGCGCGCGCTTTGTCGCCAGCCTCAGCCACGACCTGCGCACGCCCTTGTCGGCGGTGCTGGGCTATGCCGAACTGATCGAGACCGAGGTCATGGGGCCGCTCGGCTCCAGCAAGTACCATGAGTATGCCGCCTTGATCCGCCAGTCGGGCAGCCAGCTCCTGCAACTGGTGGAGGGCCTGCTGGAGATGAGCCGCAGCGAGGCCGGCCGGGGCGAGCTGGCGGCCGAGCCGGTCGATCTTTCGGCCCTGCTGCGCGCCGAGGTGCTGGCGATCGAGGCCCAGGCCCGCACCGGCCGCTCCCAGCTCGTACTCGTGCTGCCCGATATCGTGCCGCTCCTGCTGGCCGACCCCCGCATGGTGCGGCAGATGATACAGGCCCTGGCCGGCAATGCGATCCGGCACACGCCGGATGGGGCGGTTACCATTTCCGTTCGGCAACGCGCCGATGGTGGCCTCGACATCGCCGTCTCCGATACCGGCGCCGGCATCCCGCCAGACGTGCTGTCCCGGCTGGGCACGCCCTATTTCCAGGGCGCCAGCCCGGACGGCAACCGGCCTGCCGGTCCCGGGCTCGGCCTGGCGATCGTCAAGGATCTCATGCGCCTGCATGAGGGCGAACTGGTGCTTGCCAGCACCCCCGGCCGCGGCACGGTCGCCACGCTGCGCTTCCCCGCCGGCCGCACGCCGGCCCCCACCGTCGAGGATCCGGCGTAATGGGCCGGCGCGACGACGATCGAGGGCGGTTGGCCGAGTGGCTCGACACCGTCCTCGATGCCGTCCGCCGCGAAGAGGGCGATGCAGCGGAATCGGACCCTGGAACCGCCTCCGCCCACGATCCGGGCGGTGCCGCGTGCTATCGTGAGGTCTTCGATCGGCTGGATGAGTCGATCGTCGCCTACGATGCCGACGATCGCTACCTGATCGGCAACCTCGCCTACCATCGGCGATACCCGCACCTGCCCATGGATGGCACGCTGGCCGGCACGTCGTTCGCGCGGATCCTGGATTATGCACGCGAGGCCGGCACGCTCATCGAGCGGCAGGCCGTGGACGATCCGGCCACCTATATCGCCCGCCGGACCGCCGAATTGCGCCAGCCGGATGGCAGCCGGTCGGAGCGCCTGACCTCCAGCGGGAACTGGGACCTGCTGCGCCTGAAGGTGACGTCGCTCGGGTTCCGCTTATCGATCCGCACCGACATCACCGAGCAGAAGCGCGGCCAGGATGACCTGCGGCTGGCGCTGGAGCGTTTGGAAACCGAAGTGGCTCAGCGGGCCGCCTTCGTGGCCAAGCTCAGCCACGAACTGCGCACGCCGCTGACCGCCATCCTGGGTTATGCCGGCATGATCGAGGGCGAGGTCATCGGCCCCGTCGGTCAGCCGCGCTATCGCGAGTATGCCGCTTCGGTGGCGCAGGCGGGGCAGCGGCTGCTCGACCTCGTGAACCAGATCCTGCATCTGAGCCGGCTGGAGGCCGGTCGCATGGAGGTGGCCGAGGCCACCGTCGACCTTGTTGACATGCTGCGCCGGGAGATTTCGGTGGTACAGCCGATGGCGCGCGACAATCAGACGACGCTCGCTCTCAATCTGCCCAGCAGCTTCCCGGGGCTGCGGGCTGATCCCAGGCTGTTGCGCCAGATGATACTGAACCTGCTGTCGAATGCGGTCCGCTTCACCATCCGCGGCGCGGTCCTGGTATCGCTGGCGCGCCGCGACGACGGTGGCATCGACCTGCGGGTGGTCGACAATGGCGTCGGCATGGCGCCGGAGATCGTGGCGCGGGCGGGGGAACCCTATTTCCGCGGCCCGGAGCTGCCGGCAAGCGGCGAACCCGGCACCGGCCTCGGCCTGGCGGTGGTGAAGGAACTGATCGGCCTGCATCAGGGCCAGCTCTCGCTTGCCAGTACACCCGGCCGGGGCACCATCGCGACCTTGTCGTTCCCGGCCGAACGGACGGTCCACCCGGCCTCACCCGTACAGGAGGGGGGCAGCGATGGTCGGTCCTGACGGGACGGCCGGCGATGCCACGACGGTCCGGATCGACGCGCTGTCGGCCGAACTGGACAGGCGGGCCATGGGGGTCGCCATATTCGCGCCCGGAGCCCGGCTCGTGTTCGCCAATGCGAGCCTGAGGCGATTCCTCGCCGGCCGCGACCCGGAGGTGGCGGCGCTGCCCGATGCCGACGGCCGGCTCGTCCTGCCCGGCGGTCGCAGTGTCGCCGCACGGCGGCTGCCGCTGGACGGCGGCGGCGAGGCGATCCTGGTGCCGTCGCCCGGTGCCGATACGGAGTTCCTGCGCCATATCCTGGACAGCCTCGACACCACGGTCGTCGCCTATGATCGCGATGACCGCTATCTCTTTGGCAACGTCGCCTATCACCGGCGCTATCCGCACCTGCCGCCCGAGGCCGAACTCGTCGGCACGACCTTCGAGGGGATGCTGCGGCGGACCATCGCCGCCGGCAGCTTTGCCGACGCCCAGGCCGAGCACGACCCCGAGGCCTACATCGCCCGCCGCGTCGCCGAGTTCCGCGCCAATCAGCCGGCCATGACCGAATGGATGACGGTGTCCGGCAACTGGGAGAAGGTGCGCGTGATCCGGACGCCGTCGGGCCTGCGTCTTTCGCTGCGCACGCGCATCACCGAGGTGAAGCGCGTGCAGGAGGAGCTTCGTCGCGCCAAGGAGCGGCTGGAGACCGAGACTGCGGTGCGCGACCGCTTCGTGCGCCGCCTGAGCCATGAGTTCCGCACCCCGCTGTCGGCCGTGCTGGGATACTCGGAGATGGTCGAGGGCGAGGTGCTGGGGTCACTCGAGACGCCGAAATACCGGGAATACGCCGCCCTCATCCGCCATTCGGGCGAACATCTCCTCGATCTCGTGTCGGGACTGGCGGACGCGGTGGAGGAGGTGGCGCCGACGCTGCGGGACGAAGACATCGATGTCGGGCGGATGCTGGCGCGAGAGGTGACAGTGGTGGCACCGATGGCCCAGGCTGCGGGCATCCAGCTTGCGGCCAACCTCGACGACGACCTGCCGCAGCTCCGCGCGGATGCGCGGATGGTTCGCCAGATGCTGCTGAACCTGCTGTCGAATGGCGTGCGCTTCAGCACCAAAGGCGCGGTCACCGCATCGGCGCGCTTGCGTCCGGATGGTGGCATCTCGCTCGTCGTGGCCGACCAGGGGGCGGGTATGGCGCCGGCCGTGCTGGCTCGCCTGGGGGAACCGTTCTACCGCGGTGAAGCCGACGCCGCCGGCCGGCCGGCCGGAACCGGCCTGGGGTTGGGGGTCGTCAAGGATCTGATCGCCCTGCACCAGGGCCGATTGGTCCTGGCCTCCACGCTCGGCCAGGGAACGACGGCGGAACTGGAGTTTCCCCCGGAAAGGACCGTGGCCGCGGGCGGCTGACGGCCCCTTCCGGGGAATGGCTCAAGCCGCGTCGGCGTCGAACGGCCAGATCGGCCGGCGGATGTTGGAGAAATCGAACCTGGTCAGCTCCGGCGTGGTCAGGGCGCCGGTGTCGACCGTCAGCACGGTGCGCGCCATCGGCTGGAAGGTCGCGCGGAAATGCTGGGCGGACTTCACGACGAGGACGTTCTTCTTCGTGGGGTCGATGCCGACCGAGAGGAAGTGCTGGCGGTCGATCGTCTGGAAGCGGTTGGTGGCGAGCACGATCTCCATCTCGCCCACCTGCAGGACGGCGGTGTGGCCCATGTTCGAGCGCACGCCCTTCGACATCGGCCCGTCGAACGTGACCTCGCCCGCCCCCAGGTGCTTGACCGTACCCTTCACCTGCAAGGGCGGCCCGCCGAACTCCGGATCGATCTTGCCGCCGATCGCAAGCTCGACGGTGGTGCCGACGCCGGCCGCGCGGCAGGCCAGGACCGCCTCGGGATCGGTGATCGAACAGACCGCGACATCCTTCACGCCGCCCGCCAGCAGGCCGCGCAACAGGTTGGTGGCGTCGCCATAGCCGCCGCCGCCGGGATTGTCGGTGTAGTCGGCCAGGACCAGCGGCCGGCCGCTGTCGTCCGGCCGGCGGGCGATCGACACGGCCTCGCCCACCGTCATGCGCTGGGTCGAGCTGTTGGTCCGGTTCTGCCAGCAATACTCCATCAGCTCGTCGGCGATGGCGCGCGCACGCTCCGGCTGCCCGTCATGGGTAACGGCGACGGACGGCCCGGCATCGTGGATGTTGGAGCGTGTGAAGCCGGCATGGACGCTGACGACGAGGATGCCCGGCTCCTGCTCGAAGGCATCGGCCCGGCGCAGCGCCTCGGTCATCACGCCTTCGATCGTGGTCTTGCCGCCGTCGAAGCCCAGCAGCGTCGGCCGGCTGACGACCAGGGCCTGCGGGTGGATTTCGCCGGCCAGGGTCCGCTTCATCAGGGCGGCCGCCTGCTGGGCGCGCTCGTACTGGTCGATATGCGGATAGGTGCGATAGGCCACCACGATGTCGGCGTGGCGGCACATCGCCTCGGTCACGTTGGCATGCAGGTCGAGCGTGATGGCGATCGGCACCTTGGGCCCGATGCGCTCGCGGATGCTGGCCAGCAGAGAGCCCTCGGCATCGTCGGCCCCCTCCGCCACCATGGCGCCGTGGAAGGCGATCAGGATGCCGTCGAAGGGCTCCGACAGGGCGTCGAGCACGGGCGTCGTCAGGGCTTCCCACGCTTCGGCCGTCACGGTGCCGTTGGGGGTGGCGGCGGCCGAGATCGGCAGCCGCACCTGCCAGCCATAGGACTCGGCGGCGTCGAGGAAGCCCGCCACCTCCGTCCGGGTGCCGCGCATCGCCTGGATCACCGACGCATCGCCGACATGGAACATGCGGCGCTGGAAGGCGGCGAGGTCGGTCTTCAGCTTCGAGAAGGTATTGGTCTCGTGGGAGATGTGGACGACGAGGAGGCGCGGCATGGCAGGGTCGCTCACTTCTTCAGCCGGGAGAGGTCGGGGATCGGGCGGGCGGTGCGGGCGTCGCCTTCCAGCACCTGCTCCAGCGCGTTTGCAAAGGCCAGCAGCTTCAGGTCGCCGCGGGCCGGGCCGATCACCTGCAGCCCGAACGGCGTGCCGGTCGGCTCCAGACCGCAGGGCATGCTGAGCGCGGGGTGGCCGGTCAGCGTGATGCCGTAGGTCAGCGCCAGCCAGTGGAAATAGTGGCGCAGCGGCTCGCCGTTGATGTGGGTGACGTAGAGTTCGTCGAGCGGGAAGGGCGGCACCGGCACGGTGGGGGTGATCAGGAAGTCGAAGTCGCGGAAGAAATCCTGGAAGCCGCGATAGAGCTTCGTCTGCGCCTTGTGGCCCTCGGCGATGTCGAGCGCCGTGAAGGTCAGCCCCTGCTCGTAGTTGGCGACGATGTTGGGGCCGAGCTTGTCGCGATGCTTCTCGTAGCGGTCCTTGTGGGAGGCCAGGAAATTCTGCGCCCGCATGGTGTCGAAGGCGAAGTCCGCCCCTTCCATGTCCGGTGCGCGCCAATCGGCCGTCTTGAAGATGTGCTTGAAGATGTCGACCCGCTCGCGGAACGTGGCGCGGATGCGGTTGTCGACCGGCGTGAAGCCGAGATCCTCGGAGAAGGCGACGCGCATCGACGACAGGTCGCAGCGGCCCGGCCGGCCGAAGGCGGCGGGATCGACCGGCCCGGCGAAGGGGTCGCGGCTGTCGTCCGACACCATGCCTTCCATCAGCAGGCAGGTGTCGGCGACGGTGCGGCCCATCGGCCCCACCACCGAGAGCGCGGTCCAGCCGAGCCCGCGACGCTCCGACGGCACCAGGCCGGGCGACGGGCGATAGCCGACGATGCCCGAGAAGGCGGCCGGGATGCGCAGGCTGCCGCCGGTGTCCGAGCCGGTGCAGATCGGCAGCATCGAGGTGGCGAGCGCCACGCCCGACCCGCCCGACGAGCCGCCGCAGATGCGGGCCGGATCGAAGGCGTTGCCGGTCGGCCCCCAGACCGGGTTGTTGGTGTTGGCGCCCGCCCCCCATTCGGGGACGTTGGTCTTGCCGACGACGATGGCGCCGGCCGCGCGCACGCCTGCCACCATGCGCTCGTCCTTGGCCGGGACGTGGTCGGCGAAGAGCGGCGAGCCCCAGGTGGTCTTCAGGCCGCCCGTCTCGTTCAGGTCCTTGATGCCGACCGGCAAGCCATGCAGCGGCGGCAGCGCGTCGCCGCGCATGACCGCGGTCTCGGCCGCCTTGGCCTCGTCGCGGGCGCGGTCGACGCACATCGCCGTCACGGCGTTCAGCGTCGGGTTCACCTCGGAAATCCGCACCAGGCAGGCTTCCAGCAGTTCGACCGGCGACAGTTGGCGGGTGCCGATCAGGCGGCGCAGCTCGACCGCGGATGTTTCGACGAGTTCGGACATGGGCGGAATTCCTCTAGCGGCTATTCGGGGTCAGGCGGCGGCCCGGGCCGGCGTGGCAGCCTCGCCCAGGTCCCAGAAGATGCCGGCCATCATGCGCAGGCCCTCGCGCGCGATCGGCGCCAGCATGTGCTCGTCCGGCGCGTGCTGCGAGCACGAGGCGTAGGAGTGGGGGACCCAGACGGTCGGCGTATCCAGCGTGATGGCGAAAGCATGGTTGGGCAGGGTACCGCCCAGGTTGGGCAGCAGGGCCGGCCGCGCGCCCAGCGTGCGGGCGACGGAATCGGCCGTCCACACCACCCAGGGATGCTCCGGGTCCAGCCGGGTCGCCGGTGCGGCCTCGCCGCGCGAGCGCTTGATCTCGACCATCGGGAAGCCGTGGGTGTCGAACCAGCGGCGCAGCGCCGGCAGGAACTCCTCCGGGTCGGAGCCGACGACGTAGCGGATCTGGCAATGGGCGGTGGCCCGCGGCGGGATGGCATTCACCGGCTTGTCGGGGTTGCCGGTGCGCATCGCCAGCACCTCGAAGCTGTTCCAGCCGAAGACCCGCTCGGCCGGCGAGAAGCCGGGCTCGCCCCAGTCGGCATCGATCTGCGGCCCGTCCGCGCCGCCATCGACCGACAGGCCGGACAGGGCCTCGCGCACGGAATTGGTCATGGGCGCCGGACGCCACTCGGGCACGCGGATCGCGCCCGACGGCGTCGTCAGGCTGGCCAGCGCGTGGGCCATCATGATGCCGGGATTGGCCAGCAATCCGCCCCAGTTGCCCGAATGGTGGCCACCATCGCGCAGGTCGATGGACAGGTCGAAGTTGAAGGCGCCGCGCGTGCCCATGTAGAGCGTCGGCTGGCCAGGCTGCAGGCGCGGCCCGTCCGAGCCGATCAGCACGTCGCTCGCCAGCCGGGCGCGATGGAGCGCGCAGAATTCGTTGAGGCCGGGCGATCCCACCTCCTCGCCCATGTCGATCAGGATGCGGGAATTGAAGCCGAGCCGGCCGCGCAGCTTCAGGACGGCGGCGATGGCGGCGATGTTGATGGTGTGCTGGCCCTTGTTGTCGGCGGTGCCGCGGCCATAGATCCGCTCGCCGTCGATGTCGAGCTGCCACGGGCCCTTGCCCTTGCGCCACTGCTCTTCCTGGCCGCGCACGACGTCGCCATGGCCATAGGTCAGCACCGTCGGCAGGCGGTCGTCCTCCCGCCGCTCTGCGATCAGGAAGGGCGGGCCGCCAGCAACGGGGTTCTCCAGCACTTCGCAGGCATATCCCATTGCGGTCAGCGCCGGGCCGATCTCCTCGGTCAGGTACTGGTAGAGCACCGGCCGGCGATCGGGATTCTGGCTCTCGGTCGGGATGGCGACGCGGCGGGCGAGGACGGAATGGAAGTCGCCGGAATCGAAATGGCGTTCGATTTCCTGGATGACCGCGGTGCGGGACATGGCGGGGGCCTCGGCGGTTCGGGGTCGGATCGGATGGTGCGGGGGCGGCCTCGTCGGGCGCGCGGCGGGAGCCGACCCTACGACAAATCCGGCGCGTCCGGCCAGCGGGAACCCCTTGGAAGGCCGGCGGCGGCGAACCAGAATGGCAGTCGAGTCGGCCGCCGGCTTCCAGAGCCGGAATCGGGCGTCAAGTCCGCGCCGCCGGAATGCAATGCCCCAGGGGGAAACGATGAAGCTCGACCAAGCGATCAACCTCGACGATCTGCGCCGCATGGCCAAGCGTCGACTGCCGAAGATCGCCTACGACTTCATCGAGGGCGGCGTCGACGACGAGGACGGGCTGGACCGGGCAGTCGACGCCTTCCGCAACTGGCGGATCGTGCCGCGCTTCATGGTCGACGTCAGCAAGCGGCAGCAGAAGACCACGCTGTTCGGGCGCGAATATGCCAGCCCCTTCGGCATCGCGCCGACCGGCATCGCCGGCCTCTTCCGGCCAGGTGCCGACATGATGCTGGCGGAGGCCGCGCAGGAGGCCGACATCCCCTTCATCATGTCGGGCACCGCCACCGGCTCGATCGAGGACCTGGCCCGGGTGGCGCCCGGGCATGGCTGGTACCAGCTCTATCCCGCGCGGAACTGGAGCATCTCCGAGGGCATGGTCGCCCGCGCGCGCGATGCCGGCCTGTCGACCCTGGTGCTGACGGTGGACGTGCCCTGCACCTCGAACCGCGAGCGCAACGTGCGCAACGGCTTCGCCCGGCCCCTCAAGATGTCGCTGCGCACCCGGCTCGAGGCGCTGCTGCATCCGGGCTGGATGATGGAGTACATGCGCACCGGCACGCCCATGTTCGACAACTGGGCCACCTATGCCAAGCCGGGCGCCAGCGCCGATGAGGTGGCGGACTTCGTCGTCGCCGAATCCTATCCGCCGCTGACCTGGGCCGATGTCGAGAAGCTGCGGCGCATGTGGCCGCGCAACCTGGTGCTCAAGGGCATCATGCATCCCGACGATGCCACCCGTGCCGCCGACCTGGGCGTCGACGGCATCATGGTGTCGAACCATGGCGCCCGGCAGCTCGACCGTTCGCCCGCCCCGCTCGACGTGCTGCCGGCCGTGGCGGAGGCGGTGGGCGATCGCATGACGGTCATGCTGGATGGCGGCATCCGCCGCGGCAGCGATGCACTGATCGCCCAGTGCCTGGGGGCGAAGTTCGTCTTCATGGGGCGGGCCACGCTCTATGCTACGGCCGCCGCCGGCAAGCCCGGTGCCGCCCGTGCCATCGCCATCCTGAAGCGCGAGATCGACCTGGCGATGGCACAGATGGGCTGCCCCAGCATCGACCGCCTGGGGCCGGACTTCCTGATGTGGGACCGGCCGGAGGATCGCCTGCGCAACCGCCGGGTCTGATCGGGCTCAGGCGGGCACGGGCTCAGGCGGGAACGGGTGCCGCCGTCAGGAAGCGCGGCACCTGTAGCGTCCGGCTTTCCGCATGGGTGAGGTAGGCGAAGTCGGGATGGTTCCGCACCGACGTGCCCGGCTCCATCAGCAGGCCGTGGCGAACGCCCGACCGGCGCAGGGCCCACCCAAGGGATAGCTGGTCGCGGCGGCTGAAGCCGGCGATCTCGTCCCACCACAGCGCGAAGGCCTCGGCCACGCCGGGTTCCTGCGGCCGCACGACCATGAAGTTCGTCTCGTGCAGGCCGGCGTCTTCGGGAATGCCGAGCTCGCGGTATCGTGCCATCTGGCGATCCACCGCCGCCGGATCATCGACGCCGAGTTCCAGGCATCGCTCGGCCTCTGCATAGATGCAGCGGCGTTCCGGATGGGACACCAGTCCGATTCCCCACCCGGCTTCGACGACGCACGCGACATGGCGGCGCGCATCACCCAGCAGCCGGACATTGCCGTCCACCCAGACGATCGCTTCATAGCCGGCCAGCAGCACGGGCAGGTGGGTCTTGATGTAGCGCGCCATCCGGGTGGTGTCCGGGTGGTGCCAGGGCGGCGCGCGCATCGACCAGACCCCGTACCCGTCGATCGGCCTGTCGGCGAAGCAGACATGATCGATGTCGGGATCCAGCCGGTCCGGCACCGTCAGCGTGTCGTAGTCGCCGAGAATCGTCGTGCAGATCGCGATGCGCCGGTGCTCCTGCGCTGGCCGGGCGCGATAGCGGTCCACCCGCCGGGCCAGGTCCGGGTCCGGATTCCAGTCGCCCGGAAGGGTGCCCGATCGCCCCTCCGCCCGGCCGAACCGGAGATAGTGCAGCAATGGGTGCAGGCCGGCCTGGCGGACATCGGCGTGGGCCCGCAGGTAGGCCCCGCCGTCGAACTGCGGCCCGGCGGCCCGGCCTTGTGTGCCGTCGACGGCCAGATAGTGCCGCAGGGGGTCGCCGTCGAACGCGGCGGCGTCGGGATACCGCCGGCGATACCAATCGCCATCGAACAGCCCCGACCGGGCGATCAGCCGGTAGTGATAGTCCGCGCAGGGATGTCGGCCCTCGCCCGCCCCGAAGCCCATGTAGTGATCGAACGGGTCGAGCCCGGCCGTCGCGACGTCGGGGTTCTGGGCCAGGTACCAGTCGCGGTCGAACAGCATCTCGTCGAGCGTGCGCGGCCGATCGACCGGCGGCCGGGGCTTGCGGCCCTCCGCTGCCCCGAACTGCATGTAATGGTCGACGGGGTCGATGCCGGCGGCGGCGACGTCGGGGTTCGTGGCGAGGTACCATTCGCGGTCGACCAGATCGCCGGTCGCCTCCGTGGTGCCGGCATGGAATTCGAAAGTCAGATAGACGGCGGGCACCGCGCCCGGGTTCTCCATCCCATGCACGGCACCGGCCGGGAAGAAGACGGCCGCGCCGGCTTCCGCGCCGATCGGCGTTTCCCCGCCGTCGACGATCCGCACCCGGCCGGACAGGACGATGATGGCGATGTCGTGCGGGTCGGCATGGGCGGCATAGCCGCCGCCCGGCTCGATGGTCGTGCGGTGGGCATGCAGCTTGCCGAGGAAATCGGTCGGCTGCTCGAACAGCAGCCGGTGCCGCACGGCCGCGCCCGCAGCGTCGTCGCCATCGGGCTGGACGATGCGGACGGGAAGCGTTGTATCGCTCGCAACCGGATCGCCGTGCCATTGCAGCATCGCGTATCGCAGCGGCGTGCTGCCCACATTGCGGATCGTGGCGTGCTGGTAGGCGGGAAAGTAGGCGACGGTGCCCGGCCTGCATCGCTCCCGGCGAGGGGCGGGATCGTCGGGCGAATCCGCCAGCACCAGTTCGGCCTCGCCATCGAGGACGACCAGCAGTTCCTCGGCGAGATGGCTGTGCGGCGGGTGCGGGCTGTGGGCCGGTGCCAGGGCCGAGGTGTGGCAGGTCAGGCAGGCGACGGTCTGGGCCGCGCCGGAGAAGAGCGGCAAAGCCTGCCACGGTTTCGGCGGCAGGGACGGGTCGATTCCGTTCGGAGTGAAGACGCCGCTCCCCAGCGGTGGCCATGCTTCCGCACCCAGGGGGTCGGCCGGCCGGTTGATGGACGGGTCGAGTTGGCCGCAGACCGCAACGACCGGCGGCCGGGGTTCGGCGAGAAACGCGAACGGCCATTCCAGCCGCGTCGAATCGAGGATGCGGACGGGCGTGTCGGCGGCCGCGTATTGCAGCAGCAGGGCGCTGCGCGGTGCCCCGCCCTGGCCGTTGTGCGAGCCGTGCCAGGTCCGCCCGTGGAAGACGATCGCCTGCCCGTCCACCACCGGCGGGAATGCCAACTCGGCGGCGGGATCGATCTCTCGGGCGATCGCCAGGATGCACTCGTCGTCCAGCACACCGCGCCTGAGGCCGCGGCGATGCAGTTCCTCCTGGATCGTCCGCGGCAGCCGGTGGGAGCGGGCGACCAGCCCCAGTCCGGACTGCCGGGTGGTATTCTCCAGGCCGATCCAGACGGATACGAAGCGGCCGTCCGGGGCCGCCGTCTCGATATCGGTATGCCAGTCATGCACCTGGCCCCGGGCGCGGCGCACGATCGAGGCACCCCAGAGCACGATGTCCGGGCCCAGCAGGGGGCGCAGGAGGTCGAGCAGCGGCGGCAGCCCTGCGACGCGCGCAAAGAACGGATCGCTGGCCGCCCGGCCCTTGTTCCAGTCCAGCGGCGGCGGATGCAGGCCGGCCGCGTCATGGCGCAGGACGAGCGCGCATTGTGCTGGTGAGAGCAGCGGCAGCGGCCCGAGGAAACCCTGCTCCTCGAACCCGCCGGCGCCCGTATCGTCGGCGCTCAAGAGGCCTTCTTCATCTCCGCATCATACAGGTGACATTCCACATGCCCGGTCGCGTTGGCGATCGGCTTGGGCGCGATCGTCCGGCATACCGGCATGGCGTGCGGGCAGCGCGGGTGGAAGGTGCAGCCCGACGGCGGGTCGATCGGGTTGGGGAAGGTGGCGCCGAGATTGGCGTCGGGCACGCCCAGGCCCGGCTCCGGCGTCAGCACGGAGGCCAGCAGCGCCTGGGTGTAGGGGTGCTGGGGGTTGTCGAAGAGCTGGTCGGTCGCCGCTTCCTCGACGATGCGGCCGAGATACATGACGGCGACCCGGTTGGCCATGTGCTCGACCACCGCCAGGTTGTGGCTGATCAGCAGGTAGGTCAGCCCCAGTTCCCGTTGCAGGTCGAGCAGCAGGTTGAGGATCTGCGACTGGACCGAGACGTCCAGCGCCGACGTCGGCTCGTCGCAGATGACCAGCTCTGGCCGCATGATGAGCGCGCGCGCGATGGCCACGCGCTGGCGCTGGCCGCCGGACAGCTGGCTCGGATAGTTGCCGGCATAGCGGTGGGGCAGGCCCACCATGTCCATCATCTCGCGCACCTTGGCCGGCCACTCGGCCGACGTGCCGACGCGATGCACCTTCAGCGGCAGCTGGATGATGTCGCCGATAGTCTTGCGTGGGTTGAGCGAGGAATAGGGGTCCTGGAAGATCGGCTGGATGCGCCGAGCCGTGGCCCGCCGGTCGAGGCCCGAGATCGCCTGGCCCGAGATCAGGATGTCGCCCGAGGTGGGCGGCAGCAGCCCCAGCAGCATCTTGGCCAGCGTGGACTTGCCGCAGCCGGATTCGCCGACCAGCCCCAGCACCTCGCCCTTGGCCAGCCGGAGCGTGACGCCGTTCACCGCATGCAGCGGCCGCTTGGGCTTCAGGAAGCCCGTGCCGACCTGGAAGGTGCGGAAGACGTTGGCGGTCTCCAGGATCGGGGTCATGCCGCCACCGCGCGGGCCTGGTTGGCTATGCAGGTATCGACCGGCAACACGCAGCGATAGGCCCGGCCCTCGCCCAGCGTCGTCAGCGGTATGGGCCCGGCGGTGCAGGCCGCACTGGCATATTCGCAACGGTTGGCGAAGCTGCACTGCGTGGGTTCGCCGAACAGTGCCGGGACGACGCCCGGGATCGAGCCCAGGTGACTGCCCCGCTTGGTCTTGCCCGGCACCGGGATGCAGCGCAGCAGGCCCTGGGTGTAGGGGTGCAGCGGGCGCGAGAAGACCTCGTGCACGGTGCCGCTCTCGACGATCTCCCCCGCATACATGACGGCCACGCGGTCGGCCACGCGGGCGACGATGCCGAGGTCGTGGGTGATCAGCATGACGCCCATCTGCAACTCGCGCTGCAGGGTCGCCAGCAGGTGCAGGATCTGGGCCTGGATGGTGACGTCGAGCGCGGTCGTCGGCTCGTCGGCGATGATCAGCTCGGGCCCGCACATGAGTGCCATGGCGATCATCACCCGCTGGCGCAGCCCGCCCGAAAGCTGGTGCGGATACTGGCCCAGCCGGCTGGCGGCCGCACTGATGCCGACCTTCTCCAGCAGGAACACGGCGCGCTCGCGCGCGTCCCGGCGCGAGGCCTTGCGGTGCCGCAAGAAGGCTTCCTCGAGCTGATTGCCGATGGTGTAGGCCGGGTTCAGGCTCGTCATCGGCTCCTGGAAGATCATCGCCATCTTGTTGCCGCGGATGTCCGACATCGCCCGCTCGTCGGTCGACTGCAGGTCGGCGCCGCCGAGCAGCAGCCGGCTGGCCGTGCGCTTGGCCCGCTTGGGCAGCAGGTTCATGATCGACAGCGAGGTCAGCGACTTGCCGCAGCCGGATTCGCCGACGATGCACAAGGTCTCGCCGCGCTGGACGCTGAAGCTGATGCCGCGCACCGGCACGAGGTTGCCGGTCGCGACCGGGATCTCGACCCGCAGGTTCTCGACTTCGAGGATGGCACTCATGGCAGGGTCAACTTCCGGTCAATTGCGGTTCTCGGGTGCGGTCACGTCGCGCACGCCGTCGCCCAGCAGGTTGATCGACAGCACCAGCAGGAAGAGGCAGATGCCGGGGAGCGTGATCATCCAGGGGCTGAAGAACATGTCCTCCTTGGCCTCGGACAGCATCAGGCCCCAGGAGGGCAGGGGCGGCTGCACGCCCAGGCCCAGGAAGGACAGGGCCGCCTCCAGCAGGATGGCGTTGGCCATCTCGACGGTCGCCACCACCACGAGCGAGTTCAGGATGTTGGGCAGGATCTCGCGCAGCAGGATGTAGGGGGTGGTGCAGCCGATCGCCTGGGCCGCGGTGACGTAGTCGAGCGAGCGCGCCTGCATGGTGACGCTGCGCATGACGACGGCGAAGCGGTCCCATAGCAGGAAGCCCAGCACCAGGATCACCACCTCCAGTGAGCTGCCATAGAGGGCGACCACCGCCAGCGCCACCATGACGACGGGCATCGACAGGCGGGTGGTGATGAGGAAGGTGACGACGAGGTCGACCCGGCCGCCGAAATAGCCCGCCATCACCCCCAGCGTCGTGCCGATGATGCCCGATATCAGCATCGTCGCGATGCCGATGACGAGCGAGATGCGGGCGCCATAGATGAGCCGCGAGAGATAGTCGCGGCCGACCTTGTCGGTGCCCAGCACATGCTCCCAGCCGGCCTTGGGATTGTCCCAGAACCAGGCATGCCAGATGGGCGGGATGCGGCGGCTGGCGAGGCTCTGGGCATAGGGATCGTGCGGCGCCACGAAGAAGGCGCCGAGAGCCACGATCACCATCAGGCCCAGCACGATGATGCCGAACATCAGGCTGCGGTGGCCGAAGATGCGCCGCCGCAACAGCGCGCCCGGGCTGGGGGCCAGCATCAGTTCGGGCGACAGGCGGCCGGCGCCGAACACGGTGGAGGTCGCAGCCATCGGTCAGCCCACCCGGATGCGAGGGTCGAGATAGGCGTTCAACAGGTCCGCCAGCAAGGTGAGGACGATGTAGAACAGCGAGATCAGCAGCACGATGGCCTGGACCACCGGGATGTCGGAGCGGCTGATCGATTCCCAGGCAAGGAAACCCACGCCGTGCAGCGCGAAGATGGTCTCGATCACGACCGAGCCGCCCAGCATGAAGCCGAACTGCACGGCCGCCAGCGACACCACCGGGATGACCGCGTTGCGCAGCGCATGCTTGAACAGCACCGTCGCCGGCCGCAGGCCCTTGGCGCGCGCGGTGCGGATATAGTCCGACGCCAGCACCTCGATCATGCCGGCCCGCGTCAGCCGCATGAAGGCGGGCGTGGCGTAGTAGCCGAGCGCGATCGACGGCATCACGAAGTGCGCCCAGGAGCCAGAGCCCGAGATCGGCAGCCAGCGCAGGATGATCCCGAACAGGATGATCATCATCAGCGCGAACCAGAAGGTCGGCAGCGCCTGCCCCAGCACCGACATCGAGAGCGCCAGCCGGTCGACCGGGGAATTGGGCTTCAGCGCGGCGACGACGCCAAGCGGAATGGACAGGGTCAGGGCGAACAGCAGCGCGAGTCCGCCTAGCGTCATGGTGACCGGCAGCCGGTCGAGCAGCAGCTCGGCCACCGACGTGCGCAGCCGGTAGGATTCGCCGAAATTGCCCATCAGGGCGTTGCCCAGCCAGTCCAGGTACTGAATGACCAGGGGGCGGTCGAAACCGAAGCTGCGGCGCAGCGCCTCGATGTCCTCGGTGGTGGCATTGGCGCCCGCGATCGCCTTGGCCGGGTCGATCGCGGCATTGGTCATGATGAAGGTGATGCCCGATACGGTCAGCACCACCAGGCAGGCGAGAAGAAGACGCTTGAGGGCGTAGGCGAGCATGGCAGGCTGCTCTGGCGCGGGCAAACAGGGGGGTGACGAGCGGCCGCTGCCGGCCGCCCGTCACCCGTCCCTGCTACTTCCAGCCGTAGAGGTAGTAGCGCGGCAGCTCGTCGGCGAAGGCCTCGAAGTTGAGGTCCTTGGTCATGCCGTAGTTGGTGACGAAGGTGAACATCGGCAGCCAGTAGGCCTGCTCGGTGATCTTCTTGATCGCCTTGGAGTAGTTCTCCTTGCGTGCCGCCTCGTCGACCGTGGCGCCGCCGGCTTCCAGCCAGCCCTTCACCTCGGCGTCGCGGGCATAGTCGTCGCCGCTGCCGCCGAAGAAGTTGGGCAGGATCGCCGACACGTCGTTGATCGAGTAGGAGCCCCAATCCATGAAGTAGGACGGGGTGGCGTTGGCGTGGTTCTTGTCGCGCACCGCGAAGTAGGTCATCTGCGTCAGCTTCGGCTTGATGCCGACCGCGTTCAGATAGCCCAGGATCGCCTCCGACCAGTCACGCGGGCGGTAGGCGAAGAACTCCATCTCGAAGCCGTCCTTGTAGCCGGCGGCGGCGAGCAGTTCCTTGGCCTTGGCGGGGTTGTAGGGGTACTTGGCGGCGACGGTGTTGTCGCAGCCGAACTGGGTCGGGAAGCACGGCGCATCCAGCACGCGGGACTTGCCGCCGATCAGGTTCTTGACGATCGCCGGCCGGTCGATGGCGTGCGCGATCGCCTGGCGGACGCGTACGTCCTGCAGGGCCTTGGTCGAGGTGCGGCCGGCGGCATCCATGCCGATATAGCCGATGCGCATGGTCTCGGCGCGCACGACCTGGAGCGACGGGACCGTCTCCAGGCGGTCGGCCTGGTCGACCGGCACGTACCAGATCCAGTCGAGTCCACCCGCCAGCAACTCGGCGATCTGGGTCGACATCTCCGGGATGGTGCGGATGACGATGTTCTTGATCTTGGCGTGGGGCTTGGAGCCGCCCTCGAAATGCCCCTCCCACCGCTCCAACGTGTATTCCTTGGTGGGGACGATCTTGGTGGCCTTGTAGGGGCCGGTGCCGACCGGCTTCAGGCCCATCTCCTTGGGGCCGACCTTGGCATAGTACTCGTTCGGGTACATGACGATCGGGATCGTCAGGAACTCGAGCGCCGCCGGGAACGGCTTCTTGGTGATGATCCGGATCTTGAACTTGTCGAGCTTCTCGGCCTTCTCGATCCAGCTCACGTTGGACTGGTTGATGACCTTGTTCTCGGGATTCGAGATGTAGTTCAGCGTGAAGACGACGTCGTCGGCGTCGAACTCCTCGCCGTTGTGGAACTTCACGCCCTGGCGCAGCTCCATCTCGAGCGTGCGGTCGTCGACCCACTTCCAGGCGGTGGCGAGGTTGGGGATCGTCTTGAAGGTCTTGGGATCGCGGTCGACCAGCGTGTCCCACACCATGCGCGAGAAGAGGATGCCTTCGCGGTTGGTGTTGTAATAGTTGTCGACGTTCTCGACCGTCTGTTCCCAGGCGATCCGCAGCGTGTCCTTGGACTTCTGCGCTGCCGCTTCCGGCGCCCCGATCGCCAGTGCCAACGCCGCCGCGGATGCAGCGGTTGCCCATTGCTTGATCATATCGTTCCCCTTCCCAAGCCCCCCGCCGAGCGGCGGGACGATCCCTGCGGTTATCGACCCCGTGGGGTCCCCGTTCCGTGCTTCTTGTCGGCCGGTAGAATAGCCGGACTGCCCGCTCTTACAAGTCTGTGGCGGCCCGGCCGACGCGTGAAGCCTGCCGTCCGGCAAGCAATTCCCATGCCTCATGGAAGTTGCCCCCGGGGGGGGGGTCCCCGGGGGGCGGTTTGCGATCTGTTTGTGCGGCGTCGCTCACACCTCCGCGGCGGCGTCGCCCCAGGGCTGTGACGGCTCGCTGGTGCCCAGGCGGTCGCCGGTCGCCGGATCGACCGCGACGGCCACCGGGCAGGCATAGTTCTTGGGATAGACCATGCGCGGCTGGATGTCGGTCGCGAACTCGCTCGCCAGCGCCGACAGGGTCTCCTTGCCCAGGCCCGGCTCGGCAGTGATGCCCTGGGTCCCGCTGACGTCCATGCGCGGCTGCTCGAAGGCCTGGCCGAAACCCATGCCGTAGTCCATCTGGAAGGCCGCGATCTGCAGGACGGCCGGCATGATGCGACGTCCGCCCGACGCACCCATGGCCAGGCGCGGGGCGCCGTCCTTGGTGACGATGATCGGGCACATGTTGTTGAGCGGGCGCCGGCCGGGGGCGATGGCGTTCGGGCGTCCGGGCCGCGGGTCGAACCACATGATGCCGTTGTTCATCAGGATGCCGGTCGACGGCATCGTCACCTTGCTGCCGAACAGCGACAGCAGGGTCTGGGTGATGGTCACCATGTTGCCTTCGCCGTCGACGGCGGCGAGATGGGTGGTCGACACGGGCTCCTTGGTGCCCTCGGCCTCGCCCATGGTGTCCAGCCGCTCGGCATAGGCGTTGTGCAGGGTGCGGGCATAGGCCAGGTACTGTTCTGTGTCGGGCGCGCCGGCACCGCTGGCCGGGTTGGCGCCCAACTGGGCGAAGCACTTGGCGACCGTCGGACCGGCGGTCAGGCCGGACATGGCGTGGATGTCGTAGCCGCGGTAGGGCAGATGGATCGGCTCGACGATGCGCGCCTCGTAGCGCGCCAGGTCCTCCAGCGTGATCTTGCCGCCGACCGCCTTCATGTCGGCCACGATCTGCTGGGCGAGCGCGCCCTTGTAGAAGCTGTCGGCGCCGTTCTGGGCGATGTGGCGCAGCGTGGCGGCCAGCTTGGGAAAGGGCAGCATCTTGGGCGGCCCCGACCAGTTGCCGACCGGCGGCACGCCGCCGTCGAGCCAGATGGCCGCGCTCTCGGGATATTTCAGCAGGTCCTTGGCGCCGGTCGCGATCAGCAGCGTGGCGTACCAGTCGACCATCAGCCCGCGCTCGGCGTGCGCGATGGCGGGCGCCATCAGCTCGGCCAGCGGCTTGGTGCCGAAGGTCTTCAGCGCCAGGCCGATGCCGGCCATGTAGCCGGGCACGGCGATCGACAGCGGCCCGTGGACGTTGCGGTCGCCCTCGACGCCGGGCCAGCCGAACAGGTCGGCCGCACCGCTGGTGCCGGTCAGCGGATAGTCGGCCGGGTCGATGCCGAGCGGCGCCACCATGGTGAAGTCGACTGCGTAGACCTTTTTCTCCTTCGCCACATAGACCAGCATGCAGCCGCCGCCGCCGATGCCGTTCATCCAGTTCTCCAGCACGCCCACCGTGAAGGAGGCGGCGATGGCGGCGTCCATGGCGTTGCCGCCGGCGCGCAGGATGGCGGCCCCGGCATCGGCCGCGCGCCGGCTCTGCGAGGCGACGACCCCGCCCTTGGAGCGGACGACGGCCTTGGACATCTGCCAGTTGTGGCTGAACGAATGGTCGATCATGGCGGGCGCTCCGGGAATGGGGGACGGGCGGCGGTCGATGAAGGAGGGACGATTCCCGTACCGCGCGCGGGCGGCGGCCGACAAGAGGGCAATCGCGCCGGCGTCCGACGAAGCGGCTATATCGCCCGCGCGGCCACGAGGACCGAGCAGGCAAGGAGGATGACCACGACCGCGACGGCGAAGGGCAGCATGATCCGGTAGGCATCCCGTTCCCGCCCCGGCGTATGGGCAAGGCTGCAGACGATCGACATGCGCACCGGCGAGACCAGATTGAGCGACAGGGCCGCGGCGTGCTGCAGCGCGATCACGGCGGCGACGTTGAGGCCCGCCTCCGTCGCAAGGCTGACCTGGGACGCCATGAACAGCCCGTTGGCGCCATTGCCGCTGTTGGCCAGCGCCCCGATCACGGCAGAGATCTGCGGCGTGGCAATGATCGCCCAGCGGTCCAGGGCCGTGAACATGCCGCGCGCCAACCCGTCGGCGATGCCCGAGCCCGACAGCAGCTCGGCCATCATGGCGAAGGTGATGATCGTCAGGACGGCGAGACGGCCGGTCTTCCAGGCGGCCCGGATCTCGGCCGGGAAGGTCGCCGCGCGCCCGCGCGCAAGGCCGGTCAGGATTGCGCCGACGACGAGCCAGGTGCCCGCATGGAACAGCGGCGACCATGCGGGCACGCCGGCGAAGGGCAGCATCCGGCCGGCCTGCTCGAGGAAGTGGGTCAGCGGCGGCAGCAGCCGCGTCACGACCAGCCAGCCGATCACGAGCATGAACGGCGCCATGCGCCGCATGGCCTGGACGAGGGCGCGTCGGTCGGGGCGTTGGTCGGCCAGCCAGCGCAGGACGATCATCGGGCCGTAGGCCGCGAGCATGGCCGTCTCCGGCCCGAGCAGGGCCGTGGCGCCGATCACCAGGACGAGGCTGGTGCCGAGCCACAGCGCTTCGCCGATCCGTTCGCGCCAGGGCGCCGCGACGCCTGCCTTCTCGGCCATGCGCCAGTAGAGCGGCAGCCAGGCGGCGTTGAAGACGGCGACGATGTAGCTCGCATGGACGGCCAGCGTGATCGGGTCCGTGCGGGCCAGGGCAGCGCCGATGATGGCGCCGCTGCCCATGCCGCCCCACAGGATCATGGTCTGGCTGAGCAGGCTGAATGCCAGGAGGTGGATCGGCGCCAGATCCAGCCGGCGGACCAGCATCATCGTGCCGATGATGCCGACGCCGAAGCCGGTGGCGGACTCGGCGAAGGGGCCGATGAGGAAGCAGGCGGTGAACAGCAGCCGGCGCCTGGCGCGCGCGTCCGCCGGTGCGGCTTCGACCGGCACCGCAGCACCGCCGGGCCGGATGGCGATATTCCAGAACAGCAGCCCGCCCAGGATGTATGGCACGACGATCCAGCCGATCCAGGCGCCCCGGGCGAGGGAGACGGCGGCGTCGGCGGCATGGAACGCGACCGGCGCGGTCAGCGGCGCCACCACGAGCGCGATTGCGAGGCCAAGGAGCGAGGCTCCCAGCGTTCCCATCCGGCCGCTCGCGATTGCCGCGATCACCGCGACCGCGGGCAGCGTCCAGACAAGATAGATCATCGGGGATGTGGCTCCCGCGCCCCGTTTCGATTTGGGGAGGCCGAGTGAATGCAGCGTCGCGCCGGCAATCCCGTTGCGTAGGGCGGCGCACGCCGCCCGGTCAAGCACGCCGCAGGGCGTCTGCAGTCCGGTCCGCGTTCTTTGCCGGCTCGCCGCGACGCGCGGGCTCGGGCTACTCTCTGCCAATCATGCCGACGGCCATTCCCCATCGCCTGCTCCCCAACCCGCGCGCCGCGGGCAGGGACGCCCCCTATGGCGCCGACCAGCGCGCCGTCCTCAACGAGAATGCCTTTGCCGAGGCACAGGGCGAGATCGCCCGCTGGCCCGGCTACGCGCCGACCCCGCTGGTCGGCCTGCCGGGACTGGCCCGCGACCTGGGCCTCGATGCCATCTGGTACAAGGACGAGAGCGGGCGCTTCGGGCTCGGCAGCTTCAAGGCGCTGGGCGGGGCCTATGCGGTGTTCCGCCTGCTGGCGCGCGAGATCGCGGCCCGCACGGGCGAGACGGTCGGGGCCGCCGACCTCGTCGCCGGCCGCCATCGCGACCTGGTGGCGGGGCTTACCGTCACCTGCGCCACGGACGGCAATCACGGCCGCTCGGTCGCCTGGGGTGCGCGGACCTTCGGCTGCCGCTGCGTCATCTATATCCACGAGACGGTGAGCGAGGGCCGCCGGCAGGCGATCGCCGATTTCGGCGCCGAAGTCGTGCGCACCCCCGGCAACTACGACGATTCCGTCCGTCGCGCCGCCGACGACGCGGCGCGCAACGGCTGGTTCGTCGTCTCCGACACCTCCTATCCCGGCTATGTCGACGTGCCGCGCGACGTCATGCAGGGTTATGCCGTGATGGCCGACGAGGCGCTGGCGCAATTGCCGGCGGGAACCCTGCCGACCCATATCTTCGTCCAGGCCGGCGTCGGTGGGTTGGCGGCCGCCATCTGCGGCCATTTCTGGGAACGCCTGGGCGCGGACCGCCCGCGCTTCGTCGTGGTCGAGCCGGAAAAGGCGGCCTGCCTCTACGCCAGCGCCGAGGCCGGCCGGCCGACGGTCTTCCCCGGCGCGCTCGATACGATCATGGCCGGGCTCGCCTGCGGCGAGGTCTCGCTGATCGCCTGGCAGGTGCTGGACACGGGCGCCGATGCCTTCATGACCATTCCCGATGACGCCGCGATCGCTGCCATGCGTGAACTGGCTGCGGGCGCGCCGCCCGTCGTGGCCGGGGAATCCGGCGTCGGTGGATTGGCCGGCCTGATGGCCGCCATGGGTGACGCGGACAGCCGCCGGCGGCTCGGCCTGGATGCCGGTTCCCGCGTGCTGCTGTTCGGCAGCGAGGGCGACACCGACCCCACCCTCTATGCCGAGCTGGTGGGACGACCGGCGGCCGCCGTGCGGCCCGTGGCATGAACCCGGCAGCGCTGCGGATCGACCCGGCGCGGCTGACGGCGCGCCTGGATGCGCTGGCCGCCATCGGTGCCATCGACGGCGGTGGCTGCTGCCGCCTGGCCCTGACCGACGAGGACCGCGCCGGCCGCGACCGGGTGGTCGAGTGGATGCGCGAGCTGGGCCTCTTCGTGCAGATCGACGCCATCGGCAATATCTTCGGCATGCGCGCCGGCCGCACCGACGCTGCGCCGGTGATGACGGGCTCGCACATCGACACGGTGCGCACTGGCGGCCGCTATGACGGCAACTACGGCGTGCTGGCCGGGCTGGAGGTCGTGCGCGTCCTCAACGAGGCGGAAATCCTCACCCGTCGCCCGCTCTGCGTCGCCGTCTTCACGAACGAGGAGGGTGCCCGCTACACGCCCGATATGATGGGCAGCCTCGTCCATGCGGGCGGCTTGTCGTTGGCGGAGGCCCTGGCGGCGCGCGGCATCGACGGCACGGTGCTGGGCGAGGAACTGGCCCGCATCGGCTATGTCGGCGACATGGCGGTCGGCACCATCCGGCCGCACGCCTATGTCGAGCTGCATATCGAGCAGGGGCCCGTCCTGGACCTGGAGGGGGTGACGCTGGGCGCGGTCGACAGCCTGCAGGGCATTTCCTGGCAGGAACTGACGATCGCCGGCCAGTCGAACCATGCCGGCACCACGCCCTTGCGCCTGCGCCACGATGCCGGGCTGGCGGCCGCCGCCATCACGGTCTTCCTGCGCGAACTGGCCCGCAAGATGGGCGGCAACCAGCTTGCCACCGTCGGCAAGCTCGATCTCGTGCCCAACATCATCAACGTCATCGCCCAGCGGGCGACGATGACGGTCGACCTGCGCAACACCGACGAGGCGCAGCTCTTGGAGGCCGAGCGGCGGCTGGCCGCTTTCACCGCCGACCTCGCCCAGGCTGAGGGGGTGACGATCACTGCCCGCCGCCTGGCCCGGCTGGAGCCGGTGGTTTTCGACGCCGGCATCGCCGACCGCATCGAGCGGGTGGCCGGCCGGCTCGGCCATTCGATCCGGCGCATGACGTCGGGTGCCGGACACGACGCGCAGATGATGGCGCGGCTCTGCCCGTCGGCGATGATCTTCACGCCGTCCGTCGGCGGCCTCAGCCATAATGTGAAGGAGTTCACGCACGCGGCCGACCTTCAGGCCGGGGCCGACGTGCTGCTGCACACGCTGCTGGAACTGGCCGAGGGGAAATGAGCATGAGCCGTATCGTCACCGTCGGCGCCGCCCAGCTCGGGCCGATCCAGCGCGCCCATTCCCGCACCGACGTGGTGCGCCGGCTGATCGACCTGATGCGCCGTGCCCGTGCGATGGGCTGCGACCTGGTCGCCTTTCCCGAGCTGGGCCTGACGACCTTCTTCCCGCGCTGGTGGATGGAGGACCAAGCTGAGGTCGACGCCTTCTTCGAGCGCGAGATGCCGGGGCCGGAGACGCGACCCCTGTTCGAGGAGGCGGCCCGCCTCGGCATCGGCTTCACCATCGGCTATGCCGAGCTGACGGTGGAGGACGGGCGTACCCGCCATTTCAACACCTCGATCCTGGTCGACAAGGCCGGCCGCATCGTCGGCAAGTACCGCAAGATCCACCTGCCCGGTCATGCCGGGCACGAGCCGTGGCGCGCGTTCCAGCATCTGGAAAAACGGTACTTCGAGGTCGGCAACCTGGGCTGGCCGGTGTCGCGCGCCTTCGGCGGCATCATGGGCCTGTGCATCTGCAACGATCGCCGCTGGCCGGAGACCTACAGGGTCATGGGGATGCAGGGGGTCGAGATGGTGCTGCTCGGCTACAACACGCCCGAGCATCATCCGCCGGCACCCGAACAGGACCATCTGGCGGAGTTCCACAACCACCTCTCGATGCAGGCCGGCGCCTACCAGAACAGCACCTGGGTGGTCGGCGTCGCCAAGGCCGGCGTCGAGGAAGGCTGCATGCTGATCGGCGGCACGGCGATCATCGCGCCCTCGGGCGAGATCGTGGCCAAGGCGCTGGGCCGCGACGACGAACTGATCGTGGCCGCATGCGACCTCGACCACGCCGTTTCCTACAAGACGACCATCTTCAACTTCGCCGCCCACCGCCGGCCGGAAGCCTATGGGCTGATCACCGAGCGGGCGGGTGTCGTGCCGCCGCCAGGAGACGAATGATGCGCCCCGCCATCGCCGCCCTCATGCTGTGGGCGGGCCTGCTCGGCCTGCTCTACTTGGCGCTCGCGCTCAACGTCGTGCGCCACCGCTACCGCGCCAAGGTCGGCATCGGCGACGGCGGCGACCCGGCACTCGCCCGCGCCGTCCGTGCCCACGGCAATTTCGCCGAGTATGTGCCGCTGGTGCTGGTTCTGCTGCTGCTGCTGGCGATCGCCGGCTGGGGGTCGCTGCACCTGCACATCATGGGCGGCATCCTGTTCGTGGCGCGCCTGGGCCATGGCATCGGCCTGTCGATGTCCGAGGGGCCGAGTGTCGGCCGCGGCGTCGGCATGCTCGGCACCTGGGGCGTGCTGGCCGCGGCCTCGGTGATGGTGATCTGGACGGCGGCAGCGGTGCCGTGATCGCTTGGTTCGACTCGTGTTGCTTCCGCGAGTAGTCGCGCGAAGTACTTGCATATGAAATGATATTTTACGACCTTCCGTACAGGCTGCGGGGGGTGGAATGGCGGTGAGAGAACGGTTCGACCTCGATCGGGGTCGAACCTGCTGCTTTGCGGGCAAATGAACCATGTCGCCATGGCGTCGATTGGCCGACATGGTCCGGGGTGTTCGGGGCCTCCTGCATGCGGATCGGGTTCGCCCGACCGCGCCGGACAGCTCGCCATCGCCCGCTCTGCAAGAGCCTGCCGCCAAGTCCGGTGCCGAGGCCGCGTTTGCACCGCTCCAGCCGGTGCAGGAGGGTGTCCTTCCGCAACCCACAGATGAACCGGCCGGGCCGATCGGCGGCCTTGCGGTTGCGCCGTCTTCGGAGGACGCAGCCGACCTCGAGCTCGGTTCGCGGCCCACGGATCCGCTCATTGCCGAAGTGGTCGCGCTGAACCCGACCAGCGTCCGTCTGCGCAACGCGATCGGCATTGCCGCGGCCGCCGGCGACCTGCCGCTCCAGCATGTCAGCCAGTATCTGGCCGCCGGCGAAGGGGCGCCGGCTTTGTTCATGCGTCATGTGCGCAATCTGGGGCACAAGTCGGCCGTCGAGCTTGATCGGCTTCTGCATCGGGTCCGGCCGATCGAACAGGATTTCCCCGGTGCCAGCCTGGACAACACGCAACTCCGCGAAGCGCTCTGCGCCTTGTTCTGCGATGTGACGGTGCGACAGGCGCTGCGGGTCTTCGAAGTGCCCTTGCGGCTGTGGAGCGCGTTCGAGCGGGCCGAGTATGCCGATACGCCCCTATCCAGGCTGCTCGTGGCGTATCCCCGGCTGGTGCCGGAGCTGTTGCGCATGCCGAACATCGGCCGCACCTCCCTGGCCGCCGGCCGGCATTTCCTCGGCGTGGTGGTGCGGGCGGAGTTCGAGGCGGCGGGCCTCGGGCCCGCTCTGGCGGCAAAGGCGGAGGCGCTCATCCTGGATGACGTCGCCCCGGAGCCTGGCATCCGGCGCGAACTGAGCCGGCTACTCGGCGACGGCCTGTCGCGCCGATCGGTCGACGATGGCGAGACGGAGGCCGAGGCTGTCGGCCGCGGCCACGACGCCGTACCGCCGCCCGTAGAAGCTTGCCTCCGCGCTGCGCTGGTCCAGCTCGACCCGCGTTCCCTGGCGGTCGTCGAAGAGCGATACGGCCTGGCGGCCGGGCCGGGGCTGACTCTGGAGCAGATCGGACAGGCGCACGGGGTGACGCGCGAACGCATTCGCCAGCTCGAGGCCAAGGCGTTGCAGCGGATGCGCCGCTTGACCGACGGCGTGTTGATCAAATCCCTGGTCGCGCATGGCGGCTCCGCTTGGACCATGCTGGCAAGAGGCGAGGGGCACGTCGCCGCGGCAGAACTGACCGACCGGATCGGGGCCCTGCCGCCGTGGTTCGCGCTCGGGCTGGAGCTGAGCGAACTGACGCCCGGACAATGGCTCGACCGCATTGCGCAACCCTATGAGGGGGGCTGGGTCGCGGCCGACATGCCGGTCGAAGACCTCCGGGAACTGCGCCCGGAGCTGGAGGCGCGACTGGCGCTGGTCCCTCTGCCGTTCCATCTGGCTGGCCTGACGCCCGCCTATCGGCAGCGCCAGGCGCGCGCGATCCTCGGCCTCACCGGCTGGCATCTGTTCGGCAACTATGTCCTACGCGATCCTCCCCGCCGCCGCGTCCGCCGTGCGCTGGGCCTGCATGCGATCCTGGCGGCGGCCGGGGAAGTGGTCCACCTGCTGGACCTGTGCGACCGCTATGTCGACCATTTCCCGCCGGATCCCTGCACTATCCGGGACGCGGAGATCGTGCTGGAGATGCATCGGCACCTGTTCATCGAGGTGCAGGAGGGCTGGTGGGCCGCCATCGGGCCGGGCGACGCCATCGTCCGGATTGCGAGCGACGAAGCCGGCGCGGCCGAGCCGGCAGGAGAGTCCGCGGCTGGGGCCGGCGATGTCGACGATCAGCAGACGATAGCCCAGGCACTTGCCGACGAGCTTGCGCGCGTGGGCCCGATGCGGATTTCCGAACTTATTGAGCGCGCACCGACCTTTCTGCCGCCGGGCCGTTCCGTGAACAGCGTCGGCCCAACGCTGATCGTGCAGAAGGTGCGCTTCACGCGGATCCTGCCGGGCTTCTATGCGCTTCGGGAACAGGTGCCGACGGCCGGGGATCTCCTGACCGGGACGCCCGCTTTCCTGCTGCAGGAGGACCAGGTCCGGCTCTACGCGCTGGCCCGGCGGGCGGGGGAGCCGTGGGGCGCCTACCCGTTGTGGACGCCCGAGGTCGAACGCCTGTGGTGCATCTGGGCGCGCGACCACGCGAGCCGGGACCTTTTCGAAAGTTTGCTGAGCGTCGCGCGGCCCCAGGACTGGCCTGCGACGCCGGACCGGGAGGAATGGGGGCGGCTTGCGTCGGCGGCCCTGCCGTTCTCGATCCACTACCAACCCCATCCCGACGCGCTGGTCCTGCCGGACATCGACCGGATACTGGCGGCGGGCCTTCACATCCTGCGCCATAGCACCTTCAGCTGGATAAGCGGCAACCGGGTTCAGTTGCGACGCGCGTCCGAGCACATGTCTGTGGGGCTGCTGGCGGCGCTTGTCGGGCTGGGGATACTGGATGGCGATGCCGCCGACTGGCAATCGCCACACCGGCAAGGGCCGCGGCTGCGAGAATGGGTCGACCGGCTGGACGAGATCTGCCGGACGCGGGTCGACCCCGCCTGGGACGACGACATCGGACGCTGTCTGATCGGCGAGATCCTGGCCGCGCGCCCGGCGACCGGCTGGGCAACGGCCGACGTCCTTCGCCGTCTCTGCGCAAGGACCGGGCTCATGGACGCGCCAGCCGCCGGTTGATCGCTTGCCTGGACGACTGTCACCGTCCTAGCCTGATGCCCCATAAGCTGAAGACCCGGGAGATGCGCCATGAAGCTGACCAGCGAGCAGAAAGGCCGATTTGCCGACGAAGGCTATATCTTCCTTCCCGACGTGTTCACCGCGGACGAGGTGGCCGTCATGCGCGGCGAGGTGCCGCGCATCTTCGCCCAGCGCCGGCCCGAGAATGTGCGCGAGCGCACGGGCGATGTGGTGCGCACGGCGTTCGCCACCCACACCTACGACCCGACCTTCGCCGCCCTTGCCCGCCACCCGCGCATGGTGGAGCCGGTGATCGACCTGCTGGGCGGCCCCGCCTACATCCACCAGTTCAAGATCAACGCCAAGGCCGCCTTCGACGGCGACCAGTGGCAGTGGCACCAGGACTACGGCACCTGGAGCAACGACGACGACATGCCGGGGCCGCACGCGATGAACGTCGCCGTCTTCCTGGACGACGTGACGGAGTTCAACGGCGCGCTCATGTTCATCCCGCGCTCGCACAAGCTGGGCGTGCTGGAGGCCGGCCACGACCTGCAGACGACCAGCTATCCCCTGTGGACGATCGACAACGACACCATCCGCCGGCTGGTCGGCGAGGGTGGGCTCGTGGCGCCCAAGGGCAAGGCCGGGTCGGTGCTGATGTTCCACGGCAACCTGGTCCATGCCAGCCCGGGCAACCTGTCGCCGTTCGACCGGACCATCGTCTATGTCAGCCTCAATCGCGTGGACAACGCCATCCGCCGCTTCAAGCGGCCGGAATGGATTGCGCACCGCGACTTCCGTCCGATCGAGCCGCTGCCGGACGACTGCCTGCTCACCTTGTCGAAGGCGGCCTGAGCGATGTTCCTCCACCGCCTGCTGGCGGCCCGCGCGGCCGCCGGCAACCCGATCCGCGTCGGCGTCATCGGCGCCGGCAAGTTCGGCACCATGTTCCTGTCCCAGGCCCGGCGCACGCCCGGCCTGCATGTCCTGGCGGTGGCCGACCTGTCGCCGGACCGGGCGCGGGCCGCGCTCGCCCGCTGCGGCTGGCCCGAGGCGCAGTATGGCGCCGGCTCGTTCGCCGCGGCGCGCGCCGCCGGCACGACCTTCATCACCGACGACGCGATGGGGATGATCGCGGCCGACGGCCTGGACGTGGTGGTGGAGGCGACGGGCCATCCGGCGGCCGGCATCCGCCATGCGCTCGCCGCCTTTGCCCATGGCCGCCACGTGACGATGGTGAATGTCGAGGCCGACGTGCTGGCCGGCCCCCTGCTGGCGCGCCGCGCGGCCGCGGCCGGGGTTGCCTACTCGCTGGCCTATGGCGACCAGCCGGCCCTGATCGCCGAGATGGTGGAATGGGCGCGCGCGGTCGGCCTGCGCGTCGTCTGCGCCGGCAAGGGCACCAAGTACCTGCCGGCCTACCACGCCTCCACGCCGGACACGGTGTGGGGCCATTACGGCCTGACACCGGAGGACGCGGCCGCCGGCGGCATGAACCCGCAGATGTTCAACTCGTTTCTCGACGGCACCAAGTCGGCGATCGAGATGGCCGCCGTCGCCAATGCCACCGGCCTGGTGCCGCAGGCGCACGGCCTGTCCTTCCCGCCCTGCGGCGTCGACGACTTGCCGCGCATCCTGCGGCCGGAGCGGGTCGGCGGCACCCTGCCGGACGCCGCCGCCGACGGGCCGGGCACGGTCGAGGTGGTGTCCAGCCTGGAGCGCGACGGCCGCCCGGTCTTCCGCGACCTGCGCTGGGGCGTCTATGCGGTGTTCGAGGCGTCCGACGACTATGTCGCGCGCTGCTTCCGGGAATATGGCCTCGTGACCGACCCGAGCGGGCGCTATGCCGCCATGTACAAGCCCTACCACCTGATCGGGCTGGAACTGGGTATCACCGTCGCCATGGCCGGCCTGCGCGGCGAGGCGACGGGGGCAGCGCAGGGTTTCCTCGGCGACGTGGTGGCGACCGCCAAGCGTGACCTGGCGGAGGGCGAGATGCTGGATGGCGAGGGCGGCTACACTGTCTATGGCCGGCTGATGCCGGCGGCCGATTCCCTGGCGCTGGGTGGCCTGCCGCTGGGCCTGGCCCATGGCGTGCGCCTGAAGCGGGCGGTGGCCGCCGGCCGGCCGGTCGGCTGGGCCGACGTCGCCTTCGATCCCGCGGTCGAGGCCGTCCAGGTGCGGCGCGAGATGGAACGGACCTTCGCCCCGGCCCCGACCAGTACCCTGGCGGCCGGCGCCCTGGCGGCCGCCCAATGAGCGCCGGGGGACGGGGCGTCCTGCTGGTCACCGGTGGCGGCCGGGGCATCGGCGCCGCCACGGCACGGGCGGCGGCGGCGGCCGGCTATGCGGTGTGCGTCAACTACGCCAGCGATGCCGACTCGGCCGGCCGCGTGGTGTCGGCGATCGAGGGCGCCGGCGGCCGCGCCGTGGCGGTTCAGGGTGATGTCGCGGTCGAGGCCGATGTGCTGCGGATATTCGAGGCCGCAACCGCGCTCGGTCCGCTGACGGGGCTGGTCAACAATGCCGGGATCAGCGGCCCGATCGGCCGGGTGGCCGACGTGTCCGCCGCGACGCTGGATGCGGTCTTCCGCATCAACGTGCTGGGTGCCTTCCTCTGCGCGCGCGAGGCCGTGCGCCGCATGTCGACCGCCCGCGGTGGCGCCGGCGGGGCCATCGTCAACGTCTCCTCGGGCGCGGCCAGCCGCGGCAGTGCCGGCGAGTTCGTCTGGTATGCGGCCTCGAAGGGCGCGATCGACAGCCTGACCATCGGCCTGGCCAAGGAGGTGGCGGGCGAGGGCATCCGCGTCGTCGGCATCGCCCCCGGCCTGACCGAGACCGACATCCATGCGACGGCCGGCGAGCCCGGCCGCGTCGCCCGCATGGTCTCCATGGTGCCGCTCGGCCGGGCCGCCTCGCCGGACGAGGTGGCGGGCCAGATCCTGTTCCTGCTGTCCGATGCCGCCGCCTATTGCCATGGCGGCACGCTGCGCGCGACCGGCGGGCTCTGAGCCCGTCGCCGTCGCGGCGCTTGATCGCGATATGATTTCCGAATATGGAAAATATGTCGCGAACCTGACGATACTGGAGTCCGGCCATGCCCATCCGACAGACGATCATCCCGGCGCTGAGCTATGACGACCCGAATGGGGCCATCGCATTCCTGGAGGCGGCGTTCGGATTCGAGACGCACCTGCTGGTGACCGACGGCGACGGCCGGGTGCAGCATGGCGAGGTTTCGATCGACGGCGCGCTGGTGATGCTGGGCCCGGCCGGCTGGGCGGACTGGGCCAAAAGCCCCCGGTCCGCCGGCGGCGCCAACACCCAGTCGGTCCATGTCGAGGTGGCCGACGTCGACGCCCATTGCGCCCGGGCGCGGGCGGCGGGCGCCCGCATCGTGGCCGAGCCGACCGACCAGTTCTACGGCGACCGCACCTATCGCGCGGCCGACCCGGAGGGCCATCACTGGGTCTTCGCCCAGCATGTGCGCGACGTGCCGGCCGACGAGATGAGTGCCAATTCCGGCCTCAAGGTCGAATACCGGTCTTGAACGATCCTGAACTGCATGGGGAAGGGGTCGACGCCGCCCTGGCGGCGCTGGCCGACCCCGTGCGCCGGCGCGTGGTCGACCGGCTGCGCCACGGGCCGGAGCGGGCGGGGGACCTTGCCCGCGCGCTGGCCCTGGCGCCGCCCGCCATGAGCAAGCACCTGCGCATCCTGCGCCGCCACCGGCTGGTGGAAGAGGTGCGGGTCGAGGACGACGCGCGGGTGAAGCTCTATCGCCTGCGGCCGGAGCCGTTCCGCGAGCTGGGCGCCTGGCTGGAGGTGGTGCAGGCGCACTGGGCGGGCCAGCTCGACGCCTTCAAGACCCATGTCGAGCGCCGCATGCGGGAGGAGGGATGAGCGGGGCTGCGATCATGGTCGCCGTCACCGTGGCCGCCCCGCCCGAGCGCGCCTTCGCGCTGTTTACCGACGAGGTCGACGTGTGGTGGCAGCGTGGCCCCGCCTACCGCTTCCGCCGTGGCAACGACGGGACGATGCGCTTCGATCCAGGCCCTGGCGGTCGGCTGGTCGAGGCCTATCCCGATGGCACCTTGTTCGAGGTCGGCCATATCCGCGACTGGCAGCCGGGCCGGCGCCTGGCCTTCTCCTGGCGCAACCCGCATCATTCGGGCGACGAGGAGACGGAGGTCGAGATCGAGTTCAAGGCTGTGCCGGGCGGCACCCGCGTCGTCGTCCGCCACAGCGGCTGGGACCGCCTGAACCCCGGCCATCCCGCCCGCCATGCGCTGGCCGACGTGCCGCTGATGCGCATGATGGGCGACTGGTGGCGTGGCCAACTGGCCGCCATGGCCGGTCGCCTGCCGGGCTGAACGCCGCATCCATGTTGCATTCGGCCCGGCGGCCGCTATCTATCGCCGCTGCCCATGCCCGACACGTCCGAATCCCCGCGCCCCGCCTCGCCGCTCGCCGCCTATCGCGCGCTGCTGCGCCGCGGCGAACTGCGTCCCGACCCGCATCAGGCCCTGGCGGCCGAGAAGCTGGAGAGCCTGGCCAACGCGCTCGCCGGCTACCGGCCGTCGACGGGCAGCGGCGGCTGGCGCCAGCGGCTGGGGTTGGCGCGCCGGCCCGACCCGGCGCCGCAGGGCCTCTACATCTATGGCGAGGTCGGCCGCGGCAAGTCGATGCTGATGGACCTGTTCTTCGACGTGGCCCCGGTCGAGGCCAAGCGGCGGGTGCATTTCCACGCCTTCATGCAGGACGTGCATCGCCGCCTGCATGAATGGCGCAAGACCAATGACGGCGACCCGCTGGCGCCGCTGGCCCAGGAACTGGCCCGCCAGGCCTGGCTGCTGTGCTTCGACGAGTTCCAGGTGAGCGACATCGCCGACGCGATGATCCTGGGCCGGCTATTCGAGCGGCTGTTCGAGGCGGGCGTGGTCGTGGTCGCCACCTCCAACCGGCCGCCGCGCGACCTCTACAAGGACGGGCTGCAGCGCGAGCGCTTCCTGCCCTTCATCGCGCTGATCGAGGAGAAGCTGGACGTCCTCGAGCTGGATGGCGGCGTCGACTACCGGCTCGACCGCATCAAGGACCATCGGCTCTATCATGTGCCGCCCGGGCCGGCGGCCGAGGCGGCACTGATGGCCGCCTTCGACGACCTGACCGGCGGGGCGCCGGCCGGGCCCACGACGATCGAGGTGCTGGGCCGGCGGCTGGCGGTGCCCAAGGCCGCCCGCCGGGTCGCCTGGTTCGGGTTCGAGGACCTGTGCGGCCGGCCGCTCGGGCCGGCGGACTACCTGGCCCTGGCCGAGCGCTTCGATGCGGTCATCCTGTCGGGTATCCCGCGCATGGGCCGCGACCGGCGCGACGTCGCCAAGCGCTTCGTCACCCTGGTCGATGCCCTTTATGATGGCCGCGTCCGCTTCCTCTGCTCGGCCGAGGGCGAGCCGATCGACCTCTACCCCGCCGGCGATGGCGCCTTCGAGTTCCGGCGCACCGCCTCCCGGCTGGAGGAGATGCAGTCGGCCGACTACCTGGACAGCGAGGCGCCGCACGCCGGCTAGGGGGCCGGCCGCGGGCGGCTGCCGCGCCCGCCTCTGCGGTCGGGGCGGGGGAGATATGCGCGGTCGTCGGCTTGCTAGTGCGGTCCATTCGCGCTAACAAGCCGCCCGTCCTGGCGCCGGACGCTGGGCCGGCACCGCATTTCATCATGAATAGGCCCGCCCTGCCGGGCCTTCACCCGCTGGTGAGGAACCCTCATGGCTCGCGGAAAGATCGTTCGCAACAAGATCGCGCTCGTGGGCGCGGGCAATATCGGCGGCACCCTGGCCCTGCTCGCGGGCCTGAAGGAACTGGGCGACGTCGTCCTGTTCGACGTCGTCGACGGCGTGCCCCAGGGCAAGGCGCTCGACATCGCCCAGGCGAGCCCGGTCGAGGGCTTCGACGCCAGCTTCAGCGGCGCCAGCGACTATTCTGCGATCGCCGGGGCCGACGTGGTGATCGTGACGGCGGGCGTCGCGCGCAAGCCCGGCATGAGCCGTGACGACCTGATCGGCATCAACACCAAGGTGATGAACCAGGTCGGCGCGGGCATCAAGGAGCACTGCCCGAACGCCTTCGTCATCTGCATCACCAACCCGCTCGATGCCATGGTGTGGGTGCTGCGCGAGGCCTGCGGCCTGCCGCACAACCGCGTCGTCGGCATGGCCGGCGTGCTCGATTCGGCCCGCTTCCGCTATTTCCTGGCCGAGGAGTTCAACGTCTCGGTCGAGGACGTGACCGCCTTCGTGCTGGGCGGCCATGGCGACACCATGGTCCCGCTGGTGCGCTATTCGGCGGTGGCCGGCATCCCGGTGCCCGACCTCATCCGCATGGGCTGGTCGACGCAGGAGAAGATCGACCAGATCGTCCAGCGCACCCGCGACGGCGGGGCCGAGATCGTCGGCCTGCTGAAGACCGGCTCGGCCTTCTATGCCCCGGCCTCCTCGGCGATCCAGATGGCCGAGAGCTACCTGAAGGACAAGCGCCGCCTGCTGCCGTGCGCGGCCTGGCTGTCGGGCCAGTATGGCATCGACGGCCTCTATGTCGGCGTGCCGGTCATCATCGGCGGCGACGGCGTCGAGAAGGTGGTCGAGATCGCGCTGACGGCCGAGGAGAAGGCCATGTTCGACAAGTCGGTCGGCGCCGTGAAGGGCCTGATCGAGGTCACCCGCGGCCTGATGCAGGGCTGACCCGCGGGCGGCCGGAATGGCCCGTCGTTGCGGTGCAATAGAAACTTGTTAGATTAGCGATCCAGCATCGCCCCGCGCCCGTCGCGGGGCGATGGTCCTGCGGGCCGCCCGCCTTCCGGCGCACGGGCCCGCAGCGCCCCCCGAGACCCGGCTCAACGGAACGGTCCCGCGATGAATATCCACGAGTATCAGGCCAAGGCGCTTTTGAAGAAGTATGGCGTGCCGGTGCCGCAGGGCCAGGTCGCCTATACCGAGGACGAGGCCGAGGCCGCCGCCAAGTCGCTGGGCGGGCCGGTCTGGGTCGTCAAGGCACAGATCCACGCCGGCGGCCGCGGCAAGGGCGGCGGCGTCAAGGTGGTGAAGTCGCTGGAGAACGTGCGCGCCGAGGCGGCGCGGATGATCGGCATGACCCTCGTCACCCACCAGACCGGCCCCGAGGGCCGCGAGGTGAAGCGGGTCTATGTCGAGGAAGGCTGCGACATCGCCCGCGAGCTCTATCTGGGCCTGCTGATCGACCGCGCCACCCAGCGCGTGACGGTCATGGCCTCGACCGAGGGCGGCATGGAGATCGAGGAGGTGGCGGCCGCCACGCCCGAGAAGATCATGAAGGTCGCGGTCGACCCGGCGACGGGCTTCCAGCCCTTCCATGCCCGCAAGCTGGCCTTCGGGCTGGGGCTGCAGGGCAAGCAGGTATCGGCCGCGGTCAAGTTCATGACGGCGCTCTACGACGCCTTCGTCGGCCTCGATGCCAGCATCGTCGAGATCAACCCGCTGGTCGTGACCGGTGCGGGCGAGCTGATCGCGCTCGATGCCAAGATGAATTTCGACGACAACGCGCTCTATCGCCAGAAGGCGGTCGAGGAGCTGCGCGACGAGGACGAGGAAGATCCCTCGGAGCTGGAAGCCGGCAAGCACGGCCTCAACTACGTCAAGCTCGACGGCAACATCGGCTGCATGGTCAACGGCGCGGGCCTGGCCATGGCGACCATGGACATCATCAAGCTCTATGGCGGCCTGCCTGCCAACTTCCTGGATGTCGGCGGCGGCGCCACGAAGGAGCGTGTCACCACGGCCTTCAAGTTGATCCTGTCCGACGCCAACGTCGAGGGCATCCTCGTCAACATCTTCGGCGGCATCATGCGCTGCGACGTCATCGCCGAGGGCGTGGTGGCGGCGGCCCGCGAGGTCAGCCTGCACGTGCCTCTGGTGGTGCGGCTCGAGGGGACGAACGTCGACCTCGGCAAGAAGATCCTGAAGCAGTCCGGTCTCGCGATCACCTCGGCGGACAATCTCGCCGATGCCGCGGAAAAGATCGTCAAAGCGGTGAAGGAAGCGGCCTGATGTCGATCCTCGTCAATTCCGCCACCAAGGTGATCTGCCAGGGCTTCACCGGAGCCCAGGGCACCTTCCATTCCGAGCAGGCGATCGCCTACGGCACCAAGATGGTGGGCGGCGTCACCCCGGGTAAGGGCGGCAGCCGCCATCTCGACCTGCCGGTGTTCGACACCGTGGCCGAGGCCGTGGAGACGACCGGCGCCAATGCCACCGTCATCTACGTGCCGCCGCCGTTCGCGGCCGACGCCATTCTCGAGGCCGTCGACGCCGAGATCCCGCTTGTCATCTGCATCACCGAGGGCATCCCCGTGCTCGACATGGTGCGGGTGAAGCGCGGCCTCGCCGGCTCCAAGTCGCGCCTGATCGGGCCGAACTGCCCGGGCGTGATCACGCCGGACGAGTGCAAGATCGGCATCATGCCCGGCCACATCCATCTGCGCGGCAAGGTTGGCATCGTTTCGCGCTCTGGCACGTTGACCTACGAGGCGGTCGCCCAGACGACGGCGGCGGGCCTTGGCCAGTCGAGCTGCGTCGGCATCGGCGGCGACCCGGTCAACGGCACCAACTTCGTCGAGGTGCTGGAGATGTTCCTGGCCGACGACGAGACCCAGGCGATCATCATGATCGGCGAGATCGGCGGGTCGGCCGAGGAAGACGGGGCGGCCCTGCTGCGTTCGTCCAAGATCAAGAAGCCGGTGGTGGGCTTCATCGCCGGCGTCACGGCGCCGCCCGGGCGGCGCATGGGCCATGCCGGCGCCATCATTTCGGGTGGCAAGGGCGGGGCCGGCGACAAGATGGAGGCCATGCGGTCGGCCGGTATTGCGGTCGCGGACTCCCCGGCGGCCCTTGGAACCACCATGTTGAAGATCCTTAAAGGTTAAGCCCCGCCGGCACCCCCCGGCCGGAGCCTGGAGAAGTCCACCCGTGAGCGTCCATCAAAGCACCTTCCTGTCCGGCGCCAACGCGCCGTTCATCGCCGAGCTTTACGAGCGGTTCCTCGAGAATCCGTCCTCCGTGGAGCCGAGCTGGGTACAGTTCTTTCGTGGCCTGCAGGAAGACGGCGCGGCCGTAGCCCAGGAATTGCGGGGGGCATCCTGGGCTCCACGGTCGGGCGGCATCATCGCCCACGTCAACGGGGTGGCGGCGACCGCCGCTGCTGCCGCTGCCGCGGGCCAGATTCGGCCGCCGATCGCAGCCGGCCAGGACGCGACCCGCAAGGCGATCCAGGCGTCGATCCGGGCGCTTATGCTGATCCGCGCCTATCGCGTGCGCGGGCACCTGATCGCCGCCCTCGATCCGCTCGGGATCGAGAAGCGACCGGTGCATGCCGACCTCGACCCGGCAAGCTACGGCTTCGACGAGGACGACCTCGACCAGCCCATCTATATCGACCGCGTGCTGGGCCGCGAGACTGCGACCCTGCGCGAGATCGTGCAGATCCTGCGCGACACCTACTGCCAGAGCATCGGCGTCGAGTTCATGCATATCATGGACCCCGAGCAGCGCATCTGGATCCAGGAGCGCATCGAGGGGGAGCGCAACCACACCGACTTCACCGCCGAGGGCAAGCGCGCCATCCTCGAGCGCCTGACCGCGGCCGAGACCTTCGAGCGCTTCGCCGACCGGCGCTACACCGGCACCAAGCGCTTCGGCCTGGAAGGCGGCGAGAGCCTGATCCCGGCGCTGGAGCAGATCGTGAAGCGCGGCGGCCAGTTGGGCGTGCGCGAGCTGGTGCTGGGGATGCCCCATCGCGGGCGGCTCAACGTGCTGGCCAACTTCATGGGCAAGCCGTTCGCCGCGATCTTCTCCGAGTTTCAGGGCAATTCGGCCAAGCCCGACGACGTCCAGGGCTCTGGCGACGTCAAGTACCACATGGGTACCTCGGCCGACCGCGAGTATGACGGCAACGTCGTCCACCTGTCGCTCTCGGCCAACCCGTCCCACCTCGAGGCGGTGAACCCGGTCACGCTCGGCAAGGTGCGCGCCAAGCAGCGCCAGCGCGGCGACGTCGAGAAGAACCAGGTCGTCGGCCTGCTGATGCATGGCGACGCGGCCTTCGCCGGCCAGGGCGTGGTGGCCGAGACGCTGATGCTGTCCGAGCTGCGCGGCTATCGCACCGGCGGCACGATCAATGTCGTGGTCAACAACCAGATCGGCTTCACCACGGCGCCGGCCTATGCGCGGTCCGGCCCGTACTGCACCGACGTCGCGAAGATGGTCCAGGCGCCGATCTTCCACGTCAACGGCGACGACCCGGAATCGGTCGTTCATGTCGCGCGCGTGGCGATCGAGTTCCGCCAGCGCTTCAAGCGCGACGTCGTCATCGACATGGTCTGCTATCGCCGGCATGGCCACAACGAGGGCGACGAGCCGGCTTTCACCCAGCCCGAGATGTATCGCCAGATCGACGGCCTGCAGACCACGCGCCGCATCTATGCCGAGCGCCTGGAGCGCGAGGGCATCGTCCAGGCGGGCGAGGCCGACGGCATGGTCGACCGCTTCACGACGATGCTGGATTCCGAGTTCAACGCGGCGCGCAGCTACAAGGCCAACAAGGCCGACTGGCTGGAGGGCGCCTGGGCTGGCCTCGGCACGGCCACGGCCGACGACCGACGCGGCGAGACCGCGGTGGCGGCCGACCGCCTGCAGCAGGTGGGCCAGGCGCTGACCCGGGTGCCGGAAGGCTTCAACCTCAACCGCAAGATCGCCCGCCAGCTCGAAGCCAAGAAGAAGATGTTCGAGACGGGCGAGGGCATCGACTGGGCGACCGGCGAGGCGCTGGCTTTCGGCACGCTCTGCGCCGAGGGCACGCCCGTGCGCCTGTCCGGCCAGGATGTCGGCCGCGGCACCTTCTCGCAGCGCCACGCCGTCCTGGTCGACCAGTCGAGCGAGGAGCGCTACGTTCCGGTTTCGGCCGTGGCACCCGGCCAGGCGACGTTCGAGGTGTGGGACAGCCCGCTGTCGGAAGAGGCGGTGCTGGGCTTCGAGTACGGCTTCACCCTGGCCGACCCGCAGGGGCTGGTGCTGTGGGAGGCGCAGTTCGGCGACTTCGCCAACGGCGCCCAGGTGATCATCGACCAGTTCATCTGCTCGGGCGAGAGCAAGTGGCTGCGCATGTCCGGCCTCGTCCTGCTGCTGCCGCACGGCTATGAGGGCCAGGGGCCGGAGCATTCGTCGGCCCGGCTGGAGCGTTTTCTCCAGCTCTCGGCCGAGGACAACATGCAGGTCGTCAACCTGACGACGCCCGCCAACTATTTCCATGCGCTGCGCCGGCAGATGCGCCGCAGCTTCCGCAAGCCGCTGATCGTGATGACGCCGAAGTCGCTGCTGCGCCACAAGCGGGCGGTGTCGAAGCTGGCGGAGTTCGGCCCCGGCAGCTCGTTCCATCGCGTCCTGTGGGACGACGCCGATGGCGGGCTGTCGAACAAGCTGGTGGCCGACGCCAAGATCCGCCGCGTCGTGCTGTGCAGCGGCAAGGTCTATTACGACCTGCTGGAAGCGCGCGAGACCAAGGGCATCGACGACGTCTACCTGATGCGCGTCGAGCAGCTCTATCCCTTCCCGGCCGAGAAGCTGGCGCTGGAGCTGAAGCGTTTCCCGGCGGCCGATGTCGTGTGGTGCCAGGAAGAGCCGCGCAACATGGGCGGCTGGTACTTCGTCGACCGCCGCATCGAGGACGTGCTGACCGAGGTCGGCGGCAAGGCGACGCGGCCACGCTATGTCGGTCGCCCGGATTCGGCATCGACCGCGACCGGCCTGCTGCGCCGCCACAACGAGGAGCAGGAAGCCCTCGTCTCGGCCGCGCTGACCATCTGAACCATCCGACCGCTCGGAACAAAGGACGACCATGGCGACCGAAATCAAAGTCCCCGCCCTCGGCGAGTCGGTGACCGAAGCCACGGTGGCGCGCTGGCTGAAGAAGGCCGGCGAGGCCGTGAAGGTGGACGAACCGCTGGTCGAGCTCGAGACCGACAAGGTCACGCTGGAAGTCAACGCGGCTGCCGCCGGCGTGCTGGTGGAGATCGTCCAGCCCGAGGGTGCGACGGTCGAGGTCGGCGCGCTGCTCGGCACCATCGACGCGGCCGGTGCCGTCGCTAAGCCGGCCGCCGCCAAGGCCGAGCCGGCGAAGGCCGCGCCCGCCAAGGCCGAGGCGCCCAAGGCCGAGGCCGCCAAGCCGGCCGACGCTGCCCCGGCCTTGTCGCCGGCCGCGCGCAAGATCGTGGCCGACCAGGATCTGCCGGCGGCCGAGATCCCCGCCACCGGCAAGGGTGGGCGCGTTACCAAGGAAGACGTCGTCAACTATGTCGAGGCCAAGCCGGCCGCTGCCGCGCCGGCACCCGCCGCCGCCCCGGCACCCGCTGCCGCGCCGCGCCCGCCCGGCGCCCGCGAGGAGCGCGTGCGCATGTCGCGCCTGCGCCGCCGCATCGCCGAGCGCCTGAAGGAGGCGCAGAACACGGCAGCCATCCTGACGACCTTCAACGAGGTCGACATGACGCGCGTCATCGCCGTGCGCGAGCGCCATCGCGATGCCTTCGAGAAGAAGCACGGCGTGAAGCTCGGCTTCATGTCCTTCTTCGTGAAGGCCTCGATCGCCGCATTGAAGGAGATCCCGGCCGTCAATGCCGAGATCGACGGCGACGAGCTGGTCTACAAGAACCACTACGACATCGGCGTGGCCGTCGGCACCGAGCAGGGCCTGGTCGTGCCGGTGGTGCGCGATGCCGACACCATGTCCTTCGCCGAGATCGAGAAGACCATCGCCGCCCTGGGCAAGAAGGCGCGCGACGGCAAGCTGTCGATGGACGACCTGACCGGCGGCACCTTCACCATCTCGAACGGCGGGGTCTACGGCTCGCTGATGTCGACGCCGATCATCAACCCGCCGCAGTCGGCCATCCTTGGCATGCACAAGACGATGCAGCGGCCGATGGTCGTGGGCGACCGGATCGAGGCGCGGCCGATGATGTACCTGGCCGTCTCCTACGACCATCGCATCATCGACGGCCGCGAGGCGGTCACCTTCCTGGTCCGGATCAAGGATGCGATCGAGGACCCGGAACGGCTTCTGTTCGATCTCTGAGGAGCGGGTCATGGCCGAGGAGAGCTTCGATCTCGTCGTCATCGGCGGCGGGCCGGGGGGCTATGTCGCCGCCATCCGCGCGGCGCAACTGGGCATGCGCGTCGCCTGCGTCGAGAAGGACGCGACGCTGGGCGGCACCTGCCTGAATGTCGGCTGCATCCCCTCCAAGGCGCTGCTCGATTCGTCCGAGAAGTTCCATGAGGTCGGCCGGCTCGCCCGCCAGGGCGTCGTCGTGGACAAGGTCACGCTCGACCTGCCGGCGATGATGGCGTGGAAGGACAAGGCCGTTTTCGACAACACCCGCGGCATCGATTTCCTGTTCAAGAAGAACAAGGTCGAGCGGGTGCGGGGCCTGGGCCGCATCGCGGCCGCCGGCCGCGTCGTGGCGACGGCCGAGGACGGCAGCGAGCGCACGTTTGCCACCCGCACCATCCTGATCGCGACCGGGTCCGAGGTCATGCCCCTGCCGGGCGTGGCGATCGACGAGACGCGCATTGTGTCCTCGACCGGCGCGCTGTCGCTTGGGGCCGTGCCGAAGCACCTGGTCGTCGTCGGCGGCGGCATCATCGGCCTGGAACTGGGCTCGGTCTGGCGGCGCCTGGGTGCCGAGGTGACGGTGATCGAGTTCCTCGACCGCATCACCCCCGGCATCGACCTGGAGGTCGCCAAGACGCTCCAGCGGACGCTGGGCAAGCAGGGCATGAAGTTCCGCCTCGGCACCAAGGTGACCAAGGCCGAGGCCGGGGCCGACGGGATCACCCTGTCGGTCGAGCCGTCGGCCGGCGGCACGGCCGAGACGCTGTCCTGCGACGTGGTCCTGGTGGCGATCGGCCGTCGTCCCTTCACGACGGGCCTGGGGCTCGACGCCGTCGGCATCGCGACCGACGCCAAGGGCCGCATCCCGATCGACGAGCATTTCCAGACGCCCGTGCCCGGCATCTATGCCATCGGCGATGTGGTGCGCGGGCCGATGCTGGCCCACAAGGCCGAGGACGAGGGCTCGGTGGTGGCCGAGATCATCGCCGGCCAGTCGGGCCATATCGACTACAACGCCATTCCGGGCGTGGTCTACACATGGCCCGAAGTGGCCACTGTCGGCCGCAACGAGGAAGAGCTGAAGGCGGACGGCGTCGCCTACAAGGTCGGCAAGTTTCCCTTCACCGCCAATGGCCGTGCGCGCTGCGTCGGCGACACGGACGGCTTCGTGAAGATCCTGGCCGATGCCCGCACCGAGAAGGTGCTGGGCGTGCACATCATCGGCCCGGATGCCGGTACGCTGATCGCCGAATGCGTGCTGGCGATGGAGTATGGCGGCTCGGCCGAGGACATCGCGCGCACCTGCCACGCCCACCCGACCTTGAACGAGGCGGTGAAGGAAGCGGCACTGGCCGTCGACGGGCGCGCGCTGCATATCTGATCCGAGCTAACCCGGCGCGAGGGGGCGCCGGCCGATGGAAGATCCTGCGGCCGGCGACCTGATCGCCCAACTGTTCGGCACGGTCTCGCTGCCGGAATACCTGCTGGTGCTGGCCGTCGCGATGACGGCCTCGGTGATCGGCGGGCTCGCCGGCTACGGGCCGGGCCTGCTGCTGCCGCTGGTGCTGGTGCCGACCATCGGGGCGGAGGCCACGGTGCCGGTGATCGGCGCGTCGGCCTTCTTCACCAATGCCAGCCGCTTCTGGGTCTTCCGCGAGCATCTCGACCGCCGCGCCTTCCTGATCGTGGCCGCGGCCGCGGTACCGGGCTGCATCATCGGCGCGTATGGCTATTCGCTGCTGACCGGCCCGCGCGCGGGGCTGCTGATCGGAGCCTTCCTCATCCTGATGGTGCCGGTGCGGCGCTGGGCGCGCCGGCTCCAGTACCGCCTGTCGGAGCCGGGCATGGTCGTGGCGGGTGCGGGCTATGGCGTGCTGGTCGGCAGCACGGCCGGGTCCGGCATCCTGCTGCTGTCGATCTTCATGGCGGCCGGCCTGGCCGGCCCGGCGGTGCTGGCGACCGACTGTGCCGTCACCCTGGTCACCTCGGTCGTCAAGACGGGCGTGTTCCAGGCGGCGGGCTCGATGTCGGCCGAGAACTGGGCGATGGCGCTGCTGATCGGCGCGGTAACGACGCCCGGGGCCTTCATCGCCCGCTGGCTGGTGCGCCGCTTCTCGGCCACGCTGCACACCCAGATCCTGGAGGCCGCCATCCTGGTCGGCGGCTCGGTGCTGGTGGCCAAGGGCCTGCTCGCCTGAATCAGCCGGCGGCCGGGCGGCGGGCGAATGCCAGCAGCGCCCCCAGGCCGCACATGGTGGCGCCGGAGCCGTAGCGCAGGCGCCGGACGATCGCGGGCCGGCCGGCGATCTGGCGGGCGATCGCGGCCGCGCCGAACGCCACGACGATGTCGACGGCGGTGTTGAGGACGACCGAGACGACCCCCAGCAGGACGAACTGCAGCGCCACCTCGCCCCGGGCGGGATCGACGAACTGGGGCAGGAATGCCAGGAAGAAGGCGGCCGTCTTCGGGTTCAGCGCCTCCACCAGGATGCCCTGGCGGAAGGCGCCCCCGGCACTCGTACCTGTCGGGGCGGCCATGGCCAGGGGCTGGCCGGCCGAACGGATCGTCTGGACGCCGAGGAAAACGAGATAGGCCGCACCCAGCAGCTTGAACAGGGTGAAGACCTCCGCACTGGCCAGCAGGATGGCCGAGACCCCGCAGGCACCGGCCACGATGTGCACGAGCCCGCCGATCCCGGTTCCGACGCTGGAGGCAATGCCATCGGCACGGCCACCCGCCAGACTGCGCGCGGCGACATAGAGAATGCCGGGGCCGGGCGTCAGAGCGATGGCCAGGGCGGCCGCGACGAAGAGGGTGAAGGCAAGCGGGTCGAACATGCCTGGGGTCCTTTTACCATGCTGATCGGGCTGATCACGCCGCCGGGCGACCGGCTGGCAGTGCTACCGGGTGAGAGTCGCCCGGCCCGGCGACAGGTCGGCCGGCGTGACGCCGAGCGCGCGCAGCCCCTCGGGCAGCTCGCGGCCGAGCATCAGGGCGGCCGTCGCCTCGCCCAGGGCCGGTGACGTCAGGATGCCGCACCCGCCCTGTCCGGCCAGCCAGAAGAAGCCCGGCGCATCGGCGCGCGTGCCGGCGACCGGCTCCTGGTCGGCCAGGAAGCTGCGCAATCCGGCCCAGGTGCTGAGGGGCCGGGTGATGGCGAAGGTGGTGTCCTGCTCGATGTTCTCGATCGCCTGGGCCACGTCCAGGTCCTCGGCCCATGCATCGCAGGGCTCGGTCGGCGTGGCATCGGCGAGGCTGCCCATGAGGCGCCCGGTCTCGGGCTTGATGTACCAGTTGTGGTCGACGGTGTTGACGTGGGGCCAGCCGGACGCGGCCGCCGGGCCGGCAAAGGTGAAGGCGGTGCGCCGATGCGGGACGATGCCGATCGGCGCCAACCCGGCCTGCCGCGTCACGTCGTCGACCCAGGCGCCGGCCGCGTTCAGCAGCAGGGGGGCCGAGAAGGATTCGGCTGCGGTGCGCACCACCCAGCGGGCGCCTTCCCGCGCGATGGCCGCGATGGCGACATCGGTGACGATGCGCGTGCCGCGGCCGCGGGCACCGCGGGCATAGCCCTGCAACAGCATGTCCACGTCGATGTCCATGGCGCCCGGCTCGAACACGCCGGCCGTCACCTTGTCCGGGCGCAGCGCGGGGAACAGGGCCAGCGCCTCGTCGCGGCCGACATGGCGGGCGGTCGCGCCGACGCTGGCCAGCCGATCGTGTTTGGCGTGGAGGCGCGCCTCCTGGCCGGCGCGGCCGACCGACAGGCTGCCGCGCGGCGACAGCAGCGGCTCCGGCGCAAACCCAGCCGGCGGCTGATCGAAGAAAGGCCGGCTTGCCTGCGCCAGCCGGCGCATCGTCGGCTGGGTGATGCCCACCGTGAACTGCGCCGCGCTGCGACCGGAACTGTGATAGCCGAGCGCGGCCTCCCGTTCGATCAGGGTGACGGTGGCCGATGGCGCCAGGAACCAGGCGGCCGCCAGGCCGGCCATGCCGCCGCCGATGATGATGACGTCGCTGTCCATCGTCCTGCCCCCCGTGTCAGCCGCGCGCGCGCGGATGGGCCCGGTTGTAGGTGGCGACCAACTGGGCGGTATCGACCGCGGTATAGCGCTGCGTCGTCGACAGGGATGCGTGGCCCAGCAGTTCCTGGATCGCGCGCAGGTCGCCGCCGGCCGCCAGCAGGTGGGTGGCGAAGCTGTGGCGCAGCGCGTGCGGCGTAGCGCTCTCGGGCAGGCCCAGCCGGCGGCGGGCGTCGCGCATGCGGCGCTGGGCCACGGCCGGTTGCAGCGCGCCACCGCGGGCGCCCAGGAACAGCGGGCCATCGGCCGCGGCCTTCCAGGGGCAGAGCCGGACATACTCGACCATCGCCGCGCGCACCGCCGGCAGCACCGGCACCCGTCGTTCCTTGCGGCCCTTGCCGACGACCGTCAGCGCCTCGCCCAGCGGGGCGGTGCTGCGTGGCAGGGCCAGCGCCTCGCCGATGCGCAGCCCGCAGCCATAGAGCAGCGAAAGCAGGGCGGTGTCGCGGGCGGCGATCCAGGGCAGGGCCTCGTCGTCCGCGCCCGCCAGCACGGCTTCGGCGCCTTCCGGCGTCAATGCTTTGGGCACCGACTGCGGCAGCTTGGGTGCGCGCACCGCCGACAGGGCCGGCGCATGGCCATAGCCGCGGCGGTCGAGGAAGCGGACGAAGCCGCGCACCACCGACAGCGCCCGGACGGTCGAGCTGCGGGCATAGTCGTCGCGTGCGCGCCGGGCGAGCCACGCACGATAGTCGGCCGGGCGCAGGCCGATCAGCTCGTCCAGGCTGGGCGGTCCACCCAGATGCTGGCCGAGGAAGGAGAGGAAGCCGGCCAGGTCGTCGCGATAGGCGGCCAGCGTATGGGGCGATGCCCGGCGCTCGGCCTCCAACCAGGCGGCCCAGGCGCGTCTCGCCTCGCCCAGGCGGTCGTCCGTCCCGGTGTCCGCGGCGACGGCGTCCACCGGCGCGGGATCGTTCAAGTCGGCGGCAGGTCGAGCCAGGAGCGGATCGCCATGGAACCGATCTTGCCGAGGAAGCCCAGCAGCTCGGTCCCCTGGCCCGGGTGGAAGCGCTGCGGATCGCGCGAGCCCATGGCCAGCAGGCAGGGCGGGGCCATGCCCGATACCGCCAGGCGGATCAGCGCATCGGACCGCACCAGGCCCGCGCCCGCGCCATAGAGCAGGGCGTCGCCCTCGATGTCGTCGCGCAGGACGACGTCGCGGTCGGTGCCGACCAGGTCGCCGACCGAGCCGGCCGGCAGGCCGGACAGGCCCTGCACGTCGACCCGCGGCAGGTGGCCGTCGGCCGTCTCCACGCACAGCATCACCACGTCGACATCGAGCAGCAGCGACAGGTCGGTGGTGAAGGTCTGCACCAGATGCTCGAAGGTGCGCGCGCCGAGCAGCGCCAGGGCCGCGTCGTGGATGCGCGCCTGGCTCTGGATGTTGGCGCGGGTCGCCTTCAGGAGGTCGCGCTGTTCCTCCTTGATTCGGCGGACCTCGTCCTGCAGCCGCTTCAGCATGAACTGCTGCATGTCGACCACGGTCTCGCCGCGCTCGGCGGCGGGCGGCGTCAGCACCGTCACCAGGTCGGGGTGGCGGACCAGGAAGTCCGGGTGGGAGCGCAGGTAGGACGCGACCCGGGCGGCCGTCATCGGCGCCGGGGGGGCCGGTGCCGGGGTGGCCGGCGGCTGGGCAGCCGTCGTCTCCCCCATGGATTCCGTGCGGCGATCGACCATGGCGCGGCGTCCCCTCGGGCCTATTCCGCCGCGGCCTTGCCGCCCAGGATGGACTGCCCGGTCTTGGCCCAGTCGGCAAGGAAGGTGGCCAGCCCCTTGTCGGTCAGCGGATGATGATACATCTGGCGCAGCACGGCCGGCGGCAGGGTCGCGACATGGGCGCCCATCTTGGCCGCCGCCACGACATGGCCGGGGTTGCGCACGGACGCCACCAGCACCTCGGTCTCGAGGGCGGGATACTGGTCGTAGATCGTGCAGATCTCGTCGATCAGCAGCATGCCGTCGATGCCGATATCGTCGAGCCGGCCGACGAAGGGAGAGACGAACGTGGCACCCGCCTTGGCCGCCAGGATCGCCTGCGCAGCGGAAAAGCACAGCGTGACGTTGACCATGGTGCCTTCGTCGGTCAGCGCCTTGCAGGTGCGCAGGCCGGCCGGCGTCAGCGGCACCTTGACCGCGACATTGCCCGCGATCGCGGCCAGGCGCCGGCCCTCGGCCAGCATGCCCTCATGGTCGGTCGCCGTCACCTCGGCGCTGACCGGCCCCGGCACCACGGCGCAGATCTCGGCCACCACCTCCAGGAAGTCGCGGCCGGTTTTGGCCACCAGCGACGGGTTGGTGGTCACGCCATCGACCAGGCCGGTTGCCGCCAGCTCGCGGATTTCGGCAATGTCGGCGGTGTCGATGAAGAATTTCAAGTTCCTGTGTCCCTCGGCAACGATGGGTGCGTCCGGCGGGTATGTTCCAGCCCGTCGAATCCAGGGTTGGAATTTATCCGATGCCGCCTGACCGCGCCAGTTCGCCGCGCGCCGCCCCCGCCGAGGAGGGCGGGCGTGTGGCGGTTTTGCTGCCCCTGCCCCTGGCGGGGGCCTACGACTATGCCGTGCCCGACGGTCTTGTGGTGGGGCCGGGCGACTATGTCATGGTGCCGCTGGGCGGCGCCCGCCATGTCGGCATCGTCTGGGGCCCGGCCACCGGCGAGGTCGCGGCCGCCCGCCTGAAACCCATCGAGCGGCGCTACGACGTGCCGCCCATGCCCGATGTCCACCGCCGGTTCGTCGAGCGGGTGGCGGCCTACACCGTGTCGCCGCCGGGATCGGTGCTGCGCCTGTCGCTGGGGTCGAGTGCGGCGCTGGAGCCGGCAGCACCCGGCCTGGTCTATCGCCGCTCGGCCCAGCCGGTGGCGGCCGGCGACCGCGTCACCCCGGCCCGCGCGCGGGTGCTGGCGGTGCTGGAGGAGGGGCCGGCCTGGGCGCTGGGCGATCTCGCGCGGGCGGCCGGCGTCGGCAACGGCGTCATCCATGGCCTGGTCGAACTGGGGCTGGTGGAAGCTGTCCCGGTGCCGGGCGACCGCCCGCCGCCGATTCCCGACTGGCGCACGCCGGGCCCGGTCCTGTCGAGCGAGCAGGCGGCCGCCGCGGCGGACCTGACAAGCCAGCAGCGCGATGGCCGGCCGGGCACCGTGCTGCTCGACGGCGTCACCGGGTCGGGTAAGACCGAGGTCTATTTCGAGGCAATCGCGGCATGCCTCGCCGCCGGGCGGCAGGCGCTGGTGCTGGTGCCCGAGATCGCGCTGACCGGCCAGTGGCTCGACCGCTTCCAGCGACGCTTCGGCGTGCCGCCGGTCGAATGGCATTCCGAGGTCGCGTCGGGCGACCGCCGGCGCAACTGGCGCGCGGTTGCGACCGGCACGGCGCGCGTCGTGGTCGGGGCGCGCTCGGCCCTGTTCCTGCCCTATGCCGATCTCGGCCTGATCGTCGTCGACGAGGAGCATGACGGCGCCTTCAAGCAGGAGGACGGGGTCATCTATCACGGCCGCGACATGGCGGTGCTGCGTGGGCACCTGGCCGGGATCCCCGTCGTGCTGGCCTCGGCGACGCCGTCGCTGGAGACGGTGGTGAACGTCGATACCGGCCGCTATCGCATGGTCCACCTGCCGGACCGGCATGGCGGCGCCAGCCTGCCCGACATCCAGGTGATCGACCTGCGCCGCCACCGTCCGGAACGGCAGCGCTGGCTGGCCCCGCCGCTCGTCCAGGCGCTGACGGACACGTTGGCGGCGGGCGAACAGTCGCTGCTGTTCCTGAACCGTCGCGGCTATGCCCCGCTGACGCTGTGCCGGGCCTGCGGCCATCGCCTGGAATGCCCGTCCTGCACCGCCTGGCTGGTGGAGCATCGGCTGGCCGGGCGCCTGCAATGCCACCATTGCGGCTACTCGACCGCCCTGCCGCGCACCTGCCCGGCCTGCGGCGAGGAGGATACGCTGGCGGCCTGCGGCCCCGGCGTCGAACGGCTGGCAGAGGAGGTGGCGGCGCGCTTCCCGACTGCGCGCGTGGAACTGGTGGCGAGCGACACGCTGACCGGGCCCAGGGCCGTGGAGGCGCTGGTCGAGCGCGTCGGCCGGCACGAGGTCGACATGCTGATCGGGACCCAGGTGGTGGCCAAGGGCCATCATTTCCCGATGCTGACGCTGGTGGGGGTGGTCGATGCCGATCTCGGCCTGCATGGCGGCGACCTGCGCGCGGGCGAGCGGACCTTTCAGCTCCTGAGCCAGGTGGCGGGCCGCGCCGGCCGGGCCGAGCGGCCGGGGGTGGTCTACCTCCAGACCATCGAACCCGCCCATCCGGTAATCCAGGCGCTGGCCCGGGGCGATCGCGACGGCTTCCTGGAGGCCGAGATCGACGGTCGGCGGCAGGCCCACATGCCGCCCTTCTCGCGCCTGGCCGCCCTCATCCTGTCCAGCCCGGCCGCGGCCGATGTCGACCGCGCGGCGCAGATGCTGGCGCGGGCGGCACCGGTCGACCGCGACCTGACCGTGCTGGGGCCGGCACCGGCGCCCTTGTCGGTCCTGCGCGGCCGCCACCGCCGGCGCTTCCTGGTCAACGCGCCGCGGACGGCCCCCTTGCAGGCGATCCTGCGCGACTGGCTGGCGCGCGTCCGCCTGCCCGGCAGCGTGCGCTGTCAGGTGGATGTGGATCCCTACGGCTTCCTCTAGCGTTGGCACCGATGCGGGCCAAGGTCCGCGCCGTTCGTTGCCGCGGGCTGCGGGCGGGACTAGCATCCGCGGCACGGACGTTGTCCGACATGCCATTCAACGGCATCGGGAGGAGGCACCAAATGCGCATGTTTATGGCGGCGATGGCGGGGGCGCTGTTGCTGATGGGTTCCGCACAGGCGGGCGACCGCACGCAGATCGCCCAGGGCCAACAGATTGCCCAGGGCCAACAGATTGCCCAGGGCCAGCAGATTGCCCAGGGTCGTGGGCTCGAGATCGACAACGCCGACTATGGCGAGCGCGGCCGCTACTGCAATGCCGAGCGCGCCATCCAGCGGGAATGCAACGGCCGCCGCGGCTGCGAGTTCGAGGTCGGCAACCACCTCTGCGGCGACCCGGTGCCGGACGTCGTCAAGGAACTCCGGCTTCGCTTCACCTGCGAAGGCCGCCGGGGTTCCGACCAGGACGCGGTCCGTGCCCGTGAGGGCCAGCGCGTGCGCCTGGAATGCGAACGCGGCCAGGCCCAGGCCCAGGTGTTCGGCCGGCCGGCCGCGGGGCCCGGCTTCGGCCAGGGTCCGGGTGGCGGCGGCCGCGACATCCGCGTGATCGAGGCCCGCTACGGCGCCCGCGGCCGGGCTTGCGACGCCACGCCCCCGGTCGCCCAGCAGTGCAACGGCCGCGACCGCTGCGGCGTGCGGGTCGATAACGGCCTGTGCGGCGATCCGGCGTTCGGCCAGCCCAAGCAGCTTGAGATCACCTACAGTTGCGGGCGCGGCGGCGGCAATCGTCGCACCGCGGTCGGGCGCGAGGGCCAGCGCGCCGACCTCGGCTGCTGAGCCCGTCGACGATCGCTCTACCGGAGAGGGCCCGCGGCGCTGCGCCGCGGGCCTTTTCCATGTGGCCTAATATTGCAATGCCGCACGCCCCCATGGTAGTGAACCGCCGCGCTCGGGCGGGACACTGCCCGACGGGTGTCCATTGCCTAAGCGGGGGCTCTCGAAGCGCACATCCCCCAGGCGCCGAAGGGAAGGTTTCGTGGCTGCCAAAGCGTCAGAATCCGCCGGGCTGGCCGAACGCTATGCGAGCGCGCTGTACGAGCTCGCCGACGAGCGTCGGTCTGTCGATACCGTGGCAGAAGACTTGCGCCGTCTGCGCACGATGCTGTCGGACAGTCCCGATCTCGACCGCCTGGTCCGCAGCCCGGTGCTGAGCCGCGACCAGCAGGGCAAGGCCATTGCCGCGATCTCGGAACAGGCCGGCTTCGATGCGCTGACGCGCAACTTCCTCGGCCTGCTGGCGCGCAACCGCCGCCTGTTCGCCGTCACCGGCATGATCGCCGCGTTCCTGGCCGAGCTGGCGCGTCGCCGCGGCGAGTTGACCGCGCATGTGACCTCGGCCGCGCCGCTTTCGGAATCTCAGCTCGCCACCGTCACGGATTCGCTCCGTCGCGCGGTCGGCGGCAAAGTCTCGGTCGACCTGTCGGTCGACCCGTCGCTTCTGGGTGGGCTGGTCGTCCGCGTGGGCTCGCGGATGGTCGATTCCTCGCTCCGCACGAAGCTGCAACGTCTTGAGCTCGCGATGAAAGGGGTCGCGTGATGGAAATCCGCGCGGCGGAAATCTCCGCCATTCTGAAGGAACAGATCGCCAATTTCGGTTCGGAAGCGGACGTCGCGGAAGTCGGGCAGGTATTGTCCGTCGGTGACGGCATCGCCCGCGTCCATGGCCTCGACAAGGTGCAGGCCGGTGAACTCGTGGAGTTCCCGGGCGGCATCCGCGGCATGGCGCTGAACCTCGAGAGCGACAATGTCGGCGTCGTCATCTTCGGTGACGACCGCTCGATCAAGGAAGGCGACCTCGTCAAGCGCACGGGCGCCATCGTCGACGCGCCGATCGGCAAGGGCCTGCTCGGCCGTGTCGTGGACGGCCTCGGCAACCCGATCGACGGCAAGGGCCCGCTGGTCGACGTCGTGCGCACCCGAGTCGAGGTGAAGGCGCCCGGCATCATCGCGCGCAAGTCCGTGCATGAGCCGATGCAGACCGGCCTCAAGGCCGTCGACGCCCTGGTGCCGGTCGGCCGCGGCCAGCGCGAGCTGATCATCGGCGACCGCCAGACCGGCAAGACCGCGGTGATCATCGACACGATCATCAACCAGAAGAAGATCAACGAGGCGGCGACCGACGATTCGCAGAAGCTCTTCTGCATCTACGTCGCCATCGGCCAGAAGCGGTCGACCGTCGCCCAGATCGTGAAGACGCTGCAGGACACGGGCGCGCTCGACTACACGATCGTCGTCGCCGCGACGGCGTCCGAGCCGGCCCCGCTGCAGTTCCTGGCGCCCTACACCGGCTGCGCCATGGGCGAGTTCTTCCGCGACAACGGCATGCACGCCGTCATCTTCTACGACGACCTGTCCAAGCAGGCCGTCGCCTATCGCCAGATGTCGCTGCTCCTGCGCCGCCCGCCGGGCCGCGAAGCCTATCCCGGCGACGTCTTCTACCTGCATTCCCGCCTGCTCGAGCGCGCCGCCAAGATGTCGGACGCCATGGGCAAGGGCTCGCTGACGGCGCTGCCGGTCATCGAGACGCAGGCCGGCGACGTCTCGGCCTACATCCCGACCAACGTGATCTCGATCACCGACGGCCAGATCTTCCTGGAGACGAGCCTCTTCTATCGTGGCATCCGTCCTGCCATCAACGTCGGCATCTCGGTCAGCCGCGTCGGTTCGGCCGCCCAGATCAAGGCGATGAAGCAGGTCGCCGGCTCGATCAAGCTGGAACTGGCGCAGTTCCGCGAGATGGAAGCCTTCTCGCAGTTCGCGTCCGACCTCGATGCCTCGACCCAGCGCCTGCTGGCCCGTGGCTCGCGCCTGACCGAGCTGCTGAAGCAGCCGCAGTACCAGCCGCTGCCGATCGAGGAGCAGGTCGTGTCGCTCTTCACCGGCGTCCGCGGCTATCTCGACGGCATCCCGGTCTCGGCCGTGGGGCGGTTCGAGCAGGGGCTGCTGGCCGACATCCGCGGCAAGGGTGCCGAGCTGCTTCAGGCCATCCGCTCGGAGCGTGAAATCTCCAAGGCCACCGAAGCGAAGCTGGCAGCCTTCATCCAGGCCTACGCCAAGACCTTCGTGGTCTGAGCGCAGTCGGCCCACAGCTTCTCCGCAGGCGGACATGCCCAGTCTCAAGGACCTTCGGGTTCGCATCAACAGCGTCAAGTCGACGCGCAAGATCACCTCGGCCATGAAGATGGTCGCGGCCGCGAAGCTGCGCCGCGCCCAGGAGCAGGCCGAGGCGGCCCGGCCGTTCGCCGAGCGCATGGAGCGGATGCTGGGGTCGTTGGCGGCGGGCGTTTCCGCTCCCACCGACGCGCCGGCGATGCTGTCCGGCACCGGGCGCGACCAGGTCCACCTGCTGATCGTCGCCACCGCCGACCGCGGGCTTTGCGGCGCCTTCAACTCGTCGATCGTCCGCGAGGCGCGGCGCCAGATCCGCAGCCTTCTTGCCCAGGGCAAGCAGGTGAAGATCTTCTGCGTCGGCCGCAAGGGGCGCGACCAGCTGCGGCGCGAGTACGAATCGCTCATCGTCGACACGGTCACCGACTTCCAGCGGCCGCGCCTCACCTATGACGGTGCGGCGCGGATCGCCCAGAAGGTGGCGGCGCTCTACGAGGCCGGCGAGTTCGACGTCGCCAAGATCATCTACAACCGCTTCCGCTCGGCGATCGCCCAGATCGTCACCGTGCAGCAGCTCATCCCGTTCAACCCGCCGGCCGCGCCGGCGGGCGGTGCCGGGGCGGTTGCGGCGGTCGAAGGCGGCGCACCGGCGCTCTACGAGTACGAGCCCGGCGAGGAGGAGATCCTCTCCGCGCTGCTGCCGCGCAACCTGGCGGTGCAGGTCTATCGCGCGCTGCTGGAGAACAATGCCAGCGAGCACGGCGCGCGGATGACCGCGATGGACAATGCCACGCGCAATGCCAGCGACATGATCGGCAAGCTGACGCTGGTCTATAATCGCTCGCGCCAGGCATCCATCACCAAGGAACTGATCGAGATCATTTCCGGCGCCGAGGCTCTCTAGCCCGCCGGTCCGCACGTCACGGGAGCAAATTATGGCCGCTGCGCAGGCTGAGATCGGGAACAACATTGGCACCATCACGCAGGTGATCGGTGCCGTCGTGGACGTGAAGTTCGACGGCGACCTGCCGGCGATCCTGAGCGCGCTGCATGTCGAGCATGCGGGCAAGCGCCTCGTGCTCGAGGTGGCGCAGCATCTGGGCGAGCACACGGTGCGCACGGTCGCCATGGACACCACCGACGGCCTCGTCCGCGGCCAGCAGGCGGTGGCCACCGGCGCGCCGATCACCGTGCCGGTCGGTCCGGAGACGCTGGGCCGCATCATCAACGTGGTCGGCGAGCCGATCGACGAGCGCGGGCCGGTCAACGCCAAGATGTCGTCGCCGATCCATCGCGACGCGCCGCCCTTCATCGAGCAGTCGACCGAAGCGCAGATCCTGGTCACGGGCATCAAGGTCGTCGACCTGCTGGCGCCCTACGCCAAGGGCGGCAAGATCGGCCTGTTCGGCGGCGCCGGCGTCGGCAAGACGGTGTTGATCATGGAGCTGATCAACAACGTCGCGAAGGCGCATGGCGGCTATTCGGTGTTCGCCGGCGTCGGCGAGCGCACCCGCGAAGGCAACGACCTCTATCACGAGATGATGGAATCGGGCGTCATCAAGGTCGACGGCCCCGGCTCCAAGGCCGCCCTGGTGTACGGCCAGATGAACGAGCCGCCGGGCGCGCGTGCCCGCGTCGGCCTGACCGGGCTGACGCTGGCGGAATACTTCCGCGACGTCGAAGGGCAGGACGTGTTGTTCTTCGTCGACAACATCTTCCGCTTCACCCAGGCGGGCTCGGAAGTGTCGGCGCTGCTGGGCCGCATTCCCTCGGCGGTGGGCTATCAGCCGACCCTGTCGACGGACATGGGCGCCCTGCAGGAGCGCATCACCTCGACCAAGAAGGGCTCGATCACCTCGGTGCAGGCCATCTACGTGCCGGCCGACGACTTGACCGATCCCGCGCCCGCGACCTCGTTCGCCCATCTCGACGCCACGACCGTGCTGTCGCGGCAGATCGCCGAGCTTGGCATCTATCCCGCGGTCGATCCGCTCGACTCGACCTCGCGCATGCTCGATCCGCGGATCGTCGGCGAGGACCACTACAAGGTCGCCCGCGACGTGCAGCGCGTGCTGCAGACCTACAAGGCCCTGCAGGACATCATCGCCATCCTGGGCATGGACGAGCTGTCGGAAGAAGACCGCCTGACCGTGTCGCGCGCCCGCAAGATCCAGCGCTTCATGTCCCAGCCCTTCTTCGTGGCCGAGGTCTTCACCGGCACGCCCGGCAAGCTGGTCGGCCTGGAAGACACCATCAAGGGCTTCAAGGGCATCGTCTCGGGCGACTATGACGACCTGCCGGAAGCGGCGTTCTACATGGTCGGCTCGATCGACGAGGCGGTCGAGAAGGCCCGCCGCATGGCGGCCGAGGCGGCCTGATCCGATGGCCGAGACGATCGCATTCGAACTCGTCTCGCCGGAACGGCTGCTGTTCGCCAGGCCGGTGGAGATGGTGGTGGTCCCGGGCGTCGAAGGCGACTTCGGCGTCCTGCCCCGCCACGCCCCGCTGATCGCCGTGGTTCGCCCCGGCGTGATCGCCATCTTCGAGGGCGGCAAGGTGGCCGAGCAGATCTTCGTTGCCGGCGGCTTCGCCGAGGTCACGGCCGAGCGCTGCACGGTCCTGGCCGAGCGTGCCGTGCCGGTGGCCGAGATCGACCGCGCGGTCGTCGAACGCAAGCTGAAGGATGACCGCGAGGCCGCCGATACCGCCGAGATCGAGATCGGCGAGGCCATGCTGGCGGCCCTGGACAACCCGTCCTACCACTGATGCCGCTGCCGGGGTGGCCCATGCGGCCGCCCCGCCGGAACCCGCTCCCCTGCCCGGGTATTGAACGGCTTTCGGCGGACGCGCATATTTCCGCGCTGCCGAAACGGATTGCGCTCCATCGCGGGGAGAAACGATGAAGCATTGGACCCTGGACGACATCCCGTGGGATCGTTTCGATCCCGCGCTGGTCGATCCCGAACTGGTCAAGGTGGCCAAGGCCGCCGCCATGGTCGAGCATAACGGCAGCGACTACACCGCCTATCTCTGCAACGTCTTCCACGACGATCCGGAGTTCCAGGAGGTCGCGCGCGTCTGGGGCCGTGAAGAGGTCCAGCATGGCCGGGCGCTGGGCGAATGGGCCCGCATGGCCGACCCCGACTGGGACTTCGAGGCGGCCTTCAAGCGCTTCACCGACGGCTATCGCCTGCCGATCGAATCGACCGAATCGGTCCGCGGGACGCGCTCGGGCGAACTGGTCGCGCGCTGCATCGTCGAGACCGGCACCAGTTCCTTCTACAGCGCGCTGGGCGAGGCCTGCACCGAGCCGGTGCTGAAGGAAATCTGCCGGCGCATCGCCGCCGACGAGTTCCGCCATTACCGCATGTTCTACGGCCACATGAAGCGCTACCTGGAGCGGGAGCGGATCTCGACCCTGCGCCGCTTCGCGGTCGCCTTCCTGCGCGTGCGCGAGACCGAGGGCGACGACGAACTGGCCTATGCCTATTGGGCGGCCAATGACGGGGTCGGCCCCTACGACCGCAAGCGCTGCATCGCGGCCTATACCGGCCGGGCCTACCGCTCCTATCGCCCGACCCATGTCGACCGGGCGACGGCGATGATCTTCAAGGCGGTGGGGCTGAAGCCGAACGGCTGGCTGAACCGGGCGGCCTCCCGCGGGGTCTGGATGATGCTCCAGAGCCGCGTGCGCAAGCTGGACCGGGCGGCCGCCTGAACGACCGCCCGGGACGCCTGGCCGGGACGTCGGGCCGGGACGTCTGGCCGTCGAAGCGGCCTAGACGTTGAACCGGAAGTTCATGATGTCGCCGTCCTGGACGACATACTCGCGGCCTTCCAGGCGCATCCGGCCGGCTTCCTTGGCGGCGGATTCGCCGCCCAACGCGATGAAGTCGGCGCAGCCGACGGTCTCGGCCGCGATGAACCCGCGCTCGAAGTCGCTGTGGATGGTGCCGGCCGCCTGGGGCGCCTTGGTGCCGACCGCGATCGTCCAGGCGTGGGCCTCCTTGGGGCCGATCGTGAAATAGGTGATGAGGCCCAGCAGGTCGTGGCCGGTGCGGATGATGCGGGCGAGGCCCGTCTCCTCCAGCCCCAGCGAGTCGAGGAATTCCTTCTTGTCCTCGGGGCTCTCGAGCTGGGCCACCTCGGCCTCGATCGCGGCCGAGATCACCACCATCCGGGCACCGGCCGCCTTGGCCATGACGGCGACGCGCTCGGAGAAGGCGTTCCCCGTGGCGGCCGACGCTTCCTCGACGTTGCAGACATAGAGCACGGGCTTGGCCGACAGGAGCTGGTGCGGGCGCAGCAGGGCGGCCGTGCCGGGGCCGAGGTCGACGGTACGGGCGGCCTTGCCTTCGCGCAGCGCCTCCAGTACCGGCTCCAGGACGGCCAGTGCCGCCTTGGCTTCCTTGTCGCCGCCCTTGGCCTTCTTCTGGTGGTTGGCGATGCGGCGCTCCACCGACTCCAGGTCGGACAGCAGCAACTCGGTCTCCACCGTCTCGGCGTCGCCGACCGGGTCGATCCGGCCCTCGACATGGGTGATGTTGCCGTCCTCGAAGCAGCGCAGGACATGGACGATGGCGTCCACCTCGCGGATGTGGCCAAGGAACTGGTTGCCCAGGCCCTCGCCCCGGCTGGCGCCCCGCACCAGGCCGGCGATGTCCACGAACTCGAGCTGCGTCGGCACCAGCTTGGCCGACTTGGCCAGCACCGCGCACTGCTCCAGCCGGGTATCGGGCACGGCGACACGGCCGACATTCGGCTCGATCGTGCAGAAGGGATAGTTCGCCGCCTCAGCCGCGGCGGTCGCGGTCAGGGCGTTGAAGAGGGTCGACTTGCCGACGTTGGGCAGGCCGACGATGCCGCATTTGAAGCCCAATTCACTTCTCCGGCGCCGCGGTCTCCGGCGCGCGCCTGGGCGGCGGCGGGTTGATCGTCAGCGTGACCTTGTTCATGAAACCATTGGCGTCGCCCGCCACCAGGGCCGGCATCGCCTCGGCGACGGCGTCCACCAGCTTTTCGACCCAGGGCTCGTCCGCCTTCGGGAAATCCTGCAGCACGTAGTTGTGGACCAAGTGCTTCACGCCCGGATGGCCGATGCCGAGCCGGACGCGGTGATAGTCGGGGCCGATATGGGCGTCGATGCTCTTCAGCCCGTTATGGCCGGCGGCACCGCCCCCGGTTTTCACCCGCATCTTGCCCGGCGCCAGCTCCAGCTCGTCATGGATGACGATCACGTCGCCCGGCGTCAGCTTGTAGAAGCGCATGGCGGCCGCGATCGCCTGGCCCGACTCGTTCATGTAGGTCAGGGGCGCGAGCGCCACGATCTTCTCGTCGCCGATCAGCCCGTCTGCCACCTGGCCATGGAACTTCTCGCGCCACGGCCCGAAGCGCCAACGGCGGGCGATCGCCGACAGCGCCATGAAGCCGATATTGTGCCGGTTGCCCGCGTAGCGGGAACCGGGATTGCCGAGCCCGGCGACGATGCGCATGGTTCGATCCCGGTTCCGCTGACGCAGGAACTTGCTGGACTACTTCTTCTTCGCCGGCGCCTTGGCTGCCGGGGCCGCCTTGGCCGCTGCTGCCGGGGCCGCCGCCGCCGCCGCCGGCTCCTCGGCCACCGCCACCGTGGGGGCCGCCACGCTGGCGATGGTGAAGTCGCGATCGACGATCACCGGCCGTGCACCCTCGGGCAGGGTAACGTGGCTGATATGGATCGAATCATGGATCTCGGTGCCCGACAGGTCGACCGTCAGGATGTCCGGGATGCCGTCGGCGGCGCAGTAGAGCTCGATCTCATGGCGAACGATGTTGAGCACGCCACCCTTCTTCAGGCCGGGCGACCGGTCCTGGCCGATGAAGTTCACCGGCACGAAGACGCGAATGCGCGTGTGTGCGCCCACGCGCAGGAAGTCGATATGCAGCGGCCGGTCGGTGACCGGGTGGAGCTGCACGTCGCGCGCCAGGACGCGCTGCTTCTCGCCGCCGACATCCAGGTCATAGATGCGGGCGAAGAAGCCGGCGCGGCCCATTTCCCGCTCGATCATGCGGGGGTCGAGCGAGATGATCGACGGTTCCTGCTTGTCGCCATAGACGACACCGGGGATGCTGCCATCGCGACGGGTGGCGCGGGCGGCCCCCTTTCCGGCCCGCTCCCGACGCTGGGCAGCGATCGTGGTGATTTCCTGCATCGAATGCTCCTTTCCTTGGATCAAGGCGCTGGCCTCCAGGGGTGCCCAAAGCGCCATATCCGAACCCGGTCGGTGGGGGGTGAACCCCCTAGTCGAACAGGCTCGAAACCGAACGTTCCTCGCTGATCCGCCGGACGGCCTCGGCCATCAACGGCGCGATCGAAAGCTGGCGGATGTTGCGCGCCACGCGCACCGCCTCGGTCCCCTGGATGCTGTCGGTCATCACCAGCTCCTGCAAGGGAGAGGCGGTGACGCGGGCGACCGCACCACCCGACAGCACGCCATGGGTGACATAGGCCGACACGGCCGCCGCACCCGCTTCCATCAGCGCCTCGGCCGCATTGCACAGCGTGCCGGCGGAATCGACGATGTCGTCCACCAGGATGCAACGCTGCCCGGCCACGTCGCCGATGATGTTCATCACCTCCGACACGCCGGCGCGCTCGCGCCGCTTGTCGACGATGGCGAGGTCCGCACCCAGGCGCCGCGCGATCAGGCGGGCACGGACCACGCCGCCGACGTCGGGCGACACTATCACCAGGCTCTCGCCGCCATATTGCCGCTTGATGTCGTCGACGAAGACGGGGGCGGCGAACAGGTTGTCGGTCGGGATGTCGAAGAAGCCCTGGATCTGCCCGGCATGCAGGTCGACCGTCAGCACCCGGTCGGCGCCGGCCACCGTGATCAGGTTGGCGACCAGCTTGGCCGAGATCGGCGTGCGCGGGCCGGACTTCCGGTCCTGGCGGGCATAGCCATAATAAGGGATGACCGCGGTCGAGCGACGCACCGATCCGCGCTTCAGCGCGTCGAGCGTGACCAGCAGTTCCATCAGGTTGTCGTTCGTCGGGTAGGAGGTCGACTGGATGATGAACACATCCTCGCCGCGCACGTTCTCCTGGATCTCGACGAACACTTCCATGTCCGAGAAGCGGCGTACGCTCGCCTTCGTCAGGGGGATGTTCAGATAGGCGGCGATCGCCTCGGCAAGCGGCCGGTTGCTGTTGCCGGTAAGGATCTTCATCGGGTCCGTTCAGGGGCGCCGCGAAAAAAAACGGACCCGGCGCACGCGAGGGAACGCCCCTGGATAGCGCCGGGTGGAAACGGGCGCGGAACATATCAGCCGGTCCCGCCGCTGTAAATGTCGTGCGACGGGGTGCCACGGGCCGGCGCTCGCCGGCCCGCCCGGGCCCTATCGCTGGTCGTCGGCGGGGGCCGCGACGAGCCGCAGGATGGCCGCGCCCAGCGCCGATTTCAGGATCGCGCCGACGACGAACGGCAGCACCCCGAAGGCGATGGCCTTCGACGGCCCGATCGACTGCGCCAGCCAGGCGGCGCCCAGCGCCAGGCACAGCGCGTTGCCGGCCAGCATCGACAGGAAGGCCAGGACGACGCGGCGTCCGGCCCATCCGCGCCCGGCCAGCCAGCCGGTCAGGGCCGCGGCCAGCGGAAAGGCCAGCAGGTAGCCCGCGGTCGGGCCCATGAAATGCGGCAGCCCGCCGGCGCCGCCGGCCAGCACCGGCAGCCCGGCAGCCGCCTGCGCCAGCCACAGCAGCACGGTGACGGCGCCCAGCCGCCAGCCATAGAGCGCGCCCACCAGGGTGACGGCCAGCGTCTGCATCGTGACGGGCACCGGCACCATCGGCACCGCGATCTGGGACGCCAGCGCCAGGACGAGCGTGCCGGCCAGCACGGCCACGGTGCGGGCGGTGGGCGAGCGGCGCTGGAGCCATGCGGCGGTAGACCAGGCATGCCGGGTGTTCGATGCGGAATGCATCAAGGGAAATCTCCGTCGAAGGGGTCGATGTCGGAAAGGTTGGGTGGCTATCGACCGGGTGGCTATCGACTGGCGGGCTTGGTCGCCGGGATGCGTCGCACCAGATCGACGATGCCGTCGGCGGCGGCCAGGGCGACGAAGCCGGCCACCTCGCCCCATGGGCCCTTCAGGCTGCCGGCCGGGATCTCGTTGGCCTGGCTGACGACGCCGACCTCCTCGCCATTGGCGCGCGTCACCCGCCAACTGATCTCCACCTGCTCCTTGCCGCGGGCGGCGGGCTTCACCGACATGCTGCCGGTGACGATGGCGGTGGCCGCGGCGCGGTCGGTGGTGGGCGTCATCTGGCGGCCCTCGATCACCGTCGCCAGCGCCCGCGGCAGCGTGCGGCCGCCGTCGCCGGGTGCCCCGGTGATGCCGGCCAGGAAGATCAGCGGCTTGGCCTCGGGCGGCTGCGGCTGGGGCATCTGTCCTTCATAGAGGGCTGCGACGGCGGGGGCGGCGCGGGCCGCCAGCGCCTTCGCACCGGCCCATTCCCAATCGCGCCGCATCATCACGTCGCGCTCTTCCCGGCGGTCGATGGTGGTGCCCTTGTCATCGACCAGTTCCCATTCCCAGTCGATCTCCAGCCCGTCGCCGCCGATGTCGCGGGTGCTGACCCGGCCGATCAGGAACACGCTCTCGCGCATGCCGGCCCCGGCAATGGCGGGCACCTCCCGGCTTTGCAGCGCCTCGGCCAGGGCCTGGGCGAAGCCGCTGGCGCGTTGGCCCGTCAGCCCCTCGACCTCCAGCACGGCCAGGCCGCCGCGGCCGGGCAGGTTCAGCAACTCGGGGCCCGGCACGGCCAGGTCGGCCAGCGGGCGCGGCAGGGGCTGGCAGCCCGCCATCAGGCCGGCGGCCACCAGCAGCAGGCCGGCGCGTTCAGATAATGACACAGCTCACCATGAGGCCAAGGACCAGCACGGCCATGAAGATGATGAGATGTGGCATGAGCGAGGCAAGGTCAGCCGGCGAGCGCGATCGCCGCCAGCGCACGGCCATAGTCCGGCTCGCCCCGCAGCGTGGCCCGCCGATAGCTGAAGAAGCGCTCGGGCTCCGGCACCGTGTCGGCCCAGGACTGGCGCTCGACCGTGCCGACGCCGGCCTCCTCCAGGCGCATCGCGGCGAAGGCCGGCAGGTCGAACTGGAACTTGCCCGGCCGGACGCCGGGCGCGAAGAAGCGGTCGAAGCCGGCATCGACGGCGGTGAAGCGGTCGCGGAACTCCGCCCCCACCTCGTAGGAGGGCTGGCCGATACAGGGGCCGATGGCGGCTGTGATCCGGCCGCGGACGGCACCCCTGGCCGTCATTGCTTCGACCGTCGCGCCCAGCACGCCTTCCAGCGCGCCGCGCCAGCCGGCATGGGCGGCGGCGACCACGCCGGCCGCGGCATCGGCGAAGAGCACCGGGGTGCAGTCGGCCGTCAGGATGCCGGCAGCCGTGCCGGGGGCGGTGACGACCACGGCGTCGGCGCGTGGCGACTGGCCGCGCGGCCAGCCGGCCGTGGCCTCGACCACGGTCGGGCTGTGGACCTGGTGCAGGGTGGCCAGCGCCGAGGCCGGCAGGCCCAGCCGCTCCATCGCCCGGCCGCGATTCTCGGCGACGCGCCATTCCTCGTCGCCCGACCCGAAGCCGCAATTCAGCCCGGCATAGATGCCCTCGCTGACGCCGCCTTCGCGGGTGAAGAAGGCGTGGCGAATGCCGGGCAGGGCGGCAAGGGCGGGGCGGTAATCACGCGGCGGCTCCTCGATGGGCGTCGGGTGGGGCGGCGTCGGCGGCGGTGAACCCGGCCGGCGGCGGGCCACCCGGCCGGGTGATGGCGAATACCTTGAACAAGGTGCCCATGGCGCCCGCGCCGATCAAGCGGTGCAGTGCGGCGGCGATGGTCGCGCGGGCATCGGGCCGGCGTGCCGCCAGCCGTTCGGCGCGGGCGAGGATGCCGAGCGATTGCAGGAACCGCCCCTGCGGCACCGGACCCCAAGCCTGTCCGCCGGTCGCCACTACGGCCGCGGCCAGGTCGGCAAACGCGACATGGGCGCTGAGGTCGACCTGGCCCGGCGCGTCCAGCACCGACACCCGGCCATGCTCGCGCACTGCCTGCAGCGTATCGCCATGGCCGGCGGCATAGCCATAATCGATGAAGATCGCCCGGCCGCCATGGGTCAGGATGGCGCGCGCCAGGTCGGCCACCAGCGCTTCCGCCTCGGGCCGACGCTCGACGACCGTGCCGACCGGCTGGTCCTGGGCCGGCATCAGCGCGTCCGGCACCGGCAGGTCGTCGACGAAGGTGAGATTTCCGTCGCCGTCCAGCCCGACGCCGCGTTCGCGCCAGCCGGAGGCGGTCCGCACGAGCTGGTGGACCGGCAGTGCGTCCAGGAACTCGTTGGCGACGACCCAGCGCGGCCCGGCCGGTAACGGGTCGGCCCGGTCGTGCCAGGTGGGGCGGGCGCCGGCCAGCAGGGCTGCCTGGCGTTGCCGTAGGGCCGGGCTCGATTCGACCAGGTGCAGGCGCATCGCCTGGCCGAAGGCGGGCAGGGCGGCCGCCGCCCGCAGGGCGTCGGCCATCAGCGTGCCGCGGCCGGGGCCCAGCTCGACCAGGTCGAACGGATCGGGCGCGCCGTCCGCCCGCCAGCCGTCGGCGCACCACAGCCCGATCATCTCGCCGAACATCTGGCTGATCTCGGGCGCGGTGGTGAAGTCGCCGCCGCGGCCGAGCGGGTCGGTGCCGCGATAGTAGCCGCCGTCCGGGTCCTGGAGGGCGGTTGCCATGAAGGCCGCGACGGTGATCGGGCCGCCCGCCCGGATGCGGGCGGCGATGCGTTGCTCCAGCGTCACGCCGCGCGGCGCCCCCGCTGGATCAGCCAGGCGCCGAACAGCACCATCGGCAGCGACAGGAGCTGGCCCATCGTCACGCCCAGGAAAAGGAAGCCCAGATGGGCGTCCGGCTCGCGGAACAGTTCGCCCACGATGCGGGCAAAGCCGTAGGACACCAGGAAGGCGCCAGCCAGGGTGCCCGGCCGCTCGCGCACCCGGAACACCCATTCCAGCACCGCCAGGACCGCGAAGACGCAGATGCCCTCGAAGAAGGCCTGGTAGAGCTGGCTCGGATGGCGCGGCAGCGGCCCGCCATGGGGGAAGACCATGGCCCAGGGCACGTCGCTGGTGCGGCCGAACAGTTCGCCGTTCACGAAATTGGCGAGGCGCCCGAAGAAGAGGCCGATCGGCGTGGCGGCAGCGACGATATCGGCCAGACGCCAGTATTCCAGCCCGCGCCGGCGGGCGAACAGCAGCATGGCGAGGATGACGCCGACCAGCCCGCCATGGAACGACATGCCGCCGTGCCAGACCTGGAGCGCCTCCAGCGGGTTATAGAGATAGTAGCCGGGCTTGTAGAACAGGACGTAGCCGAGCCGGCCGCCGAGCACGATGCCGAGCGTCGCCCAGACGATGAAATCGTCCATGTCGCGGGCGGTGACGGCCGGGCCGGTGGCGGGCTTGGGGCCGCGCTGCGCCAGCACCAGCGTGTAGCGCCAGCCGATGATGATGCCGGCGATGTAGGCCAGCGCGTACCAGCGGATGGCGAACGGCCCGACCTGGACCAGGACCGGGTCGATCGCCGGAAAGGGGATGGCGAAGACCATGGGCGCCTCGGCTGCGTTAGGGGGTCAGCGGGTGGGGGACTAGCGGTACGGGTCGGGCGCCAGCAGGAAGTCCTGCACGTAGCGCCGGACCCCTTCCTCCAGCGGAACGAACTGGCCCGGATAGCCGGCGGCGCGCAGCCGGTCCATCCGCGCCTGGGTGAAGTACTGGTAGCGGTCGCGGATCTCGACCGGCGTGTCGACATATTCGATTCGTGGTGGCTGGCCGGCCGCCCGGAAGACGGCCGTCGCCAGGTCGAGGAAGCTGCGCGCCTGCCCGGTGCCGAGGTTGAAGAGGCCCGAGACGTCCGGCCGCTCGTGCAGCCACAGCATCACCGCCACGCAATCGTCGACATGAACGAAGTCGCGCCGCTGGCCGCCATCGGCATAGTCCGGCCGGTGCGAGCGGAAGAGGCGGGCCGGCTCCCCCGCCACCACGCGCGGCAGCATCTGGGCGACCACGCTCGACATGCCGCCCTTGTGCGCCTCGTTCGGGCCATAGACGTTGAAGAACTTCAGGCCCGCCCATTGCGGCGGCGTCGGCCGCCCCTCGGCGACCAGGCGGGCCACCCGGCGGTCGAACAGGTGCTTGCTCCAGCCATAGGGGTTCAACGGGCGGAGCGCCGCCAGGGCCGCCGGGCTGCCGTCATCGTCGAACCCGTCTGCCGCCCCGCCATAGGTGGCCGCCGACGAGGCATAGACAAAGCGCACGCCGTGGGCGGTGCACCAGTCCCACAGGAAGAGCGACAGCGTGAAGTTGCTGGCGATGATCAGGTCGGCGTCGCGCTCGGTCGTGGACGAAATGGCGCCCAGGTGGAACACCATGGAGACCGTGTCGCCATGGCGGGCGAGCCACGCCGGCAGGTCCTCGGGCGGCACGATGGCGGCCAGCTCGCGCTTGGCGAGGTTGCGCCATTTGTCGTCGGTGCCGAGCCGGTCGACGACGACGAGGTCGGACCGGCCGGCCGCCTCGAGGGCCGCCGTCAGGTTCGAGCCGATGAAGCCGGCACCGCCGGTCACGATGATCATGCGCGGGCTATATAGGGGCGGCCTCGTGATCGCGGCAAGCTGGCCGGGGCAGCGGGGCCGGCTGGCAGTACACAAGGGCGGGTGCGGCGTCCTATACAGGCGGGTGGAACCGTCGTCCCGGCTCCTTGGCCGCTTACGGGAGAAGATCAGGCATGTCGCTCGACCCCAAGATCGTGGAGGCGCTGTCGGGCGTCTCCACCGCCACGCTCACCACCTACCTTCTGAAGAAGGGCCTGCGCAACGTGTGGATGCGCGGCACCAAGCCGCTGCGCGAGGGCCAGCCGCGCCTCGTGGGCCGCGCCTTCACGCTGCGCTTCGTGCCCGCGCGCGAGGACCTGGCGACGCCGGAATCCTGGGCCAACCCGCGCTCCACGCGGGCCGCCATCGAGGCGATGCCGGAGGGCTGCATCACCGTCGTCGACGCCATGGGCATCACGGACGCCGGCATCTTCGGCGACATCCTGTGCGCCCGCATGCAGAAGCGCGGCGTGGCCGCCCTGGTGACGGACGGCGTCGTGCGCGACATCGCCGGCGTGCTGGGCACCGGCCTGCCGGTCTGGTGCCAGGGTGCGGCCGCCCCGCCGTCGGTCGCCGGCCTCACCTTCGTGAACTGGCAGGAGCCGATCGGCTGCGGCGGCGTCGCCGTCTTCCCCGATGACGTCGTGGTCGTCGACCAGGACGGCGCGGTGCTGATCCCGGCCGCCTTCCTGGACGACGTGATCAAGGGCGCCCTCGAGCAGGAAGCGCTGGAGACCTGGATCATGGGCGAGGTCGAGAAGGGCGCCGCACTGCCCGGCCTCTACCCGCCCAACGCCGAGAACAAGGCGCGCTACGAGGCCTCGCGCGGCCGGTCCTGATCGGACGAGGCAACCCCGCCGGCCAGGATCGTCTCCACCAGGCGGTCGGCGTCGGCGGGGTCCTCCAGCCGGCGGATGTCGGCCGGCATCTCGCGCCAGACCTTCAGGTCCTTGAAGCCGTGGCCGGTGACGAGGCAGACGACGCTGGCATCGCGCGCGATGCGCCCGTCCGCCAGCAGCATCTGCAGGGCGGCGACCGAACTGGCCCCGGTCGGCTCGGCCAGGATGCCCTCGCCGCGGGCCAGCAGGGCCATGGCGGCGCGGATCGCCTCGTCCTCCACCGCCACGGCCAGGCCGCCGGTGGCGATCACCAGGTCCAGCGTGTGGGTGCCGTCGCGCTCGTAGCCGATCAGCGGGTCGGAGATGCCGGACGCGAAGGTGGTGGGCGTGCCCCAGGCGCGGACCGCGCGCTCGCCCGCCTCGAAGGCCCGGACGATGGGCGCGCAGCCCTCGGCCTGGACCGCGACCAGCTTCGGCAGGTGGCCGGGTGCGCGCTCGCGGAAGCCCTGGACCACGCCCCGGACCAGCGGGCCGGCACCGGTCGGCACCAGCACCCAGTCCGGCACCCGGCCCTCCATCTGGTCGAAGATCTCGTGCCCGACCGTCTTCAGCGCGTCGACGCCGTATGGGTTGAGGTAGGTGGTGGTGACGTTGGCCAGCCCGTGCCGCCGGGCGATATCCAGCCCGACCGCATAGGCCCGGCTGTAGTGGCCGTCGACCTGCACCAGGCGGGCGCCGTATGCGGCGATCTGGGTCAGCTTCTCGACCGGGGTGTGGGTCGGCACGACGATGACCGCGGGCAGGCCGGCGCGCGCGGCATAGGCGGCGGCCGACGCGCCGGCATTGCCGCTCGACGCGCAGACGATGCCGGGCAGGCCCAGCTCGCGGGCGCGCGCCACGGCGGCCGCCACCGCCCGGTCCTTGAAGGAGCCAGTCGGGTTCACCGTCTCGTCCTTGATGCGGATGTCGCCGTCCGCGCCGATCGCCCGGGCCAGGCCCGGCGCGCGGTGCAGCGGCGTCATGCCCTCGCCCAGCGTGGCGACGGCCGCCGGGTCACCCACGCCCAGTGCGGCGTCGCCGCTCCACATGCCGGCCCCCGGCAGCGGCCGGGGCAGGCGGATCGGCTCCACCACCTCCAGGATGCCGCCGCAAGCCTGGCAGGAATAGTACATGCCGGCCGGCAGGGCGGCAGCGCAGTCGATGCAGCGCAGGAACATGGGGCGTGGCTCCGGGACGTCCGGGAGGGGCAGGGCGTCCGGCTTAGCAGGCGCGACCGCTCCCGTCACTCCGTCCGATCGGTGCCCTCGCGATTGCCCTGGTAGTGGCGGAAGCCGGTGAAGGGCGGCAGCCACTCCTCGCGCCGGCCGATGAAGCCTTCGTAGGTCGGGCGGATGCGGTTCGGCTCGTCGAAGCTGCCGAGGTGCAGCTCGATCTCGTCGTCGTCGGCCGCGGTCGCGAAGACATGCGAGCCGCAGCGCGGGCAGAAATGCGACCGCCCCCTCTCGGACGTATGGAATTCGGCCGTCTCGCCGCCGATCCGCACGGCATCGGCCGGATAGATGGCAAAGGCGTTGAAGGCGCTGCCGCTGATCTTGCGGCAGGTCATGCAGTGGCACACGCCGGCCCGATAGGCCTCTCCCTCTGCCGCGAAGCGCACCGCGCCGCAGGCACATCCACCCGTCAGGATCATCGCCGGCCCTCCTTCTTCCGACTCCACAACTGCCGGCGAGGCGCGGGGTTGCCGGCGGTCGTCACGCTTCGTGAAGCTCGACCGGTCCGCCCAGTTCGCCGGCCAGCAATGCGGCCAGATCCGCCAGGTCGGCAAACCGCGCCCCGCGATCGACGAGGTAGGTGATGTCGTTGTTGTTCTCATCGGTCAGGCGGCTGACGGCGAAGCCGCCATCCTCGTCGAACTCCAGCTCCGCTTCTACCTGCCGCATCGTCCGTCACGCCTTCTTCAGGAATTCCGTGCGCAAGACCAGGCCCTTCACCTTGTCGGCGTTGCACTCGATCTCGGCCGGGTCGTCGGTCAGGCGGATGTTGCGAACCATGGTCCCGCGCTTCAGCGTGACCGAGGTGCCCTTCACTTTCAGGTCCTTGGTCAGGGTCACCTGGTCCCCGTCCTTCAGGATGTTGCCGTTGCTGTCCTTGGTGTCCGCCATGCGTGTCCTGCTTCCTTGGCCGGCCAGCATAGGCGCCGGCCGGCGGGGGCGAGAGGGATATCGGGTCGCAGGCGCCCCGGGTTGACCGCGCGCGGCAGCGCCGTCCATGGTCGCGGCCGCCAATCCACCTGGGACAAGCCGGCATGAGCCTCGAATCGGTCCGCGCCTTCCTGGCCGCGCACGCCCCCGACATCGCCATCATCGAGACCGCGGAGAGCAGTGCCACCGTGGCGTTGGCCGCCGCCGCCCATGGCGTGGCGCCGGCGCAGATCGCCAAGACCCTGTCGCTGCGCCTGGGCGATCGCGTGGTGCTGCTGGTGACGCGCGGCGACGCCCGGCTCGACAACCGCAAGTGCAAGGACGCATTCGGCGCCAAGCCCCGCATGCTGGACGCGGGCGAGGTGGAGGCGCTGACGGGCCACCCGGTGGGCGGCGTCTGCCCCCTCGGGCTGGCGACGCCGCTGCCGGTCTATTGCGACATTTCGCTGCGCGCCTTCGACGAGGTGGTGCCGGCGGCGGGCTCCATCCGCAGCGCGCTGCGCATCGCGCCCGGCCGCCTGGCCGAACTGGTGGGGGCGGAGTGGGTGGACGCCTGCCAGGAGGCGCCCGCCCCGTAGGGCCACCCGTCAGCAGTGGGCCCCGTCAGTCGCTGCGCGCGCGGCCGGGCTTCTCTGCCTGGGCCTTGTCCAGGCCGGCCTGGACCTCCAGCCCGTGCTCCAGAACCGGCCGGCCGACCAGGTTCCAGGCGGTGATGCCGTTGCACATCATGACCTGCACCAGCCCTTCGACCAGCTCGGGGATGGTCAGGCCCAGCTTCATCGACTGCGTCAGGTGGCTCTTGGCGCCGACGAGGTTGCCACCGGCCACGTCGAGCAGGACGAAGATGAACTCCTTCGTCTTCAGGTCGAGGGCGGCGCCCTCGTCGCGGTCGCGCATGACGAAGCCGCGCATCGCGGTGTAGCCCGCGAACGCATCGGGGGCATGGTCCAGCATCACCTGGAACGTGTCGGGCACGCGGCCGAAGGTCTTCATAAGGTTGTCGATGCCGCGCTGGATCGCTTCGTCGGTCATGGGTCACTCTCGCCGGGGTTCCTGCCGGGGCCGACTATCGCATAGTGTCCCGCGCTTGCCGCATACTGTGCCTCTAGGACCCCGGGAGAAGACGACCATCATGGCCCACCCCAACACCACCCTTCGCGTGCTGATCACCGGGGCCGCCGGCCGCATCGGCCAGACCCTGCGCGACGGCCTGGCCGACCGCTATGCCCTGCTGCGCCTGGCCGACATCGCACCCCAGGACGAGGCCGGGCGCGGCGAGGAAGTGGTGGTCTGCGACGTGGCCGACATGGCGGCGGTCGAGCGCGCGGTCGCCGGCATCGACGTCATCGTCCACCTGGCCGCCGTGCCGGACGAGGATGCGTGGGACAAGCTGCTGCCGGCCAACATCTCTGGCACCTACAACGTCTTCGAGGCCGCGCGCCGGGCCGGCGTGCGCCGGGTGATCTTCGCCAGCTCCAACCACGCGGTGGGCTTCCACCGCCGCGCCCGTCCATTGGACGAGCATGACGTGCCGCGGCCCGACAGCCGCTATGGCGTCACCAAGGTCTTCGGCGAGGCGGTGGGCCGCCTCTATGCCGACAAGCACGCGATGCAGGTGGCCAGCCTGCGCATCGGCTCGTTCCAGGAGCGCCCGCGCGACCGCCGGCAGCTTATGACCTGGATCTCGCCCGGCGACATGGTGCGCCTGGTCGGCTGCGCCATCGAGGCGCCCGACTACCACTACATCACCCTCTATGGCGTGTCGGCCAATACGCGCGCCACCTGGTGGACGCACGCGGCCGACCTCATCGGCTACCGCCCGGAGGACGATGCCGAGGCCTGGGCCGACGACCTGATGAGCGAGATGCCGGCCGAGCACCCGGTCGCCGTCCAGTTCCATGGCGGGCCGACCTGCGTCGTGGAATTCGACGGGGAACCCGGCCGCATCGACTGATCCCCCCTTCGACTGAACGTGCGATGAACTACCGCCACGCCTTCCATGCGGGCAACCACACGGAGGTCTTCAAGCATGCCGCCCTGGTCCTGCTGCTGGACCATCTGCGGCAGAAGCCCAAGCCCTTCTTTGTGCTGGACACCCATGCCGGCCTCGGCCTCTACGACCTGAAGTCGCCCGAGGCCCAGCGCACGGGCGAGGCCGAGGGTGGTATCGGCCGGGTGCTGGCGCGGCCGGGGCGGGGGCTCGCATCCTATCGCGCGGCCGTCGAGCCCTTCACCGCCGCCGGCCGCTATCCGGGCTCGCCCGCGATCGCGGCCGCGATGATGCGCGACGGCGACCGGCTGGGCGCCTGCGAATTGCACCCGGAGGATGTGGAGGTGCTGCGCGGCCACTTCCGCCGCGACCGGCGGGTGGCCGTGCACCACCGCGACGGCTACGAGGCGATGGCGGCTCTGCTGCCGCCGGCCGAGCGGCGGGGCCTGGTCTTCGTCGACCCGCCCTATGAAAGCCGCGACGAGGCGACCCGGCTGGGCGAGGCGCTGGCGGCTGCCTGGAAGAAGTGGCCGACCGGCATCTATGCCTGCTGGTACCCGATCAAGGACGACACCATTCGCCTCGCCATCTCGGGCGCATTGGCCGCCGCGGGGGTGGAGAATGCCATCCGCGCGGACTTCCTGCGCTATCCGGTCGATGGCGAGCGGCTGGCCGGCGGCGGCATGATCTTCATCAACCCGCCCTGGCGCTTCGACGAACAGCTCGAGCGGGTGGCCGACGAGTGGGCGGAGCTGCTGGCCCTGCCGGCGACGGGGCGCAAGGTCGTGCGGCGCCTGGGGGCGCACGTCTAGGCAGGCCGGCCGGCGGTTGGCGCATGGCTGCCATTCGCCAGCCGCCGGTCGTCCGCTCGCCGCCCGCCCTTGTTGCAATGCAGCAGCGCCCCTAGCTCAGACTCTGTCTGTCCAGTTCCGCAGGGTCCAATCCATGCCGACGCTCCTCGATCCCATCGCCATTGGCGATTTCCAGCTTCCCAATCGCGTCGTCATGGCGCCCTTGACCCGCAACCGCTCGAGCGGCGCGGGCCGCGTGCCGAACCCCCTGATGCGCGACTACTACGTCCAGCGCGCCTCGGCCGGCCTCATCCTGACGGAGGCGACTTCGGTCAGCCCCCAGGGCGTGGGCTATCCCCATACCCCCGGCATCTGGTCCGACGAGCAGGTGGCGGGCTGGCGCCACGTGACCGACGGCGTGCACGCGGCCGGCGGGCGCATCCTGCTGCAGCTCTGGCATGTCGGCCGCATCTCCGACCCCTCCTATCACGCCGGGGCAGCACCAGTGGCGCCGAGCGCCATCGCCCCCAAGGGCCATGTCAGCCTGCTGCGGCCCGAGCGGCCCTACAGCGTCCCTCGCGCGCTGGCCGCCGAGGAGCTGCCCGGCATCGTCGCCGACTTCCGCAAGGGGGCCCAGAACGCGCTGGCCGCCGGCTTCGACGGGGTCGAGATCCACGGCGCCAATGGCTACCTGCTGGACCAGTTCCTCCAGGACGGCAGCAACCGGCGCACCGATGGTTATGGCGGGTCGATCGAGAACCGCGCCCGCCTGATGCTGGAGGTGACGGACGCCGTCACCGCCGTCTGGGGTGCCGGCCGCGTCGGCATGCACCTGGCGCCGCGCGGCGATTCGCACGACATGGGCGACAGCGACCTCGCCGCCACCTTCGGCCATGTCGCGCGCGAGTTGGGCCGGCGCAAGCTGGCCTTCCTCTGCGCGCGCGAATCGGTGAAGGACCCGCGCCTCGGCCCCGCGCTGAAGGCGGCCTTCGGCGGCGCCTACATCGTCAACGAGGGCTTCACCCAGGAGAGCGGCGAGGCGGCCCTGGCGGCCGGCGAGGCCGATGCCGTCGCCTACGGCAAGCTCTTCATCGCCAACCCCGACCTGCCCCATCGCTTCGCGCTGCGGGCGCCGCTGAACGCGTGGAACGCGGCCACCTTCTATTCCGCGGGTGCCGAGGGCTACACGGACTATCCGCGGCTGGCCGAGGCGGCGGAATAGCGCCACCACACCCTATTCGACGAGAACCGGTGGCCCGCGAACCTGGCTCGCGCGCCGCCGGACTTCGGCCAGTACCGTGTCGATGTCGGGCCGCCAGGCGCCGCGGGTGATGATGGAGACGGGCGTGCCCAGCGGGTTCCAATCCGTCGCATAGCGGCGGACGTTGATCCGCACGCTGGAGCCGTCGTCCTTCTCCGTCCAGACGACATGGGGGGAACCGCAGAGGGATGCCAGGTGCATCGGCCCCGATGAGGGGCCAACGGTGCAGCGGGCGCGGTGCATCAGGGCGCATTGCCCGTCGAGCGGCAGGTGCCGGCAGTCGGTCGCGCCCTCCGGCACCATGGCCAAGCCGGGCAGCCCGATCGCAGCCACACGAAATTCCCGCGCCAGCAGGGCGACCAGCGCGTGCCAGTGCCCGGCTGGCCAGTTGCGCGCGGCCTTGCCGGCCGCCCCGTCCTCCGGGATCGCACGCGCATGCACGATGATATCGAACGACCCCACCGGCTCGACCTCGCCGCCGAAGCGGATGAATTCCTGCGGCGCGCCCGTCAACCGTCGCGTCGCCTCCCGGTTGTTGGAGACGGAAAAAGCTGCACATCCCGGAAACCCGGCATGGGCCTCGCCGTCATAGGGCCGGCCGTCGCGGCACTCGTAGCCGGCTGTACGATAGCTGCCGGGCGACCAGCCGATGAACCGGTCGCAGAAATCCCGGTAGAGATACGCCTGCTCCGGCCGGCTGATGACGACCGTACGGTCGTATCGGCGCGAAAAGGCCCGGATGATCCCCTGCCAGCCCATCACCTCCCAGCCGAACTCGCCGACGAAGGGGCCGGCAACAAGGGTGCGCATTGTCGATCGTAGCAGGTTGGCGTGGGACTAGTCGCAGGAAGTATTAGAACTATATGCGCCAATAAACCAACAGAATTTGGGCGAGATAAGCACGATTTTATGATATTAAATCAGTAGATTTTCAGTCACAGAATTTATATTAGTGGTGCATGTAAGTTTGAACAATTTCATTTATGGGGGGCGTTTTGATAACAGGCAAGCGTAGCGGCAGGGCCAGTCTCTGCCAATGCGGAAGCGGAAAAAAATATGAATACTGCCACGGCAAAAATATTCCCCACACCAAAGCAAATAATGTGTCGTCGTTCAGAGTAGACAATGAGAGTAAGCGGGCAATTATCGTCACGAAGGATATTTTGATAAACCAAATACATCGCGATGGTCCTGTCATATCTCGATCTTTTGATAGGGTCGCGGAATCTGACTTAAAGAGCGCCAGCCTATTAATTTCCCAGTCAGTTGGGTTGTCGTACCATCACGTTAAACGTGAATCTAAGGATCACCGATCGGCGTGCGCGGGATTACTTATGAGCACGATATCTACATTTATGGCCAGCATAGAGGTCGCTCGGCATGGCTATCGGCGACCTTACGGTGCCGTTGCCCGTGGCATTCTAGAAACACTAGCCACAATTTTACATATCTCAATTGAGCCTGGCGCGCTCAAAAAATTCAATGACGGAACGCTTTCATCCAGCATTTCGATCGCTAAAAAAATTATTCCACCGCTCGGGCAACTATATGGACTTTTCAGCAATGAATTTGTGCATGTTAGCAAAGATCATGCGGCGTTCGAGCCCATTACATTGTATGTGGCGGGACAAGAAGACACTTCATTTATACTTAGCAGTATAAAGACTAATTCCTGGCTAATTTATATTGTATCTGAGCTTATATTCTATGATGATGCCTTAAATCCAAGATACTGGAAACGATCTGAAGATGGAGGATTCCAATACAGTCCTTCCGAGAGAGAACTCGAATGGGCTAAATTATTTATAGGGGATGGAGATTAATGCTGTCCGACGGAGCTGTCTGAAATTGACATGTTGCGGCTCCATGTAGACGTATCTGCATATGCAGCAACAGAAAATAAAAAGTGATATTTGGGGAGAGTTATGCACCTTTACCCCGTCACCGCCCCCTCGCTCGCCGGCCGGGCCAGCTGTGCGAACTTCGCCAGCACGCCCCGCGTATAGCGCGGCGCCGGCTGCACCCAGGCGGCGCGTCGCTTCGCCAGTTCCACCTCGTCCACGTCGAGTTGCAGCAACTGGCGGTGGGCGTCGATGGTGATGGGGTCGCCTTCCTTCACCATCGCGATCAGGCCGCCCTCGTAGGCTTCCGGGGTGACGTGGCCGACGACCATGCCCCAGGTGCCGCCCGAGAAGCGGCCGTCGGTGATGAAGCCGACCGATTCGCCCAGGCCCTTGCCGATGATGGCCGATGTGGGGGCCAGCATCTCCGGCATGCCGGGGCCGCCCTTGGGGCCGAGGTAGCGCAGCACCAGGATGTCGCCGGGGTTGATGCGGTCGGCCAGGATGGCGTCCATGGCCGACGCCTCGTCCTCGAACACGCGGGCCGGGCCGGTGATGACGGGGTTCTTCAGGCCGCTGATCTTGGCGACCGCGCCACCGGGGGCGAGGTTGCCCTTGAGGATGGCGAGGTGGCCCTCGGCATAGAGCGCCTGGTCGATGCCGCGGATCACCGTCTGGCCAGCGGGCGGGGCGGGGGCGATCTCGGACAGCTCCTCGCCCAGGGTGCGGCCGGTGATGGTGAGGCAGTCGCCGTCGATCATCCCGGCATCGAGCAGGATGCGCATGACCTGGGGGATGCCGCCCACCTGGTGCAGGTCGGTCGCCATGTACTGGCCGGACGGGCGCAGGTCGCAGATCACCGGCACGCGGCGGCGCACGCGCTCGAAATCGTCGATCGACCACTCGACCTCGGCCGCGTGCGCGATGGCGAGGTAATGCAGCACGCCGTTGGTCGACCCGCCGGTCGCCATCATCAGGGCCACCGCATTCTCGATCGAGCGGCGGGTGATGATGTCGCGCGGGCGGATGTTGCGGCGCACGGCCGACACCAGCACGCCGGCCGACATGGCCGCACTCTCGACCTTCTCCTCGTCCGGGTTGGCCATGGTGGAGGAGCCCAGCAGCGACATGCCGAGCGCCTCGAAGGACGAGCTCATGGTGTTGGCGGTGTACATGCCGCCGCACGATCCGGTGGTCGGGCAGGCATGGCGCTCGATGCCGTCGAAATCCTCCTTCGACATGCCGCCGGAGCCATAGGCGCCGACCGCCTCGAAGGCCGACACGATGGAGAGGTCCTGCCCCTTCCAGCGGCCGGGCTTGATGGTGCCGCCATAGACATAGATGCCGGGCACGTTGCAGCGGGCGAGCGCCATCATGCCGCCCGGCATGTTCTTGTCGCAGCCGCCGATGACGAGGATGCCGTCCAGCCACTGGCCCTGCACGCAGGTCTCGATGCAGTCCGAGATGACCTCGCGCGAGACCAGCGAATACTTCATCCCCTCGGTCCCCATCGCCATCCCGTCGGAGATGGTGGGTGTGCCGAACACCTGCGGGTTGGCACCGGCCGCGCGCACCGCCGCGATGGCGGCATCGGCCAGCTTCTGCAGGCCGGCATTGCAGGGGGTGATGGTGGAATGGCCGTTGGCGATGCCGACCATGGGCTTGTCGAAGTCGGCCGTCTCGTAGCCCATGGCATAGTACATGGACCGGTTGGGGGACCGTGCCACGCCCTGGGTGATGTGCCGGGACCGATCGTTCGCCGCCATCGCTGGCCTCCCTGGGTGCTGGTTCTTGTCTGCGACTATCGCCCCGCCGCCCGCCCGCGGGGAAGGGCCAATCGGGTGGAAAGCCGCATCCGCGGCAGGCGGCGCCCCGGCTCCCCCGGCCAGGGCGAGCCTGTCCAGCCGACCAGGCGGGCGCCCTGGCGGCGATAGAAGCCGGCGGCGAAGGGATCGGCATTCAGCATCAGGTGGCGGTGGCCGGCCGCCCGCGCCCGCGCCCGAAGCTGCTCCAACAGCACCCGGCCGAGCCCCAGACCCATAGCGCCGGGCGCCACGAACAGGTCGTCGAGCCAGCCGCGCCGGCGCGCACCATAGGCCAGCAGCCGGCGTCCACCGGCCGCGACCCAGCAGTCGTCGCGTACCAACGTCGTCGGGCGCACCACCATCGACGGCGCGAAATGCGTCAGGAACGTGCCCGGATAACCCCAATGTGCCTTGGAACGCAGCACCAGGGCCGTCACCGCCCGCCACTCCCGCGGGTATGGCCGGCGGATGCGCCACGGCCCTTGCGCGCGGGCCGCGCGTCGTGCCCAAATCGCCACAGGAGATTTCGCACCGGGGGTTCGCTGCATGCGTCTGATCGCTTCCATCGCCGCTGCGGCGGCCTTGCTCTCCATGGGGGCCGCAGCACCGGCCCTCGCCCAGAATACCGTGAAGATCGGCGCCATCGGCCCGCTTTCCGGCCCGGCCGCCGCGTCCGGCATCGCGATGCGCAAGTCGTGGGAGTTCGCGGCCAAGGAGGTCAACGACGCCGGCGGCCTCACCGTCGACGGCAAGTCCAAGAAGATCGAGCTGATCTTCGAGGATTCGCAGTCCCGGCCCGAGATCGGCGTCAGCGCCGCCCAGAAGCTGCTGACCCGCGACAATGTCGACATCCTGGTGGGCGAGCTGTTCCACAGCCACGTCACGCTGGCGATCATGGAGCTGGCGCCGGCCTTCCCCAAGATCTTCTTCACCGGCCAGCCAGTCAGCCAGGAGATCGCCAAGAAGATCGCGTCCGACCCGAAGAAGTACGGCAACTACTGGAAATTCTCGTTCAACAGCGACGCTTATGCCGACACCACCTTCCAGACCACCGAATGGCTGATCAAGGACGGCAAGGTCAAGGCGCCGAACAAGACCTTCGGCTTCATCGCCGAAGAGACCGACTATTCCAAGTCGAACATCGAGTTCATGCGAAAGCTTTTCGAGCCGGCGGGCTGGAAGATGACCGGCCAGGAGCTGGTGCCGATCGGCAATGCCGACTTCTTCCCCCAGCTCTCCAAGCTGCGCGCGGCCCCGCCCGACGTGCTGATCAGCATCTTCACCTCGCCCAATGCCGGCGCGGCCCTGGTGAAGCAGATGAAGGAACAGGGCGTGAAGCCCTTCCACTTCGCCATCTTCTACCCGACGCTGCGCGAGTTCATCACCGGTGCCGGTCCGGCCGGCGAGAACATCGTCTATTCGCCGCTGCTGTTCGACCCGGAGAACAACAAGGAACACAAGTCGCTGTCGGACAAGATGAAGCCCTTCCTTGGCCTCGAGCCGTCGGGCGACCATGCCTTCGGCTATTGCAACGGCGCCGTTCTGTTCGACGTCATCAAGCGCGCCGCGTCGACCGAGGTGAAGAAGATGAACGAGGCCTTCGCCGCGACCGACTTCAAGTGCACGCTGGGCCGCTGGGTCTTCAACCTCGATAACCACTCGCCCAAGGTGGGCGCGGACTACTTCGCCGTGCCGGCCGCCCAGATCCAGGGCGGCACGCAGCGCGCCATCTGGCCGTCGTCGGTCGCCACGTCCGACTACAAGCCGCAGTAACGGCCGCCGTCATCGCCTGCATCCATCCCGGGCCGACGGCCGGCCCGGGATGGCCCGCTTCCTGCCTTGCTGCGGCGGCATCATGACGACAAGCGACGATATCCTGGAAGTCGAGGGGCTCGGCATCCGCTTCGGCGGGCTGGTCGCGGTCAACGACGTCAGTTTCCGCGTGGCCCGCGGGCAGGTGTTCGGCCTGCTCGGCCCCAACGGCGCCGGCAAGACCACGCTCTTCAACCTGATCGCCGGTGCCTTGCAGCCGACCACGGGGCGCATCCGCTTCGAGGGGCGCGACGTCACCGGCATGAAGCCCGACCGGCGCTCGCGCCTGGGCATCGCGCGCACCTTCCAGATCACCCAGCCCTTCGCCGAACTGACGGTGGAGGAGAACGTGATGGCCGCGGCCCTGGTGCGCCATCGCTCGCTGGCCGAGATGCGCCACGCCGCCGGCCCCTATGTCGACATGGTGGGGCTGAGCCACAAGCGCCACGAACTGGCCAAGTCGCTGTCGACCGGTCAGCGCAAACGGCTGGAACTGGCCCGCGCCATGGCGACCCAGCCGCGCCTGCTGCTGCTGGACGAGGTGACGGGCGGCGTCGACCAGGCGAGCATTCCAGGCCTGATCGACCTGGTGGCGAAGCTGCGCGAAACCGGCGTCACCCTGATCCTGGTCGAGCACAACATGCGGGTGATCATGCGCCTGTCGGACCGGATGATGTTCCTGAACCGTGGCGAGAAGCTGGCCGAGGGCCCGCCGGACGCGATCGCCAACCATCCCGACGTCGTCAACCTCTACCTCGGCGCCGCCCATGCTTGAGGTGCCCATGCTTGAGGTCAAGGGAATCGGCGTCAAGTACGGCGACGTCCAGGTGCTGTGGGACATCTCGCTCACCGTCGGCCGCGGCGAGGTGGTGGCGGTTATGGGGCCGAACGGGTCGGGCAAGAGCACGATCCTGAAGGCGATCATCGGCCTGGTGCGGCCGTCCGCCGGCACCATCACGCTCGACGGCAAGCCCATTTCCGGCCGGCCGGCGCACGACATGGCCGGGCTGGGCGTCTCGCTGGTGCTGGAGCGCCGGCGGCTGTTCCCGCAGATGACGGTGCTGGAGAACGTGCGCATGGGCGCCTTCCACTCCGCCGTGCGGTCGCGCGAGAAGGAACGGCTGGAGTGGGTGGAGTACCTCTTCCCCATCATCCGGGAGCGCCGCGGGCAGTTGGCCGGCCGCATGAGCGGCGGCGAGCAGCAGATGGTGGCGATCGCCCGCGGCCTGATGTCCGGCCCGCGCCTCTTGATGATGGATGAGCCGTTCCTGGGCCTGGCGCCGCGCATCGTCGCCCAGATCATCGACATCATTCGCAAGATCAACGCCGAGGGCATCGCCGTCCTGTTCAACGAGCAGAACGTCCACCTCTCCTTCTCCAACGCCCATCGCGGCTATCTGCTGGAAAGCGGCCGCATCGTGCTGGAGGGCTCCGGCCTCGCCATGCTGGAGCACGAGATGGTCAAACGCGTCTATCTCGGCGCCTGAGGACCTGAGGATCTAAGGACCGGCCCATGACCTTCACCCTATTCCTGGAGCAGGTGGTCAACGGCATCATCCTGGGCTCCATGTACGCGATCATGGGGGCGGGGCTGGCGCTGATCTACGGCACCATGCGCATCCTCAACTTCGCCCATGGCGAGTTCTACATGCTGGGCGGGTTCTTCGTGTTCTTCCTGTTCGCCCAGCAGAATATCCACCCCGTGCTGGCCATCATCATCGCCGTCATCGGCGTGGCGCTGATCGCGGCGCTGGTCCAGCGCATGACCGTCAGCGTGCTGCTGAAGCGCGAGGGCTGGGCCTTCAGCACCATCGCCGCCACGCTGGGGGTCTCCATCTTCCTGCAGAACCTGGCGCTCGCCCTGTGGGGCGAGCGCTTCCAGTCGGTTCCCTATTTCGTCGAAGGGCTGCTGCAAGTGGGGCAGTTCCGCCTGCCCTGGCAGCGGGTGTTGATCTTCGTCGTGGCCGTCGCCGTCATGGCGGCGATGGCGGCCGTGCTGCGCTGGACCCGCTTCGGCTGGGCCGTGCGCGCGACCGCCCAGGACGCGGAGGCCGCCGCCGTCGTCGGCGTGCCGGCCGCGCGCATCCACACGATCACCTTCGCGCTCGGCGCCGGCTTGGCCGCGGTGGCGGCCGGCCTGCTGGCGCCGGTCTTCGCGGTCAACCCGTGGATGGGGCTGCCACTCATCATCAAGGCCTTCGTGGTGGTGGTCCTGGGGGGGCTCGGCAGCTTCCCCGGCGCCATCGTCGGCGGCTTCCTGCTGGGCATCGTCGAGGCGGTGGGCATCACGCTGACCTCCTCGGAATGGCGCGACGTCATCGCCTTCGGGATGATGATCCTCTTTCTCTGGGTTCGCCCCTGGGGCCTCTTCGGGGTGAAGGAACGCTGACGATGTTCGCCCCGCTCGCCCCCCAGGGACGGCTCGCCGTAGCCGCCCTCGTCGCCATCCTGCTGGTCCTGCCACTGGTGTGGCACGACACCTACGTGCTGCACCTCATCATCCTGTCGATGATCTTCGCGGCGTTCGCAGTGGCCTGGAACTTCACCACCGGCTATGCCGGGCTGAAGACCTTCGGCCATCATGCCTTCTTCGGCATCGGCGCCTATTTCTCGGCCCTCATCTCGAAGAACTTCGACATCTCGCCCTGGCTGACGACGCCCGTCGCCGGGCTGGTGGCGGCCTGTGCGGGGCTTGTGGTGGCACTGCCGGTGCTGCGCATCCGCTCGGTGCCGCATGTCGCCATGGTGACGCTGGGCTTCGCCGAGATCGTGCGCGTGCTGCTGACCGTCTTCCGCGAGACGACGCGGGGCGAGATGGGCCTGTGGGGCATCCCCGCCTATGACGGCTTCACCATCCCCGGCCTGGGCGAGGTGGTGTTCAACGCGGCCGAGAAGGTGCCCTACTACTACCTGGCGGCCCTGTTGTTCCTGGGCTCGGTCTATGCGGTCGTGCGCATGGTGAAGTCCCCGATCGGGCTGGCGCTGGTCGCCATCCGCGACTCCCAGGACGCGGCAGAGAGCCTCGGCATCAACCTCACGCGCTACAAGCTCCTGGCCTTCGCGGCCAGCGCCTTCATGGTGGGGCTGCTCGGCGCCTTCTATGCCCATTACATCCTGCTCCTGACGCCCTCCTCGGTGCTGGGGCTGGACCTGATGATCCTCGTCATCGGCATGACCCTGATCGGCGGCGTCGGCACGCTGTTCGGCCCCATCCTCGGCGCCTTCGTCATGACCATCGGGGTCGAGGCGATGCGCGGCATCGGCGAGTACCGAATGCTGATCTATGGCGCCCTGATCGTCGTCGTCGTCATGTTCATGCCGCGCGGGCTGGTGGCGATGCTGGACGGGCTGGGCCCCCGCTTCGGCTTCGGCCGCCAAGCGCGGCCGCAAGCAGAGTAAGATCGCAGGCCCTCCACACTCCGCATGACGTACTGCGCGCGCTACCGCTTCAAGCTGCTCTCGCCTATCCAGATTGAGAAAGGGGTGCCTCTGGATCTCAAGATCCCGGGCTTCTCCGCCGCCACGGTTCAGATGGGCGAGGAAGTCCATCCCATAGGGCATTGGGCGACTATCAACATTCCCGGATTTGCCAGCGAGAGTGAAGCTCGACAAGCCGGAGAGCGTCTCGGTGACGCGCTTCTGGTGGTCGGCGCTGTTACCAAGTTCGGCATCGACCTCGGTATGAGTCGCTCAACTCTTCAATTTAGCGACGCCGTATGTAAAGCGGTTCGAACGGAGACTGGAAAGTCACTCCGGTCTGAAGTTCATGGCCTTATGGTTCACGAACAGGGTGCTGTCAGAATTGTCGGCATGCATGGGCGTCTTCAGGGGCTGATAAGTCTTTCGGCGTTCGAGGCACGTCTAGCTTCTTGGGCTTGCCTATCATCTCAGCTGACTGAACGACAACGAACGTGCGCGGCCCTTCTCAACGATTCGTTTTTCGCACTTCAGCCAGAAGGCCAGTTCGTATTGCGCGTTTCTGCAGTGGAGGCCCTGTGCGATCAGGCGATCCGCGATGTGCGCTACCAGTCCGCAATCCAGGAACTCGAAAACCACCTTGCTGAGCAGTCGCTGGACGAAGAAGTGCGCGAAACCCTCGAACGGGCGCTAGGCAACGCCAAGAGGGAGTCGCTACGGCATGCATACATGACTAAATTCAGGGTGCTCCGCTCTCGGGCAGAAGCGAAAGCTTTCGACGACCTATATAGAATTCGGAGCAAGTTTGTTCACGATGGTATCGGTCGAGGGCGGCTTGTCGAAGCCAATGATGCTGCCCTAACGCTTGCAACCGATTTGCTTGAGTCCGAACTTCGCGCTCAGAATGACTTGGCCCCACGTAAAGGGCCGTGAGCTGCGAACCGGGGTTTGGCTGGATTGTCTATAGTTGAGCAAGCCGCCGCATCTGGTCGGCCACCTCGCGCGGGGTGTCGCGGACCAGCCGGCCGGGCCGGAAGCCGGCCACGCGGACGGCCGCGATCGTCAGCAGTGCCAGCACCGTCGCCTGCATCCCGGCATAGGCCATGGCGGCACCTGCCACGCCAACCCGCGGCAGCAGTACCAGCAGCAGCACGATGTTGACCGCCAGGCCCGCCAACTCGGCCAGCATGGCCAGGCCCGGCCGGCCCGACGCCTTCACCGCCTGGGCCAGCACCGCGCGCATGGCGAGCGCCACGGCACCGGCCGCATACCACGCAAGGATGGGCACGGCCGGCGCGAATTCCGGCCCGTAGAGCAACGCCACCAGCCGATCGGCCGCCGCCAGCAGCAGCAGCGCGATCACGCCGGCCAGTGCCGCCGCCAGCCGGACATAGCGTTCCACCACCGGCCCGCGGTCGGCCGCCTCGGCCACCCCGGCGATCCGCGGATAGGCGACGCTGGCCAGCGTGACGGCCGGGATCGAGGGGATGATCGCGATCGCCATGGCCGCGACATAGAGCCCAAGGTCGGTCGGCGTCAGCAGGTGGGCGATCAGCAGCTGGTCGAGCCGCTCGTTCACGAGCTGCACCAGCACGCCCAGCTGCAACGGCGCCGCGAAGCGCAGGATGGCACCCACCTCCCGACCGTCGGGCCGCGCCGCCAGCCAGCCGCGCCGGCGAGCCAGCAGCAGGGCGAGTGCGGCCGACAGGCAGAAACCCGCCAGATAGGCCAGCGTCACGCTCGCGACCTCCGCCAGCCCGAGCAATACCAGCCCGGCCACCGCCGTTGCCGTGGCGATCGTGGTGGCCGCGCGGATCGCGTTCCATGCGCCATATTCCAGCCGGCCCTGGAACACCCCGCCCAGATAGAGGCCGGCCAGCCCCGCCGGCACCATCAGGAAATAGACCAGGCCCGAGCGCACCACCGCCGGGTCGTGCCCGGCCAGCAGGATGGGCACGACCAGCCAGCCGGCCGCGAACGCCACCAGCCCGGCCGCCAGCGCCAGCAGCAGCACGGTCGGCGCCAGGCGTTGCGGCGCCACCCCCTTGGCCGCGCGATAGACGACGGCGTCGCTCATCGCCATGCCGATCAGCCCCAGTGCCAGCACCGGATAAAGCAGGACCAGCGCCAGTTCGCCGCGCCCCTCCGGCCCCAGGATGCGGGCCAGCAGCACGGCGTTCGCCAGCCCCACCAGCTGGATCAGGGCGGTGGTGGCGAAGGACTGGACGACGTGGTGCATGGGGGCCGGTTCTGGTTGCCGGTGTTCCGGTGGCCGCCGCTACCAGACTCCGAAGAAGATGCCGTGTTCCTTGTGCCGGGCGGTGCGCTGCCGGACCTCGGCGTCCGACAGGGTCGTGCGCAGCCGGCGCTCGCGCGCCCATTCCCACAGCCGGTCGCGCATCTCGGCCCGGATCGGGCGGTGGGCGGGCGACTGGCCGAGGTCGACCCGCTCCTGCGGGTCCGTTTCCAGGTCGAAGAGCTGCGGCCGGAAGCCCAGCCAGTCGACATATTTCCAGCGATCGGTGCGCACCATCCAGGCGCGGCACTCGGCCGGTTGTCGCCCCAGCGTGACGCGCGCCTGGCGGAAGGCATAGTCGAGCTCGCTGAAGGCCGCCTCGCGCCAGGTGACGGGGGCCGGCCCGCGCAGCAGCGGCAGCAGCGAGCGGCCCTCCAGCAGGTGCGGTGCCCCCTCGGCGCCGACCGTCTCCAGGAAGGTCGGCAGCAGGTCGATCGCCTCCACCAGCCGGCGCTCGACCCGGCCGCGGCTGCCGTCGGCGCGCTGGTCGGGGTCGACCACGATCAGCGGTACGCGCACCGCCTCGTCATAGAAGATCTCCTTCTCGCCCAGCCAGTGGTCGCCCAGGAAATCGCCATGGTCGGCGGTGAATACGATCAGCGTGTCGTCGAGCCGGCCCAGCCGCTCCAGGGTGGCCGTCAGGCGGCCGACATGGGCGTCGATCTGGGCGACCAGGCCCATGTAGGTCGGCCGCACCGTGCGTGCGACCGCCTCGCGGGCGAAATTGCGGGCCTCCTCGTGCCCGCGATAGGCCGTGACGACCGGGTGCGGCTCGATCAGTTCGCCCTGGTCGCGGTTCAGCGGCAGGCAGTCCTCCGGCCCGTACATGGCGTGGTAGGGGGCGGGCGCCATGTAGGGCCAGTGCGGCTTGACGTAGCTGAGGTGGAGGAACCAGGGCCGATCGCCCTGCGCCTCGACGAAGGCGATGGCCTGGTCGGTCATGTAGGCGGTTTCGGAATGCGGCTCGGCCACCCGTGCGGCCAGGCGCGCGTTGCGCATCTGCCAGCCGCTGACGATCCGCCCGTCGGGCGCCTCGGCCGAGATCACCCAGTCGTTCCACGGGTCGTCCCCGCCATAGCCGTGGGCGGCCAGATAGGCCGGATAGCCGCTCTCCCGCCCCGGCCGGCTGTGGCCGTCATAGCGGTCGAGCGATTCGAACCCGCCCTCGCGCAGCAATGCCGCCAGCGCCGAGCCGCCCTCGATGCCGTAGCGGGCAAGCCCGTCCGTGTCCGGCAGCACATGGGTCTTGCCGGCCAGCGCCACGCGCATCCCGGTCGGCCGCAGATAGTCGCCGATCGTGCGTTCGCGCACCGACAGCGGAACCCGGTTCCAGGTGGCGCCGTGGCTGAACATGTAGCGCCCGGTATAGAACGACATGCGCGACGGCCCGCACACGCCCGACTGCACATAGGCGCGATCGAAGCGCACGCCCCGGCGGGCGAGCGCGTCCAGGTTCGGCGTCTTCAGGTGCGGGTGGCCGGCGGCACCCAGGTGGTCGGCCCGCAACTGGTCGCACATGACGAACAGGATGTTTCGAACGCTGCCCATGCCGGCCCCTCCCCAGACGGGGAGCTTTCCTCCCTCGGCGGGGGCGGCGTCAAGGCGCCGATGGCAGCCGTTGCGGCTTCGCGACGCATCGGACAAGGTGATGGCCCGCGCCACATGAACGCTGTTGGGCCATCCGGGCCCGGGACATTCGCCATGTTGCCTTCGGAGCAGGTCGACCTCACCTTCCACCGCCGCGTCCGCTCGCCGTCGGACCGGGTGGCCTTCGCCTTCGTCAAGGTGCTGCGCTTCTTCGCCGATACCTTCTTCGCCAAGCGCTATGGCAACCGTGCCGTGGTGCTGGAAACGGTGGCGGCGGTGCCGGGCATGGTGGCGGCCACGCTGAACCACCTGAAGAGCCTGCGCCGCATGCGCGACGATGATGGCTGGATCCGCACGCTGCTCGACGAGGCCGAGAACGAGCGCATGCACCTGATGACCTTCATCGAGATCGCCCAGCCCAACGGGTTCGAGCGCCTGCTGGTGCTGATCGTCCAGGGCATCTTCTACAATGCCTTCTTCGTGCTCTATCTCGTCGCACCGGCGACCGCCCATCGCGTCGTGGGCTATTTCGAGGAGGAGGCGGTCGTCAGCTACACCGCCTACCTGGCCGAGATCGAGGCCGGCCGCCACCCCGACGTGCCCGCGCCGGAGATTGCGCGGCGCTACTGGAACCTGGCGCCCGATGCCACCCTGCGCGATGTCGTGGTCGCCGTCCGCGCCGACGAGGCCGGCCACCGCGACGTCAACCACGCCTTCGCCGACGAACTGGCCCGGGTACCGGCCCACCTGCGCCAGCAGGCGGGCCGGGCCGGGTAGGCGGTTTCCCCGCATCGGCTGTTTGCACCGCTGGGCGCATTCCGCTATGGTCCCCGCCGTTCTGGAAGCACCCGTAGCTCAGCTGGATAGAGCGCTGCCCTCCGAAGGCAGAGGCCAGGGGTTCGAATCCCTTCGGGTGCGCCAGACCTACCCCTGAATTAGCAACCTGCCACGTCGACGCCCAGGCGGTTGTCGATCTCCTGGCGCTGGCCGTCAGGCTCCCGCAGGGAGGTGACTGCCTGCGAACGCGACGAGGAATATCGACCAGTCGTTCATGATATGGGCGCCGGCCGAGACCCAGAGATTCCTGGTCCAGAGATAAGAGAGCGTCAGCACGAGACGGGCCGTGCCGATGATCCCGAGGCATTGCACCACATTCCAGTCATAGGTCGGCAGGTGCAGGGCGCTGAACAGGATCGTCGAGACGGCGACGGCGACCGCGATCCCCCACAGCCGCGACAGGCCCAGCCGATGCGTGGAGAACCACAGGACGGCCAGAAGGGGAAGGATCGTGAAGATCTCCTCGCCGATCAGTTGGATGAATGTCCGGGCCAGGAACGCTGGCAGGTCTGCCCCCGCGAAACCGGCAATTGCCCCGGCCACGGGGTTGGCCGCGACCGGCGCCACCTGCTGTACGGCGAGCCCCACCGCCAGCGAGGCGGAAATGGTCAGGATCGCAAAAAGCAGCGACTGGCCGAGCGCCTTCGGTCCATAGCGGCGAAAGAGTGCCGTCCAGTGCCGACCGGCGACCGCTGCCAGTCCGGCAAGCGGCACGCCGACAAAGAGGATTGCGGGCACGAAAGCCACAACCAGGCCGGCCGGCGGCAGCCATGGCGTCAGTAACAGGGCCGCGCCGAGGAAGGTCGCGCCCAGGACCGCCAGCCAGCCTCGTCCCCCGATTGCGATCGGACTTCCGTCTTGGAATGGCAGGTCGGCCGCAATCACCAAGCCTCTCCCCGAGCGGCAGCAGTTCAGTTGCGCGCCACGCGTCGGAATGCGCCGTCGGAGTCGAAATGGCACTCGAAGGTCTTTACGCGGCTGCCTTCGGGTGGGTACTGGCCAAAGACCACATAACCGCCGCCGTCGCGCTCCACCGGCAACGTGAGTATCTCGTGCGGCATTCGGCCGAACCGCGCCGACGCCTCTCCCTGACAGAAGCGCTGCATGGCGCCCACTGAAACCCGCTGGCGGGTCATCGTCTCGATGTCCTGGACCGGGGGAACGGCGTAGGTGTTGCCGCGGAAAGGAAACTCCGGCGCCCCGCCCCGCGAGTTCGGGCATTCGTAGGACATCGAGTACCAGGTGACCGGGCCGGGAATGGTATCCGCAAGGAGGCCGCCTGCATGACTTTCGCTATACAGAACATGAAAGTCGCCGCCGCAGGTGCGCTGGGCCGCCGCTATGCAGGCGTTGCGGTCTCCCTTGCACTTTACTTCGTGCACGTCGTCGGCGAACGCCGGTGATGCCCAGATCGCCGCGAGCGCGGCCATGGGAAGAAGGCGATAACGCATTGCTGTCTCCCTCCGGCGCAGGAAGCCGGGATTCGAGGACGTGGAGGGGGTCGGGCGGCCTCAGCGGATGCCGACCGATAAGGTGTAGCGGACGGTCTTGTTGCTGCTTGCGTCGGCACCCATGAGATAGACGCGCACGACGTAGTCACCCGTGGCTGGCAGGTCCACGCCGCCATCCCGTCCGGACAGGGATCCGATATAGATGGCTTCGCCCCCGCTTCCCGGCGGCAGGATGTTGAAGTAGGCGTTGCCCTTGGTCGACAGCGACACCTGCATGCGCTGCCCTGCGCGGGCGCCCAGAACATGGTCGCGATACGCCTTGCCGCGGATCGTGGCCTCGACATGGGCGTTGTCGTTGCCGGCTGCGAACTGCATGCGCGCGCGCGTCTGGGCGGCAAGCGGCGGCGCCAGGACCATGCCAGCGACAAGTACACATGCGAGGATCCCGGCCGGATTCATTTGCAGATCCCTCTCAAAGCTGGCTTCGCGCCGCAATGCTCAATCATTCAGAGCCATCAGGATTGCCGAATCACCGCAGATCGTCCACCGCTGTTCGAGCTTGTAGCCGGATCGATTAGACCAAGATGGATCGGCTGTTTCACCATCGGAATTCATGAGTTTCGTTATTTGATTTGCACATGAAATCATGAATCCGGGGCAGCGCCTGTGGCGCAGCGCGGCTGACATCGATAGAGGCTGGCAACCAAATCCCCGAGGCAGGAATACGGTCATGGAACGACGACAGCACTTCCGCGCCATGCAGGCCTTCGAGGCGGTCACCCGGCACCTGTCCGTCACGAGGGCGGCGGACGAACTGGGCGTCAGCCAGAGCGCAATCAGCCACCAGTTGCGTCAGCTCTCGGAAGTCGTGGGCGAGCGCCTCGTCGAAAGGCGAGGGCGCGGCATCGTTCTTACGGTGGCGGGAGACCGGCTGGCTCGCAGGCTGCAACCCGCGTTCGCCGAGATCGAGCGGTCGATGTCCGAGGCGATCGGCGGCACGCGAGACACGGTGCGGCTGGCGATTTGCAGCAGCTTCGGTCCCGGCTGGCTTGTCCCGCGCCTGTCGCGCTTCTATGCGGCCCACCCGGGTTTACCGCTGCAACTCTGCATGTACGCCCGGGATCCCGAGCTGACCGACGCGGTCGCCGATGCCTTTGTCACGACCCTTCCACGCGAGAAGGGGTTCCTGGCCCAGCTTCTATGGCGCGAACGGCTCGTGCCCGTTGCCGCTCGCGCCTGCATGACTGGGCCTGGGCAAGCCATTCCTTTGATCACGACCGACCTGCAGCCAGGGACGGTCGGCCGGGACTGGAAGTCCTTCGCCGCGCTGAACGGGGCCGATGCTCCGGCTATGGGAGAGAAGCCGTGGCGGTTCGCGTCCCACTACCTGATCGCGCTCGAAATGGTCAGGGCGGGCCTGGGCGCCGCACTCGTCCCCGACTTCCTCGTACAGCGGGACATCGAGGGGGGCAGCTTGGTCCGGTTGCCCGGCAAGGCCCTGCCGACGCGGGAAGACTATTTTCTCTGCATCAAGGAAAGCCGCCGGGCGGAACCGATGTTGGCAGCCGTGCTGGACTGGTTCGCCAAGGAAGCAGAGACGGATCGCAACGAGCGGGCCGGGTGAAGATCCAGTGCAATCTGGACGGCCCGGTCGGGAAGCACCGGTAGGTCCGGATGCCGCCTGGCCCGGCTGATCTTCAGTGCGCCGTCTCCCAATCCCGCCCGACGCCGGTATCCACCACCAGCGGCACCGAGATATGGGCCGCCCCCTCCATCACCCGGCGCACGAGCGCGGCGGTCGCCTCGACCTCGGCCTCCCGCACCTCGAAGATCAGTTCGTCGTGCACCTGCAGCAGCATGGTGGCCGACAGGCCGGCTTCCGTCAGGGCGGCCGGAATGCGGGCCATGGCGCGCTTGATGATGTCGGCGGCCGAGCCCTGGAGGGGGGCGTTGATCGCCTGGCGCTCGGCGAAGGCGCGCCGCGCGGGGTTGCTGTCCTTGATGCCGGGCACCCAGCAGCGCCGGCCGAAGATCGTCGTGACATAGCCCTGCTCGCGCGCCAACTGCTTGGTGCGGTCCATGTAGGCGCGGATGCCGGGATAGCGCTCGAAATATGCCGCGATATAGGCCTGCGCCTCGCCCTGGGGGATGCCTAGCTGCTGGGCCAGGCCGAAGCCGCTGATGCCGTAGATGATGCCGAAGTTGATCGCCTTGGCGCGGCGGCGGACCTGTGGGTCCATGCCCTCCACCGGCACGCCGAAGACCTGGCTGGCGGTCAGCGCGTGGATGTCGATGCCCTGGCGGAAGGCGTCCTTCAGCGAGGGGATGTCGGCGACGTGGGCGGCCAGGCGCAGCTCGATCTGCGAATAGTCGGCCGACATCAGCACATGCCCGTCCTCGGCGATGAAGGCGCGGCGGATCTTGCGGCCTTCCTCGGTGCGGACGGGGATGTTCTGCAGGTTGGGATCGGTCGAGGACAGCCGCCCGGTCGAGGTCGAGGCCAGCGCGTAGGAGGTGTGGACGCGGCCCGTGGCCGGGTTGATCTGCTCCACCAGCGCGTCGGCATAGGTCGACTTCAGCTTGGCGAGCTGGCGCCAGTCGAGCACGCGGGCGGGCAGGGCGTGGCCTTGCGCGGCCAGGACTTCCAGCACCTCGGCGCCGGTGGCATAGGCGCCGGTCTTGCCCTTCTTGCCGCCGGCCAGGCTCATCTCGTCGAATAGCACCTCTCCCAGCTGCTTGGGCGAGCCGACGTTGAACGGGCGGCCGGCCAGCCGGTGGATCTCGGTCTCCAGCACCGCCAGCCGCTCGCCGAAGTCGCGGCTGAGGCGCTTCAGCTCGACCGGGTCGACCTTGATGCCGGCCCGCTCCATGGCCGCGATCACCGGCGCCAGCGGTCGCTCGGTCGTCTCGTAGAGGGCGACCTGGCGTTCCTTCAGCAGGCGCGGGCGCAGCAGCCGGTGCAGCCGCAGCGTCACCTCGGCATCCTCGGCGGCATAGTCGCGCGCGCGATCCAGCGGCACCAGGTCGAAGGTGATCTGGTTCTTGCCGGTGCCGCAGACATCGGCGAAGGCGATGGTCTTGTGAGCAAGGTGGAGCAGCGCCAGCTCGTCCATCCCATGCCCGTGCAGGTGCCCGTCCAGCACATAGGACAGCAGCATGGTGTCGTCGGCTGGCGCCACCTGGATGCCGTGCCGGCCCAGCACGACGGCGTCGTATTTCAGGTTGTGGCCGATCTTCAGCACGGCCGGGTCTTCCAGCAGCGGCTTCAACCGGGCCAGCGCCGTGTCCCGGTCGATCTGGCGGGGTGCCCCGCCGGTCAGATCCAGCCCCTCCACCTTGTGGGCGAGCGGCAGGTAGGCGCCTTCGCCCGGTTCGATCGACAAGGACACGCCGACCAGCTCGCAGGTGACGGCGTCAAGCGAGGTCGTCTCGGTATCGACCGCGAACGCGCCGGCCGCCGTCGCCCGGGCGATCCAGGCGTCGAGCACATCCAGGTCCTGGATCAGGACATAGTTCGCCGCGGTTGCGGCCGGCATCGGCGCGGCCGCGCCGCCCTCGGCCGATGTCGCCTGGGCGTCGGCGGCGGCCACGGGCGCCAGCGCGGCCGTGGCGGCGGCCCGATTGGCGTTGCGGCTTTCCACCCGGCTCAGCAGGGTGCGGAAGTTCTGCGTGCGCAGGAACTCCACCAGCCGGTTCGGGTCGGCCGGGCGCACGGCCAGCGCCTCCAGCGGCGGCAGGTCTGGCACGTCGTCCTTCAGGCGCACCAGTTCGCGCGAGACGCGGGCCAGGTCGGCATGCTGGATCAGGGATTCGCGGCGCTTGGGCTGCTTGATCTCGCCCGCGCGGGCGAGCAGCTGGTCGAGGTCGCCATAGGTGTTGATCAGCTCGGCCGCGGTCTTCACGCCGATGCCGGGCACGCCCGGCACGTTGTCGACGGAATCGCCGGCCAGCGCCTGCACGTCGACCACCCGATCGGGCGCCACGCCGAATTTTTCGCGTACCTCGTCCGGCCCGATCGCCTTGTTCTTGATCGGGTCCAGCATGCGGATGCCATCATCCACCAGCTGCATCAGGTCCTTGTCGGACGAGACGATGGTCACCTCGATGCCGCGGCGCTGGGCCGCCCGGGCATAGGTGGCGATGATGTCGTCGGCCTCGTAGCCGTCGCTCTCGATCCCGGGCAGGTTGAAGGCCTCGGTCGCCTCGCGCACCAGCGGGAATTGCGGGATCAGCTCGGGCGGGGCGTCGGGGCGCTGCGCCTTGTAGGCGTCGTAGATGGCGTTGCGGAAGCTATAGCGCGAGGCGTCGAAGATGACGGCGACGGCGTCGGCATCCGTCTCGCCCAGGAGCTTCAGCAGCATGTTGCTGAATCCCAGCACGGCGCCGACGGGCGTGCCGTCGGCCCGCGTCAGCGGCGGCAGGGCATGGAAGGCGCGGAAGATGAAGCCCGAGCCGTCGACCAGATAGAGATGGCGCATCGGCAGCGGCGGTGTCGCTCCCGGTTCGATCGCAGCGGTCTCGATGATGGTGGTGACAAGCTCGGTCAAGGCATCATCCCGATCTTAGTGGCCGTGTCCGGCCGATGGGTCGCCCGTGAAGACGAAGTGGCGGCCGCAATAGGGGCAGTCGACGGCACCCGCCGGCAGCAGGTTCAGATAGACGAGCGGATGGCCGAGCGGCTCGCTGCCGCCGTCGCAGGCGATGGTGGCATGGTCGGTCTCGGTCACTTCGACCGGCGTGCCCGCGGGCGTGGTGCGGGCCGCAGCGCTGTGCAGCATGATGGCGTCCATGGATGGGGGCAGGGTGCCCGGATTGACCCGAAGTCGGGGCGGATGATACCCATGGCCGCGCCGGAATCCAATGTCCGGCCACCCCACCCCCTCCGGCCCGGTAGACCACGCGTGCATTCGTCGCCGAATCCGCTGCCCGAATACGCGGTCGAGATCGCCGGGCTGGCCAAGACCTATGCCGCACGCCGCCGCCAGCCGGCCAAGACGGCGCTGGCCGGCGTCGACCTCGCCATCCCGCGCGGCAGCCTGTTCGGCCTGCTCGGCCCCAATGGAGCTGGCAAGTCGACGACTATCAACATCCTGGCGGGCCTGGTGCGCAAGACGGCCGGGCAGGTCACGATCTGGGGCTACGACATCGACCGCCAGCCGCTCCATGCCCGCCACGCCATCGGCGTGGTGCCGCAGGAACTCCATATCGACCCGTTCTTCACCCCGCGCGAGGCGCTGGAGATGCATGCCGGCATGTTCGGCGTGGCCCCGGCGGCGCGGCGCACCGATGAGATCCTGGCGGCGCTGGGCCTTGCCGACAAGGCGGACGCCTATGCCCGCTCGCTGTCGGGCGGCATGCGGCGGCGCCTGTTGATCGGCAAGGCCCTGGTCCACAACCCGCCGGTCCTGGTGCTGGACGAGCCCACCGCCGGCGTCGACGTGGAACTGCGCCAGCAGCTCTGGAGTTACGTCCGCACCCTGGCCGGCCGCGGCACCACGGTGCTGCTGACCACCCATTATCTCGAGGAGGCCGAGGCCTTGTGCGATCGCATCGCGATCATCGACCGCGGGCAGGTGGTCGCTTGCGACACCACGCGAGCGCTGGTCCACCGGCTCGATCGCAAGACCCTCGTCGTCACCGTGGCCGACGCGCTGGATGCAGTGCCGGCGGCGCTGGCGGACCTCGGCGCCACCCTGCTCGACCCCCTGCGCATCGCCTTTCGCTACCAGCCGAGCCGCACCCGCGTGCAGGACCTGCTGGGTGCGATGCAGGCGGCCGCCCTGTCGGTCGTCGACCTGACGACCGAGGAGGGCACCCTGGAAGACGCCTTCCTTGCCCTGACCCGGCCACCGGCCGCCGCTGCATAGGGCAGGAATGGCGCGTGCGCTCCGCATCCTCCTTCTTCTCGCGGTGGCGGTCCTGCCCGCCTGCGCCCCGGGCTATGTCCTGCCCGGCCCCAGCTTGAACGAGCCGGAATTGGAGAAGAGCGAGCTCGTCACCGCCGACGGCCTGCGCCTGCCGATGCGGGTATGGTCGCCGGGCGAGGAGCCGCGCGCGATCATCGTCGCCCTGCACGGCTTCAACGACCATTCCACCGCCTTCGAGATGCCGGCCGTCGAGTGGGCGCGCCATGGCATCGCGACCTATGCCTACGACCAGCGCGGCTTCGGCTCGGCCCCCAATACCGGGCGCTGGCCCGGCATGGCGGCCCTTGCCCGCGATGCCGGGACCGCCATCCGCCTGGTGCGGGCGCGCCATCCCGGGCTGCCGGTCTATCTGCTGGGCGAAAGCATGGGCGGCGCCATCGCCATGGTCGCGCTGACGGGGGCCGACGCGCCGCCGGTCGACGGCGCCATCCTCGTGGCGCCAGCCGTATGGGGCCGCCAGACGATGGGGCTGGGCAAGCGCCTGGCGCTCGCGACCATCTCGTCCACCATGCCGTGGCTGACCTTGTCGGGCCGGGGCCTGGGCTACCGGCCGTCCGACAACGAGGACATGCTGCGCGCCTTCAGCCGCGACCCGCTGGTGATCAAAGAGACGCGGGCCGATACGGTGAAGGGGCTGGTCGACCTGATGGATGCCGCACTGGCCGCCTCGGCCCGCTTCCGCACGCCGGCCCTCATCCTCTATGGCGAGAAGGACCAGATCGTTCCGCGCGAGCCGACCGCGCTGATGCTGTCGCGCCTGGCCGGGGCCGCCGACCGGCAGCGGGTGGCGGTATATCCGGAAGGCTGGCACATGCTCCTGCGCGACCTCCAGGCGCAGGTGGTGTGGGCCGACATCCGGGCCTGGATCGAGGATCCCGCGGCACCGCTGCCATCGGGCGCGGACCGCGATGCGCGCCTGCGCCTGGAGCGCGAGGCCGCCTCCTGATGCCCAAATCCCCGGCTTTTCCGGCCGGGTCGAAAAAGGGCCGTAAAAGGGCCATATTGGCCACCGACCTTGCCACCGCTCTTAACGCATCTGGGGGGAAGCGTGGCTCACACCATCGCTCTCGTCGACGACGACCGGAACATCCTGACCTCGGTTTCCATCGCGCTGGAAGCCGAGGGCTTTACCGTGCGCTGCTACAATGACGGCGCCGAGGCGCTGCGCGGGCTGACGGCGCAGCCGGTCGACCTGGCCGTCCTCGACATCAAGATGCCGCGTATGGACGGGATGGAACTGCTGTCGCGCCTGCGCAAGCTGACGGCGATGCCGGTGATCTTCCTCACCTCCAAGGACGATGAGGTCGACGAGGTGCTGGGCCTGCGCATGGGGGCGGACGACTACATCAAGAAGCCGTTCTCCCAGCGCCTCCTGATCGAGCGGATCCGCGCCCTGCTGCGCCGTGGCGAGATCGCCCGCGAGCCGCCGGACGGGGAAGGCGAGCCCGCCATCCACCGGGGGCCACTGGTGCTCGACCCCGGCCGCCATGCCTGCACCTGGAACGGGGTCGACGTGACCCTGACGGTGACCGAGTTCCTGCTGCTGAAGGCGCTGGCGATCCGGCCGGGCCACGTCAAGAATCGCGACCAGCTCATGGATGCCGCCTACGGCGAAAGCATCTATGTCGACGACCGGACGATCGACAGCCACATCAAGCGCCTGCGCAAGAAGTTCAAGATCATCGACGACGACTTCGCCCAGATCGAGACGCTCTACGGCGTCGGCTACCGCTATCGCGAGGCCTGATCGCGCCAAGCCCGCAGCCAGGCAGCCGACGCATCCCCGATCGCCATGCGCCTCGTCGCCGACACCGAACCCGCCCGGCTGGAGCCGGAAATGCGTGATCTCGACGAGGACGCGCCGCGTCCCCGGCGTCCGGCCGCCCGCGCCAAGGCCGAGCCGGCCGCCCGTCGTCCGCGGCGCTGGCGCAACCCGTTCCGCTCGGCCCTGACGCGCCGCATCCTGGCGGTGAACGTGCTGCCGCTGCTGATCCTGGTGGGCGGGCTGCTGTTCGTCGGCGAGTATCGCAAGGGCCTGGTGCAGAGCGAGCTGGACGCCCTGCGGACCCAGGCCGAACTGATCGCCAATGCCCTGGGCGAGGGCACGATCGACCGCCCCACTGCCGGCGAGGACGTGTCGCTGGCGATCGAGGCCGCGCGCCACATGGTGCGCCGCCTGGTGGAGCCGACGGGCGCCCGCGCGCGCCTCTTCGCCGCCGACCGGTCGCTGGTGGCCGACACCCGCGTGCTGTCCGGGCCGGGTGGCAGCATCTATATCGAGCGCCTGCCGCCACCGGAGGACGATCCGCCCGTGCTGGGCGCGGCCGGCCGGGTCTATGGCTGGATCGTCGGGCTGCTGCCCGACGGCGAGGAGCTGCCGCTCTATGCCGAGCGACCGGTGCAGTCGGCATCGGACTATGTCGAGGTCAACCGGGCGCTGGAAGGCGAGGTCATGCGCATGCGCCGGCGCGACCAGTTCGACCGCACGATCCTGTCGGTTGCGGTGCCCGTGCAGCGTTTCAAGCAGGTGCTGGGCGCGGTCATGCTGTCGACCGAGGATGGGGCGATCCAGAAGGCGATCCGCTCGGTCCGGTTCGACATCCTGAAGGTGTTCGCGGTGGCGCTGGCGATCACCGTGCTGCTGTCGCTCTATCTGGGCGGGACGATCGTCCGCCCGGTGCTGCGCCTGGCGCGCGCGGCCGAGCGGGTGAAGCGCGGGCAGGGCCGCCCGCCCGAGATCCCCGACATCGGCCGGCGCAACGACGAGATCGCCGACCTGGCCGAATCCCTGCGCACCATGACCCAGGTGCTGTGGCAGCGCCTCAACGCCAACGAGCGCTTCGCGGCCGACGTGGCGCATGAGATCAAGAACCCGCTCACTTCTCTGCGCAGCGCGGTCGAGACGGCCGCCCGCGTCAAGGATGCCGACCAGCAGCGCCGCCTGATGGCGATCATCCAGGAGGATGTCGGCCGGCTGGACCGCCTGATCACCGACATCTCCGACGCCTCGCGCCTGGATGCCGAACTGTCGCGGGACGAGAGCGAGGTGGTGGACGTGGCCCGCCTGCTCGATGCCCTGGCCGAGCTGCATTCGACGATGGAGGACGGGTCCGGGCCTGCCATCCGCCTTGATGTCGCCCGCCACCAGGAACTGACGGTGGTCGGGCTGGAAAGCCGCCTGGGGCAGGTCTTCCGCAACCTCATCGCCAACGCCGTCTCGTTCAGCCCGCCGGGCGGCACCGTCACCCTGAAGGCAGTGCGCCAGGGTGCCTGGGTCGAGGCGCAGGTCGAGGACGAAGGCCCCGGAATCCCGCCCGACAAGCTGGCCGCGATCTTTGAGCGCTTCTACAGCGAGCGCCCGTCGGGCGAGAAGTTCGGCACCCACTCCGGCCTCGGCCTCAGCATCTCCAAGCAGATCGTCGAGGCCCATGGCGGTACGATCGTGGCGGAGAACCGCCAGGCCGGCGGCCGCATCACCGGAGCCCGCTTCGTCGTCCGCCTGCCTGCCGGCCACGGCTGACGCAGCCCCGCGATTGCGGCTAGTCTTGGCCGCTGCGGCCAGCAGCAGGCCGGCCGGGATGGGGGGACCGAATGTTCATCAAGGCGATCGCGGCCGGCACGGCCTGGCTTTTCATGGCAACCGGGGCCAGCGCCCACCACGCGATGGACGGGCAACTGCCCGACACGCTGATGGGCGGGCTCCTGTCCGGCCTGGGCCATCCCGTCATCGGCTGGGACCACCTGGCCTTCGTGGTCGGCATCGGCATCCTGTCGATGGTGGCTGGGCTGGGCGTGGCGCCGATCCTCTGCTTCGTGCTGGCCACCGTGGCCGGCTGCCTCTTGCATGTCCTGGGCGCCGACCTGCCGGCGGCCGAGGTCGCCATCGCCCTGTCGATCCTGGCGCTCGCGGCCCTGCTTGTCGTCGGCTGGCGCCGGGTGCCGGCCCTGCTGGCGCTCGTAGCCCTTGCCGGCGTCTTCCACGGCTATGCCTATGGCGAGAGCATCGTCGGCGCGGAGGCGACGCCGCTGCTGGCCTACCTGGTTGGCTTCGCCCTGATCCAGGCCGCGATCGCCATCGCGGCGGCCCGGCTGGCTGCCTGGATCGCGGCCGGCTCTGGCGCGCGGGCCGGCGGGCTGGCCCAGGTCTCGGGCGCCGTGCTCGTCCTGGTGGCGGCCGCCGCGCTGCTGGGCTAGTCAGCGCGCCAGCCGGTCCTCCAGCATCGGCAGGAAGCCCGCGACGATGCGCTCCGGGTCGCAGCCTTCGGGCGACACCAGCCACTCGACCCAGGCGCCTTTCAGCAGGGCCATCAACAGACGCGCCGTCTCGACCGGGTCGATCGCGCTGTCGTTGCGGGCGGCGATCTCAGCCAGCAGGCCCTCCAGCCGCCGGCGCAGCCGCCCATAGGTCTCCTCGTGGGCGGCGCGCATCGCCGCGTCCGACTGGCTGAGGCTCCACAGGATGTAGCGGGCGCGGACATAGTCGCGCTCCAGGATCGGCGGCCGCAGGCCGACCAGCAGAATGGCGCGCAGTTGTGCCAGCGGATCGGGTCCGGCCGCGGCACTCGCCAGGGCGGCCGCGTCGTAGAAGCGGTCGGACAGGTGGCGGGTGGTCGCCGCCAGCAGTTCGCCCTTGGTCTGGAAATGGTGCCGCACCATGCCCTGCGACAGGCCGGCCAGGGCCGCGATCGAGCGCACGCTGGTGCCGGCGTCGCCATAAAGACAGAGCGCGCGAAAGGTCGCCTCGATCAGTTGCTGGCGACGTATCTCCGGCGGCAGCTTGTTGAAGCCGCGGCGCGCCGTCGCCTCGGCGGGTTCTCCAATGGACAAGGCGGGTGCGATCTCCTCCGGCCGGCTTGATAGCGCCCGCGGCTGCGGAAGGCCATTGCGCCGTCGCGCGCCCGATCGTAGCTTAATACGGTCGTATAGAGTGGTGAGGGAGATCGGCAATGGACGGTGCCACCAGCGTCACGCCCCAACTGGCCGCCACCCGCTCGGACCTGCTGCGGGCTCGCCACGTCCCCGGCGAGATCTATGCCTCGCCCGAGATCTACCGCCGCGAGATGGTGGAGTATTTCGGCCGCGAGTGGCTGTTCGTCGGCCGCGAGGAGCAGTTCCCCAACCCCGGCGACTACGAGGCGCGGCGACTGGCCGACCGGCCCTTCATCGTCGCCCGCGACAAGCGCGGAGAGTTGAACGCCTTCTACAACATGTGCGCCCATCGCGGCGTCGAGGTGGCCCAGGGTGCGGGCAACGCGCGGATGTTCAAGTGCCCCTATCACGGCTGGACCTACGACCTGACCGGCCAGTTGACCGGTGCCGCCTACATGAAGGATTCTGAGGCGTTCGACCCGGCCCAGTGCCGGCTGCCGCGGATCGCGCTCGAGACCTGGCGGGGCAACGTCTTCGTCTGCTTCCACCCCGAGCCGCGCGACTTCGAGCAGGCGATGGCCGAGTTCGAGGCGGACTTCGCGATCCTGCACACCGAGCGCTGCCGCGTCGCCGACCTCAGCCGCATCCGGCTGCAATGCAACTGGAAATTCTTCCACGAGAACCTCATGGATTTCTACCATGTGGGCGTGCTGCACGCGAAATCCTTCGGTGCGCGCTTCAGCTGGACGCCGGAGAACGTGTCGCTGAAGCCGGGCGGCGGCATCATGATCCGCTACGACGCCGCGCCCTCGACGCCCGATGGCCAGACCCGTTTCGCCAAGGCGCCCTGGCTGGATGACCGGCCGAACAGCTTCGCCTGTACCGGCCTGCTGCCGCCCAATCTGACGCTCTTCGGCCGCGTCGACTGCGTGAAGCTGATGACGGCCTGGCCGCTGGGCCCGGATGCCTGCGAGGTGATGATCTACCTGCTGTTCCCCGAGGAATTCTTCGCCGACCCGGACTTCGAGGCGAAGGTCGACGTCTACCGGCAGTACCAGAAGGTCATCTACGAGGAGGACCGAAGCATGATCGAATCCATGCAACTCGCCATGTCCTCGCCGATCTATGCGCCGGGCCGCATGTCGATCATGGAGAAGCCGATCCACCATTTCCTCAACGCCTATCTCGACCGCATGTTCGGGCCCGGCGCCTGACATGCCGCGTCTGCCGCTGGCCGTCGCCGCCGTCCGCCGCGAGACCGCCGACATCCTGGCGATCGACCTCGCGCATCCCGCCGGCCGCTCGCTGCCGCCGGCCCCGGCCGGCGCCCATATCCGCGTCCGGGTCGGCGATGGTCCGGTGCGGCAGTATTCGCTGATGAACGGGCCGGACGATGCCGAAGCCTATCGCATCGCGGTCAAGCTGGAGCCGGCGTCGCGCGGCGGGTCGGCCGCCATGCACCGGCTGACCCCGGGCGACACCGTGCTGGCCTCGCTGCCGGTCGACGGGTTCCCGGTCGACTGGCGCGCCGGCCCCCTCCTGCTGCTGGCGGGCGGTATCGGGGTGACGCCGCTGCTCGGCATGGCGCGCCATGCAATGGCCCGGGGGCACCCCTTCGAACTTCATCACTTCGCCCGCTCGGCCGAGGCGGCGGCGTTCGCGGACACGCTGCAATCGGGCGAGTTCGCCGGCCGCGCATCCGGCCATTTCGGGCTCGACGGCGCGGCCGTGCCGGCACGGTTGGCGGCGATCCTGGGCAGGGCGGCCGCGTCCGGCACGCACGCCTATATCTGCGGCCCGGCTCCCTTCATGGATGCGGCGCGGACGGCCGGGCTGCTGGCGCTGGGCGCCGACGCCCTCCATTTCGAGTATTTCTCGGCCGGCGAGGCGGATGCGGGTACAGACCGCGACCTCACCGTGCGACTTGGCCTCAGCGGCCGTACGCTGGCGGTGCCGGCCGGACGCAGCATCCTGTCGGTGCTGCTGGAGAACGGGGTGGAGGTCGACTGCTCCTGCATGGAAGGGGTGTGCGGCATGTGCGTGACCGAGGTGCTGGCGGGCGAGCCGGACCACCGCGACCATTTCCTCAGCGAGCAGGCGCGCGGGGCGGGCGACATCATGACCGTGTGCGTCTCGCGCGCCCGCGGGCCGGAACTGACCCTGGCCCTGTGAGCGCCATGACCCCCGCCCGCCTGCTGCGCGCCGCCGATACCCTGGTCCAGGCGCAGTTCGACGTCGCCCCCGGCGAAAGCGTGCTGATCACCGGCGACACGGCGACCGAGCCCGCGTTGCTGGACGCCATTGCCGGGGCCGTCGTGCGGGCGGGCGCCCGGCCGCTGGTGGCGCTGGCCCCGCAGCTGCCGTTCCAGGGTGGGCTCTCCGATCCCTATGTCTCGGACAGCCTGAAGGCGGCGGCCGTCGCCTCGGACGTCTGGTTCGACCTCTGCTTCCCCTATCACGCCGGATCGGCCGCGACCTCGGCCGCGATTGCCGGCAACCGCTGTCGCTACCTGCTGCTCGCGACCGCCGGCGCCGACAGCTTCGAGCGGCTCTATGGCTGCGTGGATTTCGCGGCCCTGATGGATTTCAACCTCGCCTTCGCGGCCTTCGCCACGGCGGCGGCGGGCGAGACGCTGCGCGTCACCTGCCCGCTTGGCACCGACCTCTCCTGCACGCTCGACCAGCCGAAGCTGGTGCGCGAGCGCGTCGCGCGTACGCCCGGCCTCCATACCGTGCCCGGCACGCAGAGCTTCTACCCCGTGCAGGACAGCGTGCGCGGGCGGGTCGTCCTGCAGGCCTTGTTCGACGAGGACCACCGCATCCTGCGCCGGCCGATCACCGTCACCGTCGACGGGCGCATCCAGGCGGTCGAGGGCGGCGCGGCCGAGGATCGGCCCAGCCTGGAACGCGCGCTGCGCCGGGCCAGCGGCGGGCAGGGGGATTTCGGCCGCTGCATCCACCTGACCTTCGGCTTCCACCCGGCGGCCCGCCTCACCGGCCGCCATTTCATCGAGGACATCCGCGTGCCGGGCTCGAACGCGGTCGGCATGGGCTTGCCCTGGTGGGAGCCGGGCGGCGGCGAAAACCACCCGGACGGCGTGGCACTCGACCAGTCCCTGTGGATCGGCGGCCGTCCGGTGGCCGAGGCCGGGCGGCTGACCGGGCCGCCGGAACTGAAGGCGCTCTACGACGCGATGGTGCGGCGGCTCGACTGATCTCGCCGCGACACGATCAGGCACAGGACCAGGCTCGCCAGCACCGCGCAGGCCCGGATCGACCCCACCACCGTGGAGTGCATGGTGGGATCGTCGATCGCGACCAGGAAGGCGCACGACCAGACCGACAGGCCGCCGGCCAAGCCCGCGAGGCCCGCCAGCACCCGGCCGGCCCTGCCGCCCGATCGCCAGATCGGCACGATCAGCGATGTGGCAAACAGCAGCGGCAGTGTCTCGGACGGGTGCGGCAGACCGAAGACCGCCAGCGACAGGTGGTCGGCGGCGGCCGTGGCGGCACCCAGCGCCAGCAGGGACAGCGCGATCCGGACCGCGACCGCGGCCGCCCGGGTCAGGCGGGCACCCGGATCTCGGCCAGGGCGCGGGTGACGGCGCCCAGCAACTGCTCGATCTCCAGGTCGCCCACCACCGTCGAGATGTTGCCGCTGCAATTGGCCGACACCATCACGTCCTGGTTCAGCAGCGCGCGATGCAGGGCCGCCACCGCCGACTGGCCGGCGGCCGTGGGATAGGCCGAGCGATAGTCGGTCAGTGGCCGGGCGGTGAAGTGGATGCGGAACAGCGAGCCGGCACCGGACGCCTGGCCCTCGATGCCGGCCTTGGCGAAGATGCCGTCGATCGTGCGCCGCACTTCGTCGCCGCGGCGGTTGATCCGGGCGACGGCCGCTTCGTCGAACGCCTTCAGCGTCTCGATGCCGGCCACCATGGACACCGGGTTGGCGTTGAAGGTGCCGGTGTGCGGCACGGCCGGGCTGCCCCGGCGCTGGTCGAACACGCCCATGATGTCGGTGCGACCGGCGACCGCGCCCACCGGGAAGCCGCCGCCGATCAGTTTGCCCAGCGTCGTCATGTCGGGGACGATGCCGTAGCCGGCCTGGGCGCCGGCGAAGCCGACGCGGAACGAGATGATCTCGTCGAAGATCAGCGGGATGCCGGTGCGCTGGGTGAATTCGCGCAGATAGGCCAGGAATTCCGGCGTGGCCGGGATCATGCCGGGGCGGTTGGCGATCGGCTCGACGATGACGGCGGCCAGCTCGCCCGCCTCCGCCTCCAGGATGGCGGCCGCGGCCGCGACATCGTTGTAGGGCATGACCACCGTCAGGTCGCCGACGGCGGGCGGCGTGCCCTTGGAGTAGGGGACGCGGGCCGGCACCTTGGCGTCGCCCCAGTTGGCGGGCGTGCTGCCGCGGCTGGCCTCCACGAAATCGTAGGAACCGTGATAGGCGCCCTCGCACTTGGCGATCTTGTAGCGGCCGGTGAAGGCGCGCGCGGCCTTGACCGCCAGCATCACCGCCTCGGTGCCGGAATTGGTGAAGCGCATGCGCTCGAGGCCGGGAACGCGGGCCTGCAGGGCCTCCGCCAGTTCCACTTCCGTGTCGGTCGGGCCCGAGAAACAGGAGCCGCGCCCGACCTGGGCGGTCACGGCGGCCACCACCGGCGGGAAGCAGTGGCCGTGCACCAGCGCCGACTGGTTGTTGATGAAGTCGAGCCGCTCTACCCCGTCCACGTCCGTCACCCGGCAGCCCGCGGCGGACGCGATGAAGATCGGGAACGGCGCCTGGTAGACGGCCAGGCGCGTGTTGCCGCCCGGCATGACGGCGCAGGCGCGATCGAAGAGGCCGGCGGAGCGGGAGCTTGGATCGGGGTACATCTCAGATCCCTCGGTTGGTCGCGGGCGATACGGGTGTGGGCGGATGGAGGTGGCAGGCCACGCCGCCCGGATCGAGCGCCGTCCAGGCTGGCGCCTCCACCGCGCAGATGGGCATCCGCCGCGGGCAGCGCGGATGGAAATGGCAGCCGGTGGGCGGGTCGATGGCAGACGGCATCTCGCCCTCGATGCGGGCCAGGCGGTCGCGGGCGGCCGGATCGGGCGGCAGTGAGCTGTCGCGCAGCGCCAGGGTGTAGGGGTGCATCGGCCGGGCGAATACGCGCTCGACCGGCCCTTCCTCGACGATGCGGCCGAGATACATGACCGCCACGCGCTGGCAGAAGTTCCGCACCACGGCGAGGTCGTGGGAAATGAACAGCAGGCCCAGGTTGCGGCTGGTGCGCAGGCCGTCGAGCAGCAGCAGGATCTGCGCCTGCACCGACACGTCCAGCGCCGACACCGGCTCGTCGGCCACGATCAAGGGCGGCTTCAGGGCGAGCGCGCGGGCGATCGAGATACGCTGGCGCTGGCCGCCGCTGAACTCGTGCGGGAACTTGGCCGCGGCGTCGGCCGGCAGGCCGACCTCCCCCAGCAGCTCGCCGACCCGGGCGCGGATCTGGGCGCGCGACAGGCCGCCGGCGATCGCCAGCGGCTCGGCCAGGGTCGTGCCGATGACGAGGCGCGGGTTGAGCGAGGAGAAGGGATCCTGGAAGACCATCTGCACGCTGCGGTGCAGGCGGCGCCCGCGCTCGCCCTTGCGCGCGGCGATCGCCTCGCCATCGACGACGATCCGGCCCTCGTCCGGCGTCACCAGGCCGACGATGCAACGCGCCACGGTTGACTTGCCGCAGCCGGATTCGCCGACCAGGCCGAAGCTCTCGCCCTCGGCCACGGTGAAGCTGACGCGGTCGATCGCGCGCACGGCCTTGCGCGGACCCGACCCGAAGCCGCCCGCGATCGGGAAATGCTTGCGCAGCCCGTCGACTTCCAGGATCGGCCGCATCGGCGTGGTGCTCATGCGGGCATCCTCAAGCGAGTGGCTTGATGCAGCGGACGAGCCGGCCCGGCTCGCCGGCCGGCGCCCGGACCGCGGGCACGGCCATGGTGCATTCGGCGCTGGCCAGCGGGCAACGCGGCGCGAAGCGGCAGCCGGGCGGCAGGGCATCGAAGCGCGGCACGGTGCCGGGGATGGCCGCCAGCCGCTCCGGCCGGTCGACGCGCGGCGTCGTCGCCAGCAGCGCGCGCGTATAGGGGTGGCGCGGCCGGGCGAACAGGTCCTCGACCCGGGCCAGTTCCATGACATGGCCGGCATAGAGCACCGCCACCCGGTCGGCCACCGCCGCGACCGCCCCCAGATTGTGGCTGATGAAGATCATCGACATGCCGTTCTGGCGCCGCACGTCGCGCAGCAGGGCCAGGATCTGCGACTGAATGGTGACGTCGAGGCTGGTGGTCGGCTCGTCGGCGATGACGAGTGCCGGGCGGCAGGCGAGCGCAATCGCGATCATCACCCGCTGGCGCATGCCGCCGGACAGCTGGTGCGGATAGTCGCCCAGGCGCTGGGCCGGCGACGGGATGCGCACCTCGTCCAGCAGGCGCAGCGCCTCCCGCCGGGCGGACGCGGCGTTGCCGCCGTCGCGCCGCATCACCGTCTCCTCGATCTGGCGGCCGACGGTCAGGACGGGGTTGAGTGCGTTCAGCGCCTCCTGGAAGACGACGGCCATGCCGCGGCCGCGCACCTGGCGCATGCCCTCGGCCGACAGTTGCAGGATGTCGGTGCCCTGGAAGCGGACCCGCCCCGACACGGCATAGGTGTCGGGCGGCGTCAGCAGGCGGGTGATGGCCAGCGCCAGCATGCTCTTGCCGCTGCCGGATTCACCGACGATCGCCAGCGTCTCGTCGCCCGCGAGATCGAAGGTGACGTCCTCCAGGATCGGCAGGGCACCCTGCCGGCGGCGCACCGCCACGCCCAGCCCCTCGACGCGCAGCAATGGATCGGTGGTCGGCGGATCGACGATCGGCGTCTGCACCGTCAGACCTCGCGCAGGCGCGGGTCGACGGCATCGCGCAGGCTGTCGCCGACCAGGTTGAGGACCAGCACCATGGCCAGGATGACGAGGCCGGGGAACAGCGTCAGCCAGGGCGCCTCGTGCAGCAGGTTCAGCCCCTCCAGCATCATGCCGCCCAGCGTCGGCGTCGGCGGGCGGACGCCAAGGCCGAGGAAGCTGAGCGAGGCCTCGATAAGCACGGCGTTGGCCGTCCACAGGGAGGCCATCACCGCCAGCTCGCCCACCACGTTGGGGGTGATGTGGCGGATCATGATGCGCAGGTCCGACCCGCCCACGGTGCGGCAGGCATCGACGAACTCCCGGTGGCTGGTGGCGATCGCCGAGGAGCGGGCGACGCGGGCAAACTTGGGGATCAGGGACACGGATATGGCGGCGATCAGCTCGACCACGCCCGGACCCACCAGAGAGACGATCAGCAGGCAGAGGATCAGGCTGGGAAAGGACAGCAGCACGTCGATGACGCGCGCGACCAGCAGGTCGACGATGCCGCCCTTGAAGCCGGCCCAAATGCCGAGCGCGCCACCGATCACCATGCCGACCAGCGTGGCGCCGAGGCCGACCAGCAGCGAGATGCGCGCGCCCCACAGGATGCGCGAGAGGATGTCGCGGCCGTAGTTGTCGGTGCCGAACCAGTGTGCGGCCGATGGCGGCTCCAGCCGTTCCATCAGGTCCTGGGCGGCCGGCGCGTAGGGGGCGACCAGCGGGGCCGCCACGGCGGCCAGGCAGATCGCGAACAGGGTGACGAACGCCCAGCCGGCCGACCGGTTGGGGGCGACCATGGCGATGGCGGCGCGAAGGGCGGTCATCGCACCTTCACCCGCGGGTCGACCAGGCCATAGACGAGGTCGGTCGCCAGGTTCACGACGACGACGATGAAGCAGTAGACGATCGTCAGCCCCTGCAGCATCACGTAGTCGCGCGAATTGAGCGCGCCGATGATGAGCTTGCCCAGGCCAGGCCGGGTGAAGACGATCTCGGTCACCACCGCATTGCCCATCAGGATGCCGAAATAGAGGCCGGTCACGGTGACGATCGGCAGCAGGGCGTTGCGGCAGGCATGGCGGAAGACGACCGCCTTCTCCGACAGGCCTTTCATCCGCGCGGTGCGGATGTACTGCTCGGGCAGCACCTCCAGCATGGCCGCGCGCGAGGAGCGCGCGACGAAGGCCAGGAAAATGATGCCGAGCGTTACCCCGGGCAGGATCAGGGCCGCGATGCGGCCGCCGATGGTGGCGGTGTCGGGCGCGCTGATCACGGGGAAAAGCGGGATGTAGATGGCGAAGACCAGCAGCAGGCAGATCGCCAGAAAGAAAGGCGGGCAGGACAGGCCGATCAGCGAGCCGAAGCGCGACAGGTAGTCGGGCAGCCGGTTGCGGGCGAGCGCGGCCGCGATCCCGGCCGGCACGCCCAGCAGCACGCCGAAGCCGATGGCGAACACCGTCAGCTCGATCGTGTAGGGCAGCACCTCCAGCACCTCGGCCGTGATGGCGTGGCCCGAGATCATCGACCGGCCGAGGTCGAAGCGCAGGAGCGCGCCGAGGAAACCGACATACTGGGTCAGCAGCGGCTGGTCGAGGCCGAGCCTGGCCCGCAGCGCGACCAGCGCCTGCTCGCTGGCCGCATCGCCCAGGATCGACAGCGCCGGGTCGCCCGGCAGGATGCGCGCCAGAAAGAAGACGACCGACGCCGACAGCAGCATCGTCGGGATCGCCAGCATCAGCCGCTTGGCCACGAAGCGGAGCATGCGCCCGGCCTTCCTGACGCGCCCCGGCCTGCTACTTCAGGACCGTCTGTTCCGTCAGCATCGGCCCGAAGCTGATCGAGGCCTCGAGCTTGTGGCCGAATTCCAGCTTGGTGCTGCGGCCCCATACTTGGTCCTCGTCGAACAGCGGCACGGCGCAGACATTGGCCACGATCTTCTGCTGGGCGGCGTGCCACAGCTCAAGCTGGCGTTTGGGGTCCTGCTCGATGCGGGCGGCGTCGATCTCGCGGTCGGCCACGTCGCAATGGCTGAAGTTCGTCACCGCCGTCGGCTTGCCCGGCGCGCTGGCGGAATGGAAGAACTGGGTCAGGAAGATGTCGGCGACCGGGAAGCGCGCGGCCGTGTAGACGACCATCGCGCTCAGGTTCTGGCGAATCTGGGCGTGCCAGGCGGTGTGCTCCACCAACTGCAGCTCCATGGTGATGCCGGCCTTGGCCAGCTGGGCCTGGAGCAGCTGGTAGGGCTCGACGAAGGAGCGGTTGGAGCCCAGCACCTTGATGGTGATGCCGTTGGGGTGCCCCGCCTCCTTCAAGAGCTGCTTGGACTTCTCGGGATCATAGGCAAAGCGCTCGACCTGGTCAGTGTATCCCAGATAGCCCAGCGGCACGACCGAGGGGTTGGGGCTGACGACGTCGGCGCCGACGAACTTCACGAAGTCCGCCCGGTTGATGGCATGGGCCACGGCGCGGCGGACGCGGATGTCGTCGAACGGCTTCATCGAGGTGTTGAGGTTGATCAGGCGCAGCTCGCCCGGCCCGAAGACCTCGATCGCCAGGCCCGGCGTCGCCTTCATGCGATCGACCCAGCGCTGTTCCTTGCGCCCGTAGAAGAGGTCCAGCTCGCCTGCCCGGAAGGCGAGGTCGCGGCTCTCGTTGGCCGGGATGAAGCGGTAGACGACGCGGTCGACCTTGGGGCGGCCGCGGAAATAGTCGGGGTTGGCCACCAGCGCCACGAACTGCTTGGACCGGTACTCCTCAAGCTGGAAGGGGCCGGTGCCGATCGCCTTGGCGGTGTACTGCCCGGCCGCTTCCTGGTCGGCCTTGCGGCTGACGACGTAGCCGCCGCGCTGGGCGGTGACGAGGCCCAGCAGCGAGGGGACGGGCGTCTTCAGCGTGATCCGCACCGTGCGCGGGTCGACGGCCTCGACCTTGTCGAAGGACGCGAAGTCGCTGGCGAAGGTCGATGTCTTGGGGTCGCCCGCGCGCTTCAGAGAATGGACGACGTCGTCGGCCGTCACCTCGCCATAGCCGCCGTGGAACTTCACGCCCGGCCGCAGGACGAAGGTCCAGACCAGCCCGTCGGGGCTCTTGGTCCAGGATTCGGCGATGTCGGGCTCGATGCGGGTGGGGTCGATGGTGCCGGCCGGGAAACGCACCAGCCCGCCATAGATCCAGGCATGGATCACGTTGTCGATGGTTTGAGCCGACATGTGCGGGTCGAGCGAGCCGATGTCGGCGCCGTGGATGCCGACGCGCACGGTCTGCTGGGGAGACGCCTGCTGGGCGGCGACCGGCGTCGGCTGGAATGTCGCCAGCGCGACGACCGCAGTGGCCATCACTCCCGCGCGCAACGATGCTGCGATCTTCATGTTCCGTCTCCGGATGTTCGGCGTTGAAGCGACCCTGTCCCGACGGAACGTCTTACGCGTCCCCGACCGGTTCCCCATGCAGCCCGGACTCCATCATCCCGCGCAGCACCTCGTGCAGGCGACGCGCCATCGGCCCCGGGCTGCCGTTGCTGATGGTGCGGCCGTTGATGCGGATCAGCGGGCGGACCTCGGCCATGGTGCCGCACTCGAACACTTCGTCGGCGGTCAGCAGGTCGTAGGTCGTCAGCCGGCCCTCGCTGGCCGGGATGCCCAGTTCGCGGCAGATGCCGAGCAGCGTCGACCGCGTGATCCCGCCCAGGATGTGGCCCAGCGCCGGCGTCACCACCGCGCCGTCCTTCACGATGAAGATGTTGCTGCTGTAGGCCTCGGCGACGTAGCCCTCGGCATCCAGCATCAGGGCGGTCTCCGCACCCGCCGCCTGGGCCTCCAGATAGGCCAGGATGTTGTTGATGTAGTTGCAGGTCTTGGCGCGCGAATCGAACCCCGCGGGAGCGACCCGGCGGACCGAGACCACCTGGGCGGTGATGCCGCGGTTCCACTTCTCGCGCCGGCCCTCGATGCTCTCGTGCTGGCACATCACCACGACCGTGGGCGGGCCGAGCTGGGCCATGTTGCGGATGCCGAGCGGGCCGGCGCCGCGGGTGATGATCGGGCGGACGTAACCGTCGCGCAGGCCGTTGCGCCGGGCGGTCTCGACGATGATGTCGCGCAGGGCCTCGGCCGTCATCGGGATCTCGAAGCCCAGATAGCGGACGGAATCGAACAGCCGCTTCAGGTGCTCCTTCAGCAGGAAGACCCGGCCGTTGACGATCTGCAGCCCCTCGAAGGCGCCGTCGCCATAGATGAAGCCATGGTCGAAGACGCTGACCTTGGCCTCGTCCCTGGCCACGAACTGGCCGTTCACATAGACGATATCGCCGATCATGCGCCCTCCGCCTTCCGCCGGACACGGGGTGTCCCGTGGCGGTACTGTGGACGGGTCGTTTCCATTCGGTCAAATATCAAGATCTGCATAGACCATGCAGAATTGGTATGGGGCGGATGGATGAATCTGCGACAGGTCGATGCCTTCCGCGCGGTGATGGACTGCGGCTCCATGACGGCGGCGGCCCGCGTGCTGGGCATCTCGCAGCCCAATGTCAGCCGCCTGATCGGCCAGCTCGAGGCGCGGGTGGGGTTCCGGCTGTTCGAGCGGCAGTCCGGCCGGCTGGTGACGACCGACGACGGCAACGCCTTCCATGCCGAGGTCGAGCGATCCCATGCCGGCCTGCGCCACCTGGAGCAGGCGGCCAGCGACATCAAGGCGTTCAAGCGCGGCCGCCTGCGCATCGTCACCGTGCCGGCGCTGGGCTACGGCTTCCTGCCACGCGCCATCCGCGCCTTCCGCCGCGATCATCCCGACGTCACCATCTCGCTGCAGTTGCGCGGCTCGTCGACGGTTATCCAGTGGGCGGCGGCCCAGCAATGCGACATCGGCATCGCCTCCAACGTGGCCGAGATGGCCGGCATCGACGTCGAGCCGTTCGCCGTGCTGGACGGCGTCTGCGTCCTGCCGCCCGGCCATCCGCTGGCCGGCACCCGCACCATCCGGCCGCGCCACTTGGCCGGGCTCGACTTCGTGTCGCTGGCGCTGGACGACGACGTCCGCGCCCAGATCGACCGGGTGTTCGAGCAGCATGGCGTCGATCGCCTGATGTCGCTGGAAACGCAGTACAGCGCCACCCTCTGCAACCTCGTGGCCGAGGGGCTGGGGGTCAGCATCGTCAACCCGATCGCGCTGCGCGACTTCGCCCATCGCGGGCTGCTGGCGCGGCGCTTCGAGCCCGCGGTCGTCTTCCGCAGCTACCTGCTGATCCCGCGCCACCGCCCGCGCAGCCGGTTGGTCGATTCCTTCCTGGCCGCCACGCGCCAGGTCTACGAGGAGGAGCAGGCCTTCATCCGCGTGGCGCTCAAGGGGCGATAGGGCGGCAGGCCCGGCACCCGCGGCCTACCGCCCGCCGATACCCGTCTGCCCGCCGATGCCCAGGACGCGGTGGATCGCCCTCGTCAGGTCGCTCTCGCGGAACGGCTTTTCCACCACCTCGGCACCCGGGCGAAGCGCCTTCACCCCGGCCACGTCGCCGCTGACGAAGATGTGCGGGATGGGCCCCGCGCGGCAGATGCGATCGACCGCGGCAACCCCGCTGCCGTCGCCGAGCCAGGCATCGACGATCATCAGGTCGGGGCGATGGCGTTCGGCGGCGGCGACCGCTTCGGCCTCCGTCGCTTCCACACCGCAAACCGCATGGCCCAGCCCTTCCAGCATCTCGCTCAGATTGAGGCCGATGACGGCGTCGTCCTCGATGACCAGGATGCGAAGCCCGCTCATCGCCTGACCTCGCCGCCGGCGCCACCCTCGCTCGGTCGGTCGTGGAAACACTGCCCTGGCTGCATGACGGAACTCCGGGATCGCGTGGCGGCAGTCCATCTCGTGCTCGCGACCGGCTGCCATCTATCTGCTGCCTTCTAGGCCTTCGTCATCGTCCCGTGCAGGATCGGAAAATACGCACACGCACGATGCCGCCGTGCGCAAAATACAAACCACATGATTGACAGTGGCGGAAAAAGGGAAGCTAGTGATCACGTCCGCCAGAATCCTGTATTGATCAAATATATCCGGCCACAGAACCCTGATGGCGATTGTGGGCGCTTTCCTGGAAGGGACATGAAGAATGTCCGACACCGCGCGCCATCCAGCGAAATCGGACGGGATTGGCCAGGGGGATAGTCGAACCATTCCCTCCGGCGGCGGTGGACCGACGCCGCAGTTCCTGGTCGTCGGTATCGGCGCGTCGGCCGGCGGCCTCGATGCGTGCCGCAGGCTGGTGGATGGCCTGCCGGCCGACGGCAGCATGACCTTCGTGCTGGTCCAGCACCTCGACCCGACCCATGCCAGCATGATGGTCGACCTCCTCGCCGGCCACACGGCGATGACGGTCGTCCAGGCGGCCGACGGCACGCCGATCGCCCCTGGCCATTTCTACATCATTCCACCCGGCACCTACCTGGCCGTGACGGATGGCGTGCTCCGCCTGTCGGAGCCCGAGCCGCGTCAGGGGCAACGCTTGCCGTTCGACTTCCTGCTGCTGTCGCTGGCGGCGGGATTCGGCGTGCGCGCGGTCGGCGTGGTCCTGTCCGGCACCGGGGCCGACGGCAGCCTGGGGGTGGCGGCGATAAAGAGGAGCGGCGGCCTTGTCATCGCGCAGGACCCGCTCGAGGCCAGCTATGACGGCATGCCGCGCAGCGCCATCGCGACGGGCACGGTCGACCTCGTGCTGCCGGTGGCGGAGATTCCGGGGGCGCTCACGGCCTATCTGCAGCGGACCGGCCTGGATGGCGCCGTCGGGCCAGCCGCTGCCGACGAAGCCGCGGCCGACGAAGCCGGGTCCGACCAGTTGGCCGCGATCGTCGGGCTGCTGCGCACCCGCACGGCCTACGACTTCTCGCTCTACAAGTCGGGCACCTTGCGCCGCCGGACTGAGCGGCGCATGGGCCTGTCGGGTTTCCCGCCGCCGGCCATGGGCGGTTACCTCGACCGGCTGCGCGGCGATGCCGGGGAACTCGACCTGCTGGCGCGGGACCTGCTGATCCACGTCACCGGCTTCTTTCGCGATCCCAAGGTGTTCGAACTGCTGGCCCAGGCGATCATCCCCGGCCTCGTGCGCGACCGGCCGCTCGACCAGCCGCTGCGCATCTGGGTAGCCGGGTGCAGCACCGGCGAGGAGACCTATTCGCTGGCGATCCTCTTCCGGGAGGCGATCGTGGCGGCCGGTCGCAATGTCCGCATCCAGATATTCGCCTCCGACGTTGATCCCGACGCGGTGGCAACCGCGCGCGATGGCCTCTACCCCGCCACGATCGCGGACGAGATGCCGGCCGAGCGGCTGGAGCGCTTCTTCGTCCGCGAAGGGGCTGGATATCGCATCTCGGCGGAACTGCGGGCGACCGTGGTGTTCACCGTGCAGGATGTGCTGGCCGACCCGCCCTTCTCGCGCATCGACCTCGTCTCCTGCCGCAACCTGCTAATCTACCTGCGCGCCGACGCCCAGGCCAAGGTCGTGGCCCTGTTCCACTTCGCGTTGCGCGAGGGCGGGCTGCTGCTGCTCGGCAGCGCCGAGACGGCGGGCCATGTCGACGGCCGGTTCGAGCTGGTGTCCGAGGCCGCGCGGCTCTATCGCCATGTCGGCCGGACGCGGCCGGGCGAGATGCATTTTCCCACGGCGACCGGCGATGTCGTCCGGCCGCTGCGCGCGCGGGCGGCCGACACCGGCGCCGGTCGCCCGGCGGCTCTGGCCGAGCTTTGCCGCCGCCTCGTGCTGGACGGCCATGCCCCGGCCGCCGTCCTGATCGACCGCAAGGGCGACTGCCTCTATTCGCTCGGGCCGACCGACCGCTATTTGCGGGTGGCGCCGGGCCACCCCGTGCACGACCTGCTGTCGATGGCGCGCGACGGCGTGCGCACCAAGCTGCGCTCGGCCATCCAGCGCGCCTGGCAGGAGAACCGGCCCGTTGTGGCCGGTGGCGGGAGAGTCGCCGGGGAAGCCGGGCCGCGGGCCTTCCGCATCGCCATAGAACCGGTCGCGGCCGACGGCGACGACCTGCTGCTGATCTGCTTCATCGAGGAGCCGGCGCCGCCGCGCCGCCGCGGGGCCGCCAGCGATGCCGGCGACGGCCCGCGCGCGGCCGAACTGGAGCAGGAACTGCTCGCGACCCGCACCGAACTCCAGGGCGCCATCCGCAACCTCGAACTGTCGGCCGAGGAACAGAAGGCGATCAACGAGGAGGCGCTTTCGGTCAGCGAGGAGTACCAGGCGACCAATGAGGAACTGCTGGCCTCGAAGGAGGAGTTGCAGTCGCTGAACGAGGAGTTGACCGTCCTGAACGGCCAGCTACAGGAGACGCTGGACCGCCAGCGCATCACCGCCGACGACCTGCAGAACGTGCTCTACAGCACCGACGTGGCGACGCTTTTCCTCGACACCGAGCTGCGCATCCGCTTCTTCACGCCGCCCACCCGGCTGCTTTTCAGCGTCCGCCCCGGCGACGTCGGCCGGCCGCTGGCCGACCTCAGCTCGCTGGCGGAGGACGCGTCGCTGCTGGACGACGCGCGCGCCGTACTGCAAGGCGGCGGCCCGCTGGAGCGCGAGATCACTGCCCAGAGCGGCGCCTGGTATGTCCGCCGCATCCTGCCCTACCGCACCCGCGACGAAAGCGTGAAAGGGGTAGTGATCACCTTCGACGACATCACCGAGCGCCGCCGCGCCGCCGATGCGCTGGAAACCGCGCGCCGCGAGGCGCAGCAGGCCAACATCGCCAAGTCGCGCTTCCTGGCGGCCGCCAGCCATGACCTGCGCCAGCCGTTGCAGACGCTGGCCCTGCTGCAAGGCCTGCTCGCCAAGACGGTGGAGGGGGAGCGGCCGCAGAAGCTGCTGACCCGCGTCGACGAGACGCTGGGCGCCATGTCCGGCATGCTGAACGCGCTCCTGGACATCAACCAGATCGAGGCCGGCACCGTCCGCGCCGACGTCACGACCTTCCCCATCGACGACCTGCTGGAGCGCCTGCGGGGCGAATTCACCTACCACGCCCAGGCCCAGCGGCTGGAGCTGCGCGTCGTCCGCTCGGGCCTGCTGATCCGCAGCGACCTGCGCCTGCTGGAACAGATGGTGCGCAACCTGATGGCCAACGCCTTGAAGTACACCAAGCGCGGGCGGGTCCTGATCGGTTGCCGGCGCCGCGAGGGCATGGCGCGCATCGAGGTCTGGGATACCGGCATCGGCATCCCGGGCGAGGAACTCCAGGCGATCTTCGAGGAGTACCACCAGCTCGACAACGACGCACGCCAGCGCAGCCGCGGCCTTGGGCTCGGCCTGTCGATCGTGCAGCGGCTGGGGACCTTGCTCGGCCACCGCATCCGGGTGCGATCGAATCCCGGGCGGGGCTCGGTCTTCTCGGTCGAGGTCGGCCTGGCTCCGGCCGGTGCCGCCGTCGAGGCCGGCAGGAAGGTCGCGGACGCCGTCACCGCGGCACAGCGTACTGGCATGATCCTGGTCGTCGAGGACGATCCGGAACTGCGCGAGGCACTTGAACTGCTGCTGGCCGAAGAAGGGCACCGCGCGGCCCTTGCCGTCGACGGTCCGGCAGCCCTGGAACTGATCGCCCGTGGCGCCTTCCGGCCGGACCTGATCCTGGCCGACTACAACCTGCCCAATGGCATGGACGGCCTCCAGGTGGCGGCCAGGGTGCGCGAGCGGCTCCGCCGGCCGGTCCCGGTGGTGATCCTGACCGGGGACATCTCGACCGACACCCTGCGTGAGATTGCCCGGGCCAACTGCGTGCAGCTCACCAAGCCGGTGAAGCTGAAGGAGCTGATGGACGTGCTCCAGCATCTCCTGCCGGCTCCCCTGTCCCTGTCCCTGTCCCTGTCCCAGGCGCAGCCCCTGCCAGCGGACCGCGAAAGGCGGCCGGTCGTCTTCGTCGTCGACGACGACCGCAACGTCCGCGAGGCCCTGCGCAGCGTGCTGGAGGAGGACGGCTTCCTGGTCGAGGACTACGAGGCCGGTGAGCTCTTCCTCTCGGCCTATCGCCCGGGCCGCGAGGCGTGCCTGCTGGTCGATGCCCACATGCCGGGCATGGACGGGCTGGAACTGCTGCGCCGGCTCGCCGCCGCCGGCCATCGGCTGCCCGCGATCATGGTAACCGGCAACAGCGACGTCGCGATCGCGGTGCAGGCGATGCAGTCTGGTGCGATCGACTTCATCGAGAAGCCGATCGGCCGCACCGAGCTGCTGGCCAGCGTCGCCCGCGCGCTGGAACAGGCGCGCGACAGCGGCAAGCGGGCCGCCTGGCAGGCGGATGCCACGGCCCGCATCGGCCTGCTGACCCCGCGCCAGCGCCAGATCATGGACCTGGTCCTGGCCGGTCATCCCAGCAAGAATATCGCGGCCGAGCTCGGCCTCAGCCGGCGCACCGTCGAAACCCATCGCGCCGCGATCCTGGACCGTACCGGTGCCCGGTCGCTGGCGGGATTGGCCCGGCTGGCGCTGACCGCGGCCGATCCGGCGTGACAGGGTGCCCCGTCAGGCGGTGACGCTGACCTCGACCGTCATGCCCGCAAACGCGTCGGCGGTGCCGGCATAGCTGCCGGCGACCGGCATCGCCTGGCGGATGTCGCGGGCGACTGCGACCGGGATCAGGTTGAAGCCGCCGACCCGGCGGTTGGTCGGGTCGAAGGCGATCCAGCCCGCCCCCGGCAGGTAGATCTCGGTCCAGGCATGGGTCGAGCCGGCGCCGGCCGACCCTTTCTGGTCCTGCAGCGGGTCGTAGAGATAGCCCGACACGATGCGGGCGCCAAAGCCCAGGCTGCGCGCGGCCTCTGCCAACAGCACGGCCAAGTCGCGGCACGACCCCCAGCCGCGATCGAGCGTGCGCGTCGGCCATTGCGTGCCTTCCTCGTCGCGGCTCTGGTAGCCGATCCAAGCCGACACCCCCTCGGCCAGGTCGCGCAACAGCGCCAGCGTGTCGGTGGGCTCGGCGCGCACGAAGCCGCGCGCCCAGGTGCCGACCCGGCCGGCCGGGTCGGGATATTGCGGCACGGCCATCGCCCCCAGGTCGATCCGCTCGTCGTCGGGATAGGCGAAGGGATAGGTCAGCGCCACGGCGGCGATGTCGAACACCGGCCAGGCCACTGCATCCAGCTCCAGCTCGGCCACCGCGTCGATCACCAGATGCTCGACCGGGGCGGCAAAGCGGGCCGTCGCCACCGCATTGCCGACGACGTCCTGGGTCCAGGTCAGGGTGGCGGCCGGCGTCAGCGTCACCGTGCTCGACCGCAGGCGCAGCTCGCGGCTTTCGCGCGGGCGCAGGAGCAGGCGGTGCGGCGCCAGCTGCACGGGCTGGCGATAGCGGAAGCTCGTGCGATGCCGCACCGTAAGCAGGGTCAATCCGGCCTCCTGGTAAAAATCCGGTCGATACTGGATGAATATATAAAGTTGTCTTGTCGAATAACGCCCACGGGTCCATAATAATTTGGTCGATCGACCCGGCCGGTGACTTCGTGTCTGTGTCGGGAATATTTCCGGCAGGATGCGGTTCGGGGTCGACGTTCACCATGAAATGGCGGCGATTCCTTCCTGTCCCGGTTCGGTGACGGAAAGGGCTGAACATGGCATTTCGGACCACGGAAACCGCGGTCACCTTCCGGCATCCGTTCCGCCTCAGCGTGTTCGACGGGACCCAGCCCGCCGGCACCTATCGGCTCGTGGTCGACGAGGAGCGGCTGGAGGGCCTGTCCTTCAGCGCTTTCCAGCGCACGGCGACGATGCTGCATACGCCGGCCCTGCCGGTGGCGGGCGCGGCCGCTCCGCGGGGAATCGAACAGGTCTTTCCCGTCGACCCGGCCGAACTGGCCCAGGCGCTGGAGGCCGATGCCGGCATCTGATCCGGCCGGAAAGGCGCGAATGCACCCCATCCTCCGCCGGCTTCTCGGCCGCGGTCCCCCGTTGCCGCCCTGGGCCGACCATGATCCGGTTCGCCAGGAAATCTTCGGCGTCGAGCGGCTGGAACAGCATGCCGAAAGCCTGGCGGCGGCCCAGCCGGTCACCCGCCGGCCGCCGTCGGTGCTGTCGCTGCAGAAGCGGCTCGACGACAATGCCGTGGTGCTGCTGGCGGCCTATCGGGCCGGGGCTGCCGACCTGGAGGCCGGCCACGCGGTCGTGCCGGCGGCCGAATGGCTGCTCGACAACTATCACCTGGTCGAGGAGCAGATTCGCGAGATCCGCGACGACCTGCCACCCGGCTACTATCGCCAGCTACCCAAGCTGGCCGCGGGGCCGTTCGCGGGCTATCCGCGGGTGTTTGGCCTGGCCTGGGCCTTCGTTGCCCACACCGACAGCCATTTCGATCCCGACACGCTCCGCCGCTTCATCGCGGCCTACCAGCGCGTCCAGCCGCTGACGATCGGCGAGCTGTGGGCCGTCGCCATCACGCTGCGCATCGTCCTGGTCGAGAACCTGCGCCGGCTGGCCGACCAGATCACGGTAGGGCGCGACGAGCGCGGCGATGCCAACCTGCTGGCCGACCGGCTGCTGCTCGCCGGACAGGCGCGGACGATGCTGGATGCCGATATCGCCGCCCGCCCGGCCGGCCCCCTGTCGGAGCTGTTCGCGGCCCAGCTTGCCCGGCGCCTGCGCGACCAGGACCCGCGCGAGATGCCGGCCCTGGCCTGGTTGGACGAGCGGCTGGCCCGCCAGGGCACCAGCGTCGAGCTGGTGGTGCAGCATGCCCAGCAGCGTCAGGGCGCCTCCAACCTCACCGTGCGCAACGTCATCAACAGCATGCGGCTGATCTCGGACATCGACTGGGCCGGCTTGTTCGAGAGCGTCAGCCTTGTCGACGCGCGGCTGGCCCAGGGCAGTGGCTTCGCGGCGATGGATTTCCCTACCCGCAACCTCTATCGCAGCGCCATCGAGCAGCTTGCCCGCGGCTCCGGCCGATCGGAGCTGGCGGTCGCCGACGCCGCCCTGGCGGCGGCCCGCCACGCTGCCGCGGCTGACCCGGCCCAGGCCGGGCGGCTCGGCGACCCCGGCCACCATCTGATCGCGGCGGGGCGCTTGGCGCTGGAGCGCACCATCGGCTTCCGCCCGCCGCCGCGGGTGCGGCTCAACCGCCTGCAGATCCGCCTCGGCATCGGCTTCTATGCCGGCGCGATCCTGCTGGCGACCCTGGCGCTGCTGCTGTTGGCTGCCTGGGCGCTGGCCACGGCCGGGGTGACGACCGGGTGGCTTGCGGCCTGGATCGTCGCGGGGCTGCTGCCGGCGACGGGGGCAGCGGCCGCCATCGTCGATCGCGCGGTCACCAGCGGCTTCGGTGCCATGACCTTGCCGGGCCTGGAGCTGGCGGATGGCGTCCCAACGGACCTGCGCACGCTGGTGGCGGTGCCGACGCTGCTGACCAGCGAGGCCGACCTGCTGGAGCAGATCGAACGGCTGGAGGTCCACCACCTGGCCGGCGCCGGCGGCGACCTGTCCTTCGCGCTCCTGTCGGACGGGGTCGATGCCGACCAGGAGGTGGTGGACGGCGACGCCCGCCTGCTGGCCGTCGCGGCGGCCGCGATCGCGCGCCTGAACCGGCGGCATGGGCCGGGGCCGGGCGGCGATCGCTTCCTGCTGCTGCATCGCCGTCGCCAGTTCAATCCCGGCGAGAACCGCTGGATGGGGTGGGAGCGCAAGCGCGGCAAGCTGCACGAGCTGAACCGCCTGCTGCGCGGCCATGGCGACACCAGTTTCGTGGCGATCGACGGGCAGGCGCCCCGCGTGCCGCCCGACGTGCGCTACGTCATCACGCTCGATGCCGACACGAGGCTGCCGCGCGACGCGGCGGCCCGCCTGATCGGCAAGATGGGCCATCCCCTCAACCGCGCCCGGCTCGACCCCGCGGCGCAGCGGGTGGTCGACGGCTATGGCGTGCTGCAGCCGCGCGTCACCCCCTCGCTGCCGATCGGGCGCGAGGGCTCGCTCTACCAGCGCATCTTCTCCGGACCGGGCGGCATGGACCCCTATGCGGCGGCCGTCTCCGACGTCTACCAGGACCTGTTCGGCGAGGGGTCGTACACCGGCAAGGGCATCTACGACGTCGACGCGTTCGAGGCGGCGCTTGCCGGCCGCGTGCCGGAGAACGCGATGCTCAGCCACGACCTGTTCGAGGGCGTGTTCGCCCGTGCGGGCCTGGCATCGGATGTCGAGGTGGTGGAGGAGTTCCCGTCGCGCTACGACGTGGCCGCCCGCCGACAGCATCGCTGGATCCGCGGCGACTGGCAGCTTCTGCCCTGGTTGACCCGGCGAGGAACGGGGCCTGGCGCCCTGCCGGCGATCGGCCGCTGGAAGATGCTGGACAATCTGCGGCGCTCGCTGTTGGCGCCGGCGATCCTGGCCGCGCTCGGCCTGGGCTGGCTGCTGCCGCCGGCCGCGGCTGCGATCGCGACCCTGCTGCTGCTGGCGGCGATCGCCATCCCGACCTTCCTGCCGATCCTATTTGCGCCGTTCCCGCCGCGCCCGGGCATCCGTGTCGGCAGCCACGTGCGCGCGCTGAGCGCCGACCTGCGGCGCGCGGGGATGCAGACGTTGCTGACGGTGGCCTTCCTGCCCGACCAGGCATGGCGTACCGGCGATGCCGTAGGGCGTACCCTGGCGCGGCTCTACCGCACGCGCCGCCACCTGCTGGAATGGCGGACCGCGGCCGATACCGCCGGCCGTCCCCGGCTCGGCATCCGCGGCTTCTACCTGGACATGGCGGGCGGCACCGGGCTCGGCCTGGCGACGGCGGCGGGCGCGCTGGTGCTGGCGCCGGCATCCTGGCCGGTCATCCTGCCCGTGGCGGCCCTGTTCCTGGCCGCGCCCGCGATCGCGGCCTGGTCCAGCCGGTCGCCGCCCGCGGCGGGGCGCCTGGCGCCCGCGGACCCGGATGCCCTGGAGCTGCGGCTCGTGGCGCGGCGCACCTGGCGCTTCTTCGAGACCTTCGTGACCGCGGCCGACAGCATGCTGCCGCCGGACAATTTCCAGGAGGACCCGCGGCCGGTCGTCGCCCACCGTACCTCGCCCACCAACATGGGCCTCTTCCTCCTGTCGGCCGTGGCCGCCCGCGACTTCGGCTGGGCCGGCACGGCCGAGACGGTGGAGCGGCTGGAAGCGACGCTGGCGACGATGCAGCGGATGACCCGGTTCCGGGGGCATTTCTTCAACTGGTACGACACGACCGACCTGCGCGCGCTCGACCCGGCCTATGTCTCGGCGGTCGACAGCGGCAACCTGGCCGGCCACCTGATCGTGCTGGCCAACGCCTGCGAGGGCTGGGTCGCAGCACCCCCCGCGCCGACCGCGCGCCAGGGGCTGGCCGATGCGCTGGCGCTGGCGCGTGCGGCGCTCGACACGCTCCCGGCGGGGGGCGAGGCGTCCGGGCGGATCGCTGCCATCTTCGACGAGATCCGGCTGCTGCCGGACGGCGGCACCCCCTGGCCGATGATCCAGCGCCTGGCCGAGAAGGCCGGGCGCCTGGCGCCCGCCATGCTGTCGGCCGATACCGGCGAGCGCTCGGCCGACCTTGCCTTCTGGATCGAGGCAATACGCCGCGGGGCGGCCGAGCATGGCGGCGACCGGGCGCGCCAGGCGGGCGTGCTCGACCATCGGCTGGCGGCGCTGGCCGCGCAGGCGCGCGCGCTGGCGCTGGGGATGGACTTCGCCTTCCTGCTCGATCCCGACCGCAAGCTGCTGTCGATCGGCTATTCGGTCGCCGACCAGCGCCTCGATACGAGCTGCTACGACCTGCTGGCGTCCGAGGCGCGCCTGGCCAGCCTGTTCGCGATTGCCAAGGGCGACCTGCCGACGCGGCACTGGTTCCGCCTCGGCCGGGCGGCGACGCCGCTCGGCACGGGTTCGGCCCTGATCTCGTGGTCGGGCTCGATGTTCGAGTACCTGATGCCGTCGCTGGTCATGCGGGCGCCCGCCGGCAGCCTGCTGGACCAGACCAACCGCCTGATCGTCGCCCGCCAGCAGGAATACGGGCGCCAGCTCGGCATCCCCTGGGGCGTCTCGGAATCCGCCTACAACGCCCGCGACCTGGAGTTCACCTATCAGTATTCCAACTTCGGCATCCCCGGCCTCGGCCTGAAGCGCGGCCTGTCGGAGGAGGTGGTGATCGCCCCCTACGCCACCGGACTTGCCACCATGGTCGACCCGCACGGCGCCCTGCGGAACTTCGCGCATCTGGCGGCGATGGGTGCCAGCGGCCGGTATGGCTTCTACGAGGCGCTGGATTTCACCCGCTCGCGGCTGCCGGACGGGCAGACCGTCGCCATCGTGCGCGGCTTCATGGCCCATCACCAGGGCATGACCATCGTCGCCATCGCCAACGCCCTGCAGCACGGCCGGATGCGCGACCGCTTCCACCACGAGCCGATGATCCAGGCGAGCGAGCTGCTGCTGCAGGAACGCATGCCGCGCGACGTCGCCGTCGCCCACCCCCGCGCGGAGGAGGTGAAGGCGTCGGCCGCCGCCGACGGCGCCGGCTCGCCGCCGGCCGTGCGCCGGGTGACGCCGTCGGCCGCGGCCGCACCGGTCACCCACCTGCTGTCGAACGGGCGCTATGCGGTGATGCTGACGGCGGCCGGTGCCGGCTACAGCCGCTGGCGCGACATCGCCATCACCCGCTGGCGCGAGGATGCGACGCGCGACGACTGGGGCTCGTTCGTCTTCCTGCGCGATATGCAGGGCGGCCGAGTGTGGTCGGCCGGGCGCCAGCCCGTGGCCGATCCGGCCGAGCATGAGGAGGTGGTCTTCGGCGAGGACCATGCCGAGTTCATCCGCCGCGACGGCAGCCTGACCACCACCATGGAGGTACTGGTCTCGGGCGAGGATGACGGCGAGGTCCGCCGCGTCACCCTGGCCAATGGCGGGCGCCGCTCGTGCCGGGTCGAGCTTACCTCCTATGCCGAGCTGGTGCTGGCGAGTGCTGCCGCCGACAACACCCACCCGGCTTTCGCCAAGCTCTTCGTCGAGACCGAGTACCTGCCGGAATATGGGGCGCTGGTGGCGACGCGCCGGCCTCGCGCACCCGAGGAGGCGCGGGTGTGGGTCGCGCACTTCGCCGTCGTCGAGGGCGGCATCGCGGCCGATCCCCAGTACGAGACCGACCGGGCCCGCTTCATCGGCCGCGGGCGGACCATCGCCGATGCCGCGGCCGTGGACGGCGACCAGCCGCTGTCGAACACGGTCGGCACCGTGCTGGACGCCGTCCTGTCGTTGCGCCACGCCGTGACGGTGGCCCCCGGGCGGCTGGTCCGCGTCGCGTTCTGGACGATGGTCGCCCCCACCCGGCCGGCGCTGCTCGACCTGGTCGACCGCCACCACGACCGCCACGCCTTCGACCGGGCGCGGACGCTGGCCTGGACCCAGGCCCAGGTGCAGCTCCGCGACCTCGGCGTCGACAGCGACGAGGCGGCGGACTTCCAGACCCTGGCCGCGCCGATCCTCTATGCCGACCGCCGGTTTCGCGCGCCGTCGGACGCCATCGTCCGCGGCGCCGGCCTCCAGTCGGGCCTGTGGCCGCACGGCATCTCCGGCGACCTGCCGATCGTCCTGCTGCGCATCGACGACATCGAGGACATCGCCCAACTGCGCCAGCTCCTGCGTGCGCACGAATACTGGCGGATGAAGCGGCTGGGGGTCGATCTCGTCATCGTCAACGAGCGCGCCTCGTCCTACGTGCAGGATCTCCAGATCGCGATCGAGACGGCCGTGCGCAGCAGCCGGTCGCGGCCCGGTCCTGGCGGCGATCTGGCCAAGGGCGGCGTCTATGCCCTGCGCGCCGACCTGATGACGGTGGAGGCTCGCGCCCTGCTCCAGTCGGTCGCCCGCGTGGCGCTGGTGGCCCGGCGCGGCAGCATCGCCGAGCAGCTGGCCCGAATGCCGCCGGCGCCGTTCCAGCCGGTGGCCGATGGCCGGCAGATCTCAGCATCGGCACCAGCCCCGGCGCCGGTCGTCGCCCCGCCGGACCCGGGTGACCTCGAATTCTTCAACGGCCTCGGCGGCTTCGACCGGGATGGCCGGGAATACGTCACCATCCTGGCGGCAGGCCAGGTGACGCCGGCACCCTGGATCAACGTCATCGCCAACACCGGCTTCGGATTCCAGGTCTCGACCGACGGTAGCGGCCATTGCTGGGCCGAGAACAGCCGCGAGAACCAGCTCACCCCCTGGTCGAACGACCCGGTTTCCGATCCGGCCGGCGAGGCGATCTACGTCCGCGACGAGGTGTCAGGCAGCCTGTGGACGGCGACCGCGCTGCCGATCCGCGACGGCGGCACCTATGTCGCCCGCCATGGCTTCGGCTACAGCCGTTTCGCCCACATGGCCGACGGCATCGCGCTCGACCTGCTGCAGTTCGTGCCGGTGGCCGACCCGATCCGCATCTCCCGCCTGACGCTGCGCAACGATTCCGGCCGGCCGCGGCGGCTGTCGGTGACCGCCTATTCGGAATGGGTGCTGGGGGCCTGGCGCGGGGCGACGGCCGCCTTCGTCGCGACCACGATCGACGCCGGCACGGGCGCCATGCTGGCGCGCAACCCCTGGAACGTCACTTTCCCCGGCCGGGTCGCCTTTGCCGACATGGCCGGCCGGCAGACCGCCTGGACCGCCGACCGGGCGGAGTTCCTGGGCCGCCATGGCAGCCTGGCGGCGCCGGCCGCCCTGCTGCTCCAGGCGGGGGCGCTGTCGGGCACCACCGGTGCCGGCCTCGACCCCTGCACGGCCTTGCAGCAGGTGGTCGAGCTGGCGCCGGGCGAGACGGTGGAAATCGTGTGCTTCCTGGGCCAGGCCGCCTCGGTCGAGGCCGTGGATGCCCTGGTCCGGCACTATCGCCAGGCGGACCTGGATGCGGTCTTCGCCGCTGTCGTCGACCATTGGCGCGGGCTGCTGGGTGCGGTCCAGGTACGCACGCCGGACCGGGCGATGGACCTGCTGCTGAACGGCTGGCTGCTGTACCAGACCATTGCCTGCCGCATCCGCGCGCGTGCCGGCTTCTACCAGGCGAGCGGTGCCTACGGCTTCCGCGACCAGCTCCAGGACGGCATGGCGCTCACCTTCGCCATGCCCGACGAGACGCGGCGCCACCTGCTGCGCGCGGCCGCCCGGCAGTTCGTCGAGGGCGACGTGCAGCATTGGTGGCTGCCGCATTCGGGGCAGGGGGTGCGCACGCGGATTTCCGACGACCGGGTGTGGCTGTCCTATGCGACCGCCACCTACGTCGCCACCTCCGGCGACCTGGGCGTGCTGGACGAGGTCGTGCCCTTCCTGGACGGGCCGGTGCTGGCGCCGGGCGAGCATGACGCCTTCTTCCAGCCGATGCTGGCCGACGAGACCGCATCCCTCTTCGAGCATTGCGCCCGTGGCCTCGACCAGTGCCTGGAACTGACCGGCGCCAACGGGCTGCCGCTGATCGGCACCGGCGACTGGAACGACGGCATGAACCGGGTGGGCGAGCATGGCCGGGGCGAGAGCGTCTGGCTCGGCTGGCTGCTGGTGCGGACGGTGGCGATGTTCGCGCCGCTGGCCGACGCCCGCGATCCGGTGCGGGCGGGGCGCTGGCGGGCGCATGCCGCCGCCGTGACGGCGGCCCTGGAACGCACCGCCTGGGACGGCCAGTGGTATCGCCGCGCCACCTTCGACGACGGTACCTGGCTGGGCGCGCAATCGAGCCCGGCATGCCGGATCGATTCGATCGCCCAGTCCTGGGCCGTGCTCTCGGGTGCGGCCGACCCGGCGCGGGCGGCCACCGCCATGGCCTCGCTGGAAAGCGAGCTGGTACGGCGCCAGGATGGCCTGGCGCTGCTCTTCACCCCGCCCTTCGACCAGCCGGAGCGCGACCCCGGCTATATCGGCGGCTACCCGCCCGGCCTGCGCGAGAATGGCGGGCAGTACAGCCATGCCGCCATGTGGGCGGTGATGGCGCTGGCCCGCATGGGGGCGGGCGAACGGGCCGTCGCGCTCTTCGGCCTGCTCAATCCCATCAACCACGCCCGCACGCCGGCCGACGCCGCACGCTACAAGGTGGAGCCCTATGTCGTCGCGGCCGACGTCTATTCGGTCGCCCCCCATGTCGGCCGGGGCGGCTGGACCTGGTACACGGGCGCGGCCGGCTGGATGTACCGCGCCGGCATCGAGGGCATCCTCGGCATCCGCCGCGAGGGCGGTTTCCTGGTGATCGACCCCAGCATCCCGCCATCATGGCCGGGATTCCAGGCGACAGTGACGGTGGGCGCTACCCGCTACGACATAGAGGTGGAGACCGCGGCCGTCGGCGAGCCCTCGACCATGCGCCTGGACGACGCACCGGCGGAAGCGGTCGAGGGCCTGCTCCGTGTCGCCCTCGACGGGCGGGCGCACCGGCTTTGGCTATCCCTTGGGCGGGCGACCTAGAGCCCGGCCTGTGCCTTGCGGACATGGCCGGCGATCAGGTCGGCCGAGGCGGCGGCGTGGGTGGCGATCATGAAATGCGCGGCGCCTTCGATCGTGGCGAGGCCGGCGCCGGGGATGGATCGGGCCACCAGTGCTGCCAGATGCCGCATCGCCGGGTGGGTGGTGCCGCCGCAGACGACCAGGGTCGGGATCGCGATGGCGGCCAGCGTCGCGGCCGACAGGGTGCAGGCATAAGCGCTCCGCCAGTCGAGGATGTTCACCGGCGTCGTCCGCACGGCATAGTCGCGCACCCGCTGCGGCCAGGATGCGAAGGTGCCGGCGCCGCCATAAAAGTCGATCATCCCCGCGATGGCGTCCGTGTCCCCGCCCTCGAAGGCGGCGAAATAGTCGGCCGTCATCCGGTGAAAGGACTGGTAGGCGTCCGCCGCACCGCTCGTCCGCAGCAGTTCGACCCCCGGCGGCTCCATGACGACGAGACTGGCCAGGGGCACCCGGCCGCGTAGTGCCACCGTCAGCGCCACCAGCCCGCCGAAGGAATGCCCGACCAGATGCACGGGAGCGCCCGCGCGGCGCACGACCGCTTCCAGCATCGCCGCCTCGTGGTCGATGGAGCCGTCGTCCGGGGTTCGGCGCTCGGCGGTGCCGCCATAGCCCAGCAGGCTCGTGGTCACGCTGCGGAACCGGCCGTCCCAGCCGGCGATCGTCGGCCGCCACGCGGCCCCGGTGCTGCAGGATCCCGGCACCAGCACGAGGGTCGGGCCGCTGCCGCTCTCGTCATAGTCGATCGGCCCCAGCGCGTCTTCGATCATGTCCGGCACCTTTCGATCCGACGGTCCCGGCGGGACTATAGCCGTTTGCCAGCGGCGGCAACCGGCGCCAATGCGGCCTCCGCCAGTGCCAGGGCCGTCGCCCGTGCCACCGCCTCGTCGCCGGCAGGGGGCAGCGGGTCATGCGTGCGCCGCATCGCCATCCAGGCCAGCATCTCGATCACCGCGCGCGAGGCAGCCTCCGCGTCCAGGTCGCGGCGGGCGTGACCGGCGGCTGCTAGCCGGGCGATCGCCGCAGCAAAGCGGCCGAGGGCCGGTGCGCGCCAAGCCTGACCATAGGTCTCGGCCATGTCGGGCAGTTCCGGCGATAGCCGGTCGAGCAGCAGGACCAGCCGGCGTTCCCGGGCCAACAGGTCGTAGACCTCGGCCAGCAGGCGAGCCAACGTTTCCGGTCCCATCGGGCCGCCGTCCGCAACGGCCGCCAGACGCGGCAGCGCCAGCCGTTGGCCCAGCGCCCCCCGCAGGGTCGCGGCCATGTCGGCGCCGGCCGGCAGGGCGGCTTCGCCCGGCAGGTCGAGCCTAGCCGCCGCGCGAATGGCCAGGTCGAGCAGGGCCTGCTTGTCGGCGGCGTAGAGATAGATCGTCCCGGTCGCGACCCCGGCCTCGGCCGCGACATCGGCCACCTGGGCAAGCCGCCAGCCCTGGCGGGTGAAGACCCGCACCGCCGCCTCGGCGACGGCAGCCAGCCGGCCCTGTGGCCGCCGTCGGCCACGACCGCTTGCTGGCGCCGGGCGAATCATGAATGAATCATTCATTCTATAATTCTAGGTGGCCCATGCCGACCTCGTCCAGCCTCCGGCGCCACGACGTGGACAATCTGCGCGCCGTGGCCGTGCTGCTTCTGATCCCATTTCATACCGCGCGGCTCTTCGATGGCCAGCCCTGGCACATGAAGGATGCGACGGCGCCCTATTGGCTGGCCGAGTTCACGCTGCGGCTGATCGGGCTGTGGCAGATGCCGCTGCTGTTCCTGCTGGCGGGAATGGCGGCGGCCTGGGCGCTCGAGCGGCGCGGCCCGCGCGCCTTCCTGCACGCGCGGGCCGCCCGCCTGCTGCTGCCGCTCGCCTTCGGCATGCTCGTCCTGGTGCCGCCGCAGGTCTGGGTGGAACGGGCCACGCCGCAGGCACCGTTGCGGCAGAGCCCGATCGACTTCGCCGGCGGCTATCCCGAGTTCCTGTCCCATGCGCTGGAGTGCTGCTATCCGGCGGGTAACCTCTCCTGGCACCATCTCTGGTTCCTGCCCTACCTGTTCGCCTATGCCGTCGCTATCGCGGCTCTGGCGCGGACGACGGCATGGCCGGCGCTGGCGCGCCGCGTGGCGACGGCACCCTGGCTGCTGTTGCCGGCGGGCATGGTCCTGGTTGCCATCGAACTTGCGTTGCGGCCCGCCTTTCCCAGCACGCACGACCTGGTCACCGATTGGGGCGACCACGCGCACTACCTGTTCCTGGTCCTCTTTGGTTGGTGGCTGGCTCGCCACCCGGGCCTGGACTTGGCGTCAAGGTCGATCCGACACGCCGCCACGCTGGCGGCGGGCGCCGGGCTGTTGCTCTGGCTGGCATCCATGCCTGCCGCCCGCGGCGGGCTCGGCCTCTTCGACCTGCCATGGGCGGCGCGCCATGGGCTGCGCATCGCCACGGAATGGCTGGTCCTGCTGGCGATGCTGGGCCAGGCGCGGCGCTGGCTCGACCGGCCGCTACCGGGGTTGGCAGCCTTCGCGCCGCTGTCGCTCGCCTTCTACATGCTTCACCAGACGATCATCGTGCTGCTGGGCTGGGCGTGGTTCGGCTGGTCCGGCCAGCCGTTGACCAAGGCCCTGGCGGTCGGCGCTGCAGCGCTGCTGCTGTCGCTGGCCGGGGCGGCGCTGGTGGCGCGCGCTGGCTGGCTGCGACCGCTGTTCGGCATGCCGCGGCGACCAGCAGCCGGCCGCGGCTGAACGGCGGGGCCGACCATCGGCATCGTCAATCGCCTCGATCCAAAACATGAATTTGCCGGTGCGCGCCATGGCCGCCGACAATGGCGAACCCGACAATTCGGGGACGAGCCGCAAGGATCATCGGATGATTGCCGAACAGGCGAACGTGGCGTCGGGCGAAAGCTGGCGTCTTTCCGGCGGCAACGCCGTCCCGCCAGCATTGGTGAAGGAACTGCGCCGACGCACCGACCGTGACGGGCTGCTGCAGTTCGCGGGCCATGTCGCGGCCCAGGTCGCCACCGGCGCGCTCATCGGGCTGGCCAGCGGTTCGTGGCTGCTGGTGGTGCCGGCGGTGCTGCTGCATGGCTTCGTGATGGCGCTGTGGTTCGGGCCGATGCACGAATGCACGCACGGCACGGCCTTCCGCACCCGCTGGCTGAACCAGGTCGTCGGCTGGGTCTCGGGCTTCCTGATCTGGCGGCCGCCGCTCTATTTCAAGTATCGCCACGCCGACCACCACACCTACACCCAGCATCCCGAACTGGACCCCGACATCGTCCGCATGCCGGCGACCCTGCGGGAGTATGTGGCGCTGGCCTTTGGCCTGTCCTTCTGGGGCAAGCTGTTCACCATCCTCGGCCGCTCGGCGATCGGCCGGTTCGATGCGGTGGAGCAGAGCTTCATCACCGAGAGCGAGCGCGCCCGCGTCCGCGACGAGACCCGCGTGTTCCTGGCGATCTATGCCGCGATCGTGGCGGCCGCCCTGGCGACCGGCACCTTCGACCTGCTGCTGCTCTACTGGATCGTTCCGCGCATCGCGGGCGAGCCCTTCCTGCGCCTTATCCGCATGGCCGAGCATACCGGTGCCGCCGAAAGCCCCGACCTGCTGGAGAACACGCGCACCGTCCGGGCGCACCCGCTGTTGAACTTCCTCTTCTGGAACATGCCCTACCACGCCGAGCATCACCTGCTGCCGTCGCTGCCGTTCCACGCGCTGCCCCGCCTGCATCGCGCGGTGGCGCCCCGGCTGGCCCATGTCTCGACAGGCTATCTGGCCGTCCACCGCACGCTGCTGCGCCAGTTGCTCGACCGGCGGGCCGCGGCCGCGCGCGCCTGATGCCGCTCTGCGTCTGATGCCGGGCTTCATCTGATGCTGGGCTCCATCTGATGGCCGGCGTGGTTGTCGTCGGCGCCGGCCACGCCGCGGGCGCGCTGGCGGTCGCCTTGCGCGACGGCGGCTATGCCGATCCGATCGCCCTGATCGGCGACGAGCCCCACCCGCCCTATGAGCGGCCGCCCTTGTCCAAGGGCCTGCTGCGCGGCACCGACGCGTTCGAGGGCGCGCTGGTCCGCCCGCGCGAATGGTACTCTGAGGCGGGCGTCGCCCTGCATCTCGGCCGCCGGGCGGTTGCCGTCGATCCCGCCGGCGGGACCGTGCAACTCGACGGCGGCGACCGCCTGGATTTCACGAACCTGGTCTTCGCCACGGGCCTGACACCGCTGCGCCTCGGCATCCCGGGCGCCGGGCTCCCGGGCATCCACGTCCTGCGGACCTGGGCGGACTGCCAGGCGATTGCGGCGGCGGCCGCGCCGGGGGGCCGTGTCGTCGTCGTCGGCGCCGGCCTGGTCGGGCTGGAGGTCGCGGCCACCCTGCGCGTGGGCGGCAGCACCGTCACCGTGCTGGAGGCCGCCCCCCGCCCGCTCGCCCGCGTGCTGCCGGCGCTGGTGGCCGACCATGTGGCGGGCCTGCATCGCGCGCGCGGCGTCGACCTCCGCTGCGATGCTTCCGTCGCCGCCTTCGTGGGCGACGGCCGGCTGCGCTCGGTCGTGCTGACCAGCGGTCAGGCCCTGCCGGCCGACCTCGCCATCGTCGCCATCGGCTCGGCACCCAATGACCGGCTCGCGCGCGCGGCCGGGCTGGAGGTGCGCGACGGCATCGTCGTGGATGCCGGCTGCCGCGCGTCCCTGCCGTCGATCCATGCCATCGGCGACGTCGCCCGCCATCGCAGCGCCCGCTTCGATCGCGAATGGCGCCTGGAATCCTGGCACAACGCCCAGGAGCAGGCGGCGACCTGTGCCCGCACCATCCTCGGCGTCGCGCAGCCGCGGGCGAAGGTGCCGACCTTCTGGACCGACCAGTACGACACCACCGTGCAGTTCGCCGGGCTGACCAATGCCACGACCGAGGCCGAGCTGCAGGGCGACCCGGCCACTGGCGCCTTCAGTGTCCTCTGCCGGCTGGGTGGCGAACTGGTGGGTGTCGTCGGCGTCAACCGGCCCAAGGACGTCCGCCAGGCGCGCATCGCGATCGAGGCCGGGTCCAGCCCGTCCCAGAACTCACACGACCGGAAGCAGCCATGATCCAGTCCCGCGCCGCGGTCTGCCACAGCGCCAACCAGCCGATGACGATGGAGACGGTCGAGGTCGAGGGGCCGAAATCGGGCGAGGTGCTGATCGAGATCAAGGCGACCGGCGTCTGCCACACAGACGCGGTGATCTTCTGGGGCATCAATGCCAACTCGCCCCTGCCGGCCATCCTCGGCCATGAAGGGGCGGGCGTGGTGGTGGAGGTCGGCCCTGACGTGGAGACGGTACGGCCGGGAGACCATGTCGTGCCGCTCTATGGCGCGGAGTGCGGGACCTGCCGGCAATGCCGCAGCGGGCGCACCAACATCTGCTGGTCGACGCGCAAGACCCGCGACCTGGGCGTGCTGCTCGACGGCACCGCGCGCTTCCGCCTGAACGGCCAGCCGATCCACCATTTCATGGGGACCTCCACCTTCTCGCGCTACACGGTCGTGCCCGAGGTGGCCGTCGCCCGCATCCGCAGCGACCTGCCGCTGGCCCAGGCCTGCCTGCTGGGATGTGGGGTGACGACAGGGGTCGGTGCTGCCATGCACGATGTCCGGCCCGGCGACACGGTGGCCGTGTTCGGGTTGGGCGGGGTTGGAGTCAACATCGTCCAGGGTGCGCGCGCCGCCGGGGCCGCGCGCATCATCGGCATCGACCCCAACCCGATGAAGCGCGACCTGGCCGCCCGCTTCGGTGCCACCGACCTGATCGACCCGGTGCCGCTGGGGCCGAGGCTGGTCGCGGCTATCATCGACATGACCGATGGCGGCGTCGACGTCAGCTTCGAGAGCTCCGGCGAACTGGGCGTCATGCGCCAGGCCTTCGAATGCACCTGCGTTGGCTGGGGCACCTGCGTCCTGCTCGGGGTCGAGCCGGACGGGGCGGAGATCGGCGTCAGGCCGGTCATGGTGCGCTATGGCCGGACGCTGAAGGGCAGCTATTTCGGCGGGGTGAAGGGCCGCTCGCAACTGGGCCGTTATGCCGACATGCTGGCGGCGGGCACCATCACGGTGGACGGGCTGGTCAGCCATACCCTGCCGATCGACGCCGTCAACGAGGCGTTCGAGCTGATGCGCACCGGCCAGTCCTCGCGCGCCGTCCTGCTCCATGCCTGAGCCGCTGGAGCGCCAGTACGACTTCCGCTGGCGGCACCCGGACCGGGAGCTGATCCTCGCCCGCTATGCGACCGAGAGCGAGCAGGCCGTCCGCGAACTACCCGCCCACCTCGACGTGCCCTACGGTCCGGGACCGCGAGAGCGGGCCGACATCTTCCCGGCGCCGGCCGGCGTCCGGCCGATCCACCTCTTCATTCATGGGGGCTACTGGCGGGCTCACCGCAAGGAGGACTACCGCTTCGTGGCCGCGGCGACGGCGGCGGCCGGGTGGGCGACGGTCGTCGTGGAGTACGACCTGGCACCGGCAGTGACGATCGACCACATCGTCGACCAGATGCGCCGGGCCGTGGCGTGGGTGCACCGAAACGCCGGGACCTTCGGCGGCGACCCGGCCAGGCTCATCGTCTCCGGCCATTCGGCCGGCGGGCACCTGGCGGCGATGATGGCCCTGGCGGACTGGGGCGGCCCGCCACCGTTGCGGGGCTGCCTGGCGATCAGCGGCGTCTTCGACCTGGACCCGATCCGCGCCACCTCGATCAATGCCGACCTCCGTCTCGATGCCGCGGCCGCTGCCCGCCTCAGCCCGGTCGTGCATGCGGGCAGTGGCCGGGTGCCGATCGCGTTGGCCGTCGGCGCGGACGAGACCGATGCCTTCCTCGAACAGTCGCAACACTTCGCCGACGCGCTGGCCAGCCATCGCTGGCAGCCGCCGCCGATGGTGCTGGCCGGCCGCAACCACTATGATGTCGTCCTGGAGCTGGCGCGGCCGGACAGCCCGCTGGCGGGGACCCTGCGCAGCCTCGCCGACGCCCACTGACGGCCGACCCGAACGGGCGAGGTGGTCTATTGAGCGAGCGCGAGCCCGAGCGGATCAAGTATCTCAACTTCAACCAGCTACGGTCGTTCTTCGCGGTGGCCGAGCATCTGAGCTTCACCCGCGCGGCCCAGGCCCTCAATGTCGGTCAGCCCACCATCACCACCCAGGTGAAGGCGCTGGAGGAGCACTACCGCGTCGAGCTGTTCCAGCGCCTGCCGGGCGGCGTGGCCCTGTCGGAGAGCGGGGCCGCCCTGCTGGCCGTGGCGCGCCGCATCTTCCAGCATGAGGAGGAGGCAATCGGCCTGCTGGAGGCCCTGGGCGGAGCCGTCACCGGCACGCTGCGCGTCGGCTCGGTCGGGCCGTTCTTCGTGATGAAGCTGCTGGCCGGCCTGCGCGCGACCCATCCCCACCTGGCCCTGACGCTGCGGACGGGCAATTCCGAGGCGATCCTGAACGAGGTGCTGGAGGGCCGGCTCGACGTCGCCGTGGTCGGCGGCGGGGCGGAGGACTCCCGCCTGACCGCCGTGCCCCTGCAACGCCAGGCGGTGATCGTCTTCGTCTCCCGCCACCATCGCTGGGCCGAGCGCGGGGCCATCCGCCTAGCCGAGCTGGAGAACGAGCCCTTGGTGATGCGCGAGGCCGGGTCGCGCACCCGCGAGGCGTTCGAGCGCGCGCTGCGCCAGGCGCGGATCAAGCCCAACGTCGTGCTGGAGGTGCCGCGCGAGGCGGTGCGCGAGGCGGTCGCCGAGGGGCTGGGCGTTGGCATCCTGTCGGAGGCCGAGTTCACGCCCGATCCCCGCCTGCGGGCGCTGCGCCTGCTTGACGCCGATGCCGCGACCGAGGCCTTCGCCATCTGCCTCCAGGGCCGCCGCAACGTGCGCTCGATCGCGGGTTTCATGGCGCTGGCCGCCACCTATGCCGATCTGCCGTCGGCATAATTGCCGGTCGCACGGCCGGGGGTGAATGGACGGCATCGTTTTTATGAATTTGCGGGCCGTCCGTGGCCCGGGCGACCCTCCCCTCCAGGCGGCGCGCAGACGCCGTCGGGGAGGGAGCAGCACATGAAGAACCGCCTCTTGGCGCTTGCCTGCGCCGGCGTGCTGGCATTGGCCACGCCAGCAAAGGCCGCCACCGAGATCCAGTGGTGGCACGGGCTGGCCGGCGCGCTCGGCGACTGGATCGACGACCTGGCCAAGGGCTTCAACACCAGCCAGGCCGAATATCGCGTCGTGCCGACCTTCAAGGGCGGCTATGCGGAATCGATCACGGCGGCCATCGCCGGCTTCCGCACCAAGACCCAGCCCCACATCCTCCTGGTGCCGACCTACGCCACGGCGCAGTTCATGGCCGCCAAGGGGGCGACCGTGCCGGTGCACGAACTGGTCAGCCGCATCGGCGCCAAGTTCGACGAATCGATCTACTTGAAGGGCGTCGTCGGCTACTACGCCGACCCGCAGGGACGGATGCTGTCGCTGCCGTTCAATTCGTCGACGCCGGTCATGTACTACAACAAGGACGCCTTCGTGGCGGCCGGCCTCGACCCCGAGAACCCGCCCCGCACCTGGCCGGAATTCGAGGCGGCGTCGCGCAAGCTGGCGGCCGTCGGCGGCTCGCGCTGTGCCTTCACGCTGTCCTGGCAGGAATGGATCTTCCTGGAGAACCTGTCCGCCTGGCACAATTGGCCGGTGGCGACCAAGGCCAACGGCTATGGCGGCCTCGACACCGAGCTGAAGCTGTCCGAGCCCTTGCACCTGCATCACCTGGCCTGGTCCAAGCGCATGCTCGACCAGGGCCTGTTCAAGTATGCCGGCCGCGGCAACAACGCCCAGGCGCTGTTCACCTCGGGCCAGTGCGCGGTCATGTTCAATTCGTCCGCCGGCTATGCCGGGGTGAAGAAGGAAGCCGCCTTCCGCTTCGGCATCGGCATGCTGCCCTATTGGCCGGAATTCGCGCGCGGTCCCAATGGCGGGCCGCAGAACACCATCATCGGCGGCGCCAGCCTGTGGGCGCTGGCCGGCCATGACCCCGCCGCCTACAAGGGCATCGCCGCCTTCTTCACCTACCTCTCCAACGCCGAGGTGCAGGCGGCCTCGCACCAGCGCACGGGCTATCTGCCGATCACGTCGGCCGCCTACGAGCTGACCAAGGCGCAGGGCTTCTACGAGAAGAATCCCGGCACCGACACCTCGATCCGCCAGTTGGACCTGCACCCGCCGACCGAGAACTCGCGCGGCATCCGCCTTGGCAACTACCTCCAGATCCAGAACGTCTGGAACGAGGAGATGGAGGCGCTGTGGGGCGGCAGCAAGACGGTCGAGCAGGCCGCCGCCGCCATCGTCCAGCGCGGCAACGTGCTGTTGCGGCAGTTCCAGTCCGACCAGCGTTGATCCGGCGATGGTGTTCCGCGACCGCTTCGTGCCCTACCTGCTGCTGGCGCCCCAGGTCGTGGTCACCATCGTCTTCTTCCTCTGGCCGGCGGGCCAGGCGATCTACCAGTCGGTGCTGCGCGAGGACGCGTTCGGCCTGTCGCGCCGCTTCGTCTGGTTCGAGAACTTCGATCGCCTGTTCGCCGACCCGGCCTTCTGGCACTCGCTCGGCATCTCGATCCTGTTCGCGGCCGCCGTAGCCACCCTGGCGCTGGGCGCCAGCCTGATGCTGGCGAATGCCGCCAACCACGTGATCCGCGGCCGGTCCTGGTATCGCATCCTGCTGATCTGGCCCTATGCCATCGCACCGGCGATCGCCGGCATCCTCTGGCTCTTCCTGTTCGCGCCGGTGGTGGGGATCGTCCCCTACATCCTGCACCAGCATTTCGGCTGGGACTGGAACCACCGCCTCGACCGCACCGAGGCGATGGCGCTGGTCATCCTGGCCGCCACCTGGAAGCTGATCTCGTACAACTTCATCTTCTTCCTGGCCGGCCTCCAGGCGATCCCGCGCTCGCTGCTGGAGGCGGCCGCGATCGACGGCGCCGGGCCGGCACGGCAGTTCTGGGCCATCATCATGCCGCTGCTGTCGCCCACGACCTTCTTCTTGCTGGTCGTGAACGGCATCTACGCCTTCTTCGACACGTTCGGCATCATCCATGCGGTGACGGCCGGCGGCCCGGGCAGCCCCGGGGCCACCAGCATCCTCGTCTACAAGGTCTATCGCGACGCCTTCCTGACGCTCGACCTGGGTGCCTCGGCGGCCCAGTCGGTGGTGCTGATGGCGATCGTCGTGGTGCTGACCGTCATCCAGTTCCGGTCGGTCGAGAAACGGGTGCACTACGCATGAAGCATCCCCGCGCCGAACGCATCCGCACCGCGCTCTTCCGCCACGGCGTGCTGCTGGTCGGACTTTTCATCGTAGCCTTCCCGATCTGGGTGGCCTTCGTCGGCTCGACCCTGACCTCGCGCGACATCCGCGCCGTGCCAATGCCCCTGCTGCCGGGCAGCCACGGGCTGGAGACCTACTGGTCCGTCCTGACCGAGGGCGGCGGCGCCCTGTCGCGCAAGACCCCGGTCGCGGCGATGATGTGGAACAGCCTGGTGATGGCGGTGTGCGTGGCGGTCGGCAAGATCGTCATTTCGATCCTGTCGGCCTTCGCCATCGTCTATTTCCGCTTTCCTGGGCGGATGCTGTTCTTCTGGCTCGTCTTCGTCACCCTGATGCTGCCGGCCGAGGTGCGCATCCTGCCGACCTTCCAGGTCGTGGCCGACCTCGGCATGCTCGATTCCTATGCCGGCCTCATCGTGCCGCTGCTGGCCTCGGCGACCGCCACCTTCCTCTTCCGGCAATTCTTCCTGACCGTGCCCAAGGAGCTGGCCGAGGCCGCGCGCATCGACGGGGCGGGCCCGCTCCGCTTCCTCTGGAGCGTGCTGCTGCCCTTGTCGGCGACCAATATCGCGGCCCTCTTCGTCGTCCTCTTCATCTATGGCTGGAACCAGTATCTCTGGCCGCTCCTGGTCACCAAGGAGCTGGAGACGATCGTCGTCGGGGTCTACCGCCTGCTCGCCGTCGGCGACGATTCGATCGACTGGCCGGTGGTCATGGCGACCGCCATCCTCGCCATGACGCCGCCGATCCTGGTCGTCGTCGCCATGCAGCGCTGGTTCGTGAAGGGCCTGGTCGATGTCGAGAAATAGGGAGCATGGTGCCCATGGGCGATGAGCAGGCCTGGACGGAGATCGCCCGCGTAGGCGACGTGCCGGAGGACGACGTGATCGAGGTGACCGTCGGCGAGCGTTGCCTCGCACTTTTCAACCTCCGTGGCACCTATTTCGCGACGGCCGGCATCTGCACCCACGCCCATGCCCGCCTGGCCGAGGGCTACCTCCAGGACGACATCATCGAGTGCCCGCTGCACCAGGGCCTGTTCCACGTGCCGACGGGCAAGGCGGTCGGCGCCCCGGTCTCCCGCGACATCGAGACCTTTCCCGTCCGCGTCGAGGGCGGCGCCATCCTGGCAAGACTGCCGGGCTGAGCCGGGGGCCTTGCGCATCCGCGCTACGCGAACGCCCGCTTCCCCGCTTATGGTGCGTCCCTTGTCGGATTGAGGGACGGAGAGCGGGGATGCAGGTTGCGATCATGGGTGCGGGTGCCGTGGGCTGCTACTATGGCGCCATGCTGGCCAGGGCCGGTCACGCCGTGACGCTGATCGGGCGCCAGGCGCTGGTCGACCAGGTCGCGGCCGGCGGCCTGCGGCTCGAGATGGCGGATTTCGACGACCGGGTTGCCCTGGGCGCGTCGACTGAGCCGTCCGCGCTGGCCGATGCCGAGGTGGTGCTGTTCTGCGTGAAGTCGTCGGACACCGAGGCGGCGGGCGAGGCGATCCGGCCCCATCTCCGGCCCGACGCCACCATCTTCTCGTTCCAGAACGGCGTCGACAACGCCACCCGCCTGTCCGGCGTGTTGGGCCGGCCGGCCGTGCCCGCCGTCGTCTATGTCGCGGCCGGCATCCCCGCCCCGGGCCATGTGAAGCATCATGGTCGCGGCGACATCGTCGTCGGCACCGGCGACCGGGTGGAGGCGATCGCCGCCGGGTTCCGCGCCGCCGGCATCCCCACGACGGTCTCCGATGCGGTCGAGACGGTGCTGTGGGGCAAGCTCGTCACCAACTGCGCCCACAATGCGCTGTCGGCCGTGGCCCAGGTGTCCTACGGCCACATGGTGGCGGTTCCCGGCGTCACCGACGTCATGGCCGACGCGGTCGACGAATGCCTGGCGGTGGCACGGGGCCTGGGCATCGGCCTGGACGACGGGGTGAAGGCGATGGTGCTGGGCGTCGCCGCCAGCATGCCGGGCCAGTATTCGTCCACCGCCCAGGACATGGCCCGCGGCAAGCCGACCGAGATCGACCACCTGAACGGCTATGTCGTGCGCAAGGGCCAGGCGCTGGGCATTCCCACCCCGGTCAACCGCGCCCTGTGGGCCATGGTGAAGCTCCAGGAGTCCCGGCGCCCGGCCTGAGCGGCATCACGGCCTCTCGACAGGTCCGCGCGGAACCCGCAACATTGCCGTAACAAAACGGTAATGGTTCGGGGCAGCATGCTCCGGCGGGAGGAGACCATGGTGGAAGCGATCGCAACCGAGCCGGGGCGCGTCGTCCGGCGGATCGCCACGGCTCTGGGCATGGCCGTGGCGGGGATCTCGGCCGTCCTGTCGGCGGCCCAGGCCCAGACCCAGACGCTCAACGCCTATTCGATCTGGCCCGAGAACTGGGCCCGGCCGATGCTGCAGGAGTTCGAGGCGGCCTCCGGCATCAAGGTGAATTTCCTGCGCTTCTCGTCGGGCGAGGCGCTGGCCCGCGTCATGGCCGAGAAGAACAACCCGCGCGTCGACGTGCTGTTCGGCGGCCCGGTCGAGACCTTCGCCGCCGGCGTCAAGGAGGGGGTGTTCGAGCCCTACAAGCCGCCGGCCTTCGCCGAACTGCCGGAGCGCTTCCGCGAGGCGAACGGCCATTGGGTGGCGATCGCCGACGACCCGCTGGTCTTCATGACCAACGCGAAGTTCCTCAAGGAGAACGGGCTGAAGGCGCCGGCCTCGTGGGAGGACCTGCTGAACCCGGCCTATCGCAACATGCTCCAGATGGCCGACGCCCGCACGTCCGGCACCGCCGTCACCCGGATCTTCTCGGTCATGGAGGTGAACGGCCGCGACGAGGAGAAGGGTTTCGCCTACCTCAAGAAGCTGCGCCAGAACGTCCAGCTCTACACCAAGAGCGGCGGCGGCGGCACGCTGCCGGTGGGGCTCGGCCAGGCCGCGGGCGGCATCTTCTTCATCGTCGACGCGCTCGACACCAAGGCCAAGGGCTACGACGTCGAGATCAGCTTCCCGCGCGAGGGCATCGGCACCGCGGCCGAGGGCATCGCGCTGTTGAAGGGCGCCAAGAACGCCGAGGCCGGCCGCAAGCTGATCGACTGGGCGACCAGCCCCGCGATGCAGTCGCTCTATGCTAAGCACAAGATCAACTTCGTGCCGGCCCACCCCAAGGTCGAGACCGAGGCGTCGCTGGCTGGCATCCTCAAGCAAGCGAAGATCTTCCCGATCGACGACGCCTACGCCCAGGACAACCGCAAGAAGTTCGTCGCCCGCTGGATCGCCGAGGTGTTGCCGTAAGACGGGGGCGCTGTCTCGGGCAAGGATGATGGCGACCACGGCCGTGCGCCGGCGGCGGATGCGCGACCCGGCGCTGGCGATCACGGCGCTGGTGATCGCGGGCCTGCTGGCCTTCTTCGTGCTCTATCCGCTGGGGGCGCTGCTGGCGCGCGTGTTCGTGGTCGGCGGCGAGCCCAGCATCGCCCCCCTGCTGGAGGTGCTGGCCCAGCCCAACCATCGGGCGGCCTTCTTCAACAGCCTGCTGCTGGCGACGCTGGTGGGGGTGATCGGCACGGCGCTGGGCTTCCTCTTCGCCTTCACCGCCGCCCGCGCCGGCCTGTCGGCGGGCTGGGTGCGCTTCCTCGACATCGCGACCCTGCTGCCGCTGATCTCGCCACCCTTCACCACCTCGATCTCGCTCATCTTCTCGTTCGGGCCGCGCGGCCTCATCACCCATGATCTGCTCGGCCTGAAGGGCGTCACCATCTATGGCCTGTCGGGCACGCTGGCGGCCGAGACGCTGACCTATTTTCCCATCGCCTACCTGACGTTGCGCCCGGTCCTGTCGGCCATGGGGAACACGCTGGACGAGATGGCGATGAGCCTCGGCAGCCGGCGCCTGCACCTCTTCCGCACCGTCACCCTGCCGCTGGCCGTGCCGGGGCTGGCCAACGCCTTCCTGCTGCTGTTCGCCTGCTCGCTGGCGGATTTCGCCACGCCCCTGATCCTGGCCGGCAACCGCTTCCCGGTCCTGCCGACCGAGGCCTATCTGCAGATCACCGGCCTCTTCGACCTGCAGGGCGGGGCGGTGCTGTCCTTCGTGCTGCTGGTGCCGGCACTCGTCGTCTATGTCGCCCAGCGCTACTGGGTGGGGCGGCGGCAGTATGTGACGGTCACCGGCAAGTCGGGCTCGGCCGGTTCGTCCAAGGGCGTGTCGCCGGCCGCCCGCATCCTGCTGGTCGGCGCCTGCCTGCTGGTCGCGCTCTTCGTCCTCTACCTCTATGCGCTGCTGATCTTCGCCTCGCTGGTGCAGGCGTTCGGCGCCAACCACACGTGGACGCTCGACCACTACCGCGTGATCTTCACCGAGGGGCAGAAGGCGATCGGCGACACCCTGATCATCGCGCTGATCGGCATGCCGCTGGGCGGGCTCTACGGCGTCCTCGTCGGCTACATCGTGGCGCGCGGCCGCTTTGCCGGCCGCCAGGTGCTGGAGATGGCGGCGATGGTGAACTACGCCCTGCCCGGCACCATCGTCGGCATCGCCTACCTCATCGCCTTCAACGACCCGCCGGTGGCGCTGACCGGCACGGCGCTCATCATCATCGCCTGCTACGTCTTCCGCTACAGCCCGACCGGCATCCGCGCGACCATCGCCCAGCTCCACCAGATCGACCGCAGCCTGGAGGAGGCGTCCGAGAGCCTGGGCGCCAAGGGCGGCACCACCTTCCGGCGCGTCGTCCTGCCGCTGATCATGCCGGCCTTCTTCGCCGGCCTCGGCGTTGTCTTCATCCGCTCGATGACGGCGATCAGCGCCACGATCTTCCTCGTGTCCATCGACTGGACCCTGATCACCGTGCGCATCCTCGAGAACATGACCGAGCTGGCGCTGGGGCCGGCCGCCGCCTTCTCCGTCTTCGTCATCATCGTGGTGATGATCGTGACCGCCGCCGTCAACGCCCTGCTGCGGCGGCTGCGCACGGGCCAGGAAATGCCGGTCGCCGGCATGGGCGGCGGGTGATGGCGGCCGCCACCGGCGCCCCCGTCGGCATCCGGCTGGACGGGGTGTCGGCGCAGTTCCGCCACCGCGTGAAGGGGCTGGTCTATGCCGCCCGCGACGTCAGCCTGACGATCGAGCCGGGCGAGCTGATGACGCTGCTGGGGCCGTCCGGCTGCGGCAAGACCACGACCCTGCGCATGATCGCGGGCTTCCAGGAGCCCAGTGCCGGCCGCATCCGTATCGGCGACCGCGACGTCACCGACTGGCTGGCGAGCGACCGCGACATCGGCTTTGTCTTCCAAAGCTACGCGCTCTTCCCGCATCTGTCGGTGGCCGAGAACGTCGCCTACGGCCTGCGCGTGCGCAAGGCGCCGGCGGCCGAGATCGGGCGGCGCGTCGGCGAGGTGCTGGAACTGGTGGGCCTGGCCGGTTACGAGCGGCAGTTGCCGAGCCAGCTTTCCGGTGGCGAGCAGCAGCGCGTGGCGCTGGCCCGCGCCATCGTCATCCGCCCGCGCGTCCTGCTGTTCGACGAGCCCCTGTCGAACCTCGACGCCCGCCTGCGGGTGCAGATGCGCGGCGAGATCCAGAGCCTGCAGAAGCGCCTCGGCATCACGTCGGTCTATGTGACGCACGACCAGGAGGAGGCGATGGCGATTTCCGACCGCATCGCCGTGATGAACAAGGGCGAGGTGGTCCAACTGGGCGACGCCGAGACGCTCTACCGCCGGCCGGCCAGCACCTTCGTGGCCGAGTTCATCGGCCGCTCCAACCTGCTCCGCGGCACGGTCGAGGCGGTGGCGGCGGGTACGGTCCGGGTCGCCGTTGCCGGCTCCATCGTCACCCTTGCCGCCGGCGAGGCCGGTCTGCGCCAGGGCATGGCGGTGCGCCTCGTCGTGCGGCCGGAATCGGTGGCGCTGGCCGCCGCCGGCGTGGGCCTGCCCGGCACCGTGCGCCTGCGCACCTATCTGGGCGAGAAGGTCGAATACCAAGTCGCGGTCGGCGGGGAGCAGATCCACGCCGTCGCCTTCGACCCGGCCGAGGGGGCCGGATTCCCGCCCGGCAGCGCCGTCATCGTCACCCTGCCGCGCCAGGGCGTGCAGATCCTGCCGGAGGGCACGCCATGATCACCCGCCTTGTCGCCGCGATCCTGCTCTGCCTGGCGCTTCCCGCGGCCTGGGCGGCCGAGCGCATCCATGGTGCCGATGCCCACTACGCCTCGGCCGACGTGGCCCTGGAATGGGCGGTCCTGCGCCACGCCGACGAGGATCGGACCGAAGTGGTGATCCGCGTCCTCGACCGCTCGGGCAAGGGGCTGCACCTGCTGGTCGAGGGCGTCGACCCGTTCGGCGGCGCCCGCACGACCTTTGCCGCGGCCCGTCCCGTGGCGGCCGGGGCCGACATCGTCGTGCCCCGTCGCCTGCTGGCCGACCATCCCAGCCTGGAGCTGCATTTCGCGGCCGGCGCCGATGCGCTGGCGGCGGGTCGACCGGCCTTCACGATCTATTACCTGGGCGTGCCGGACACGACGCCGGAGTTCCTGGACCGGGCGGCGATGGAGGCCTACCTGGCCGGCAAGGTCCGCCCGTAGGCGGGCCTTGCCTGGTCGCTCAGGCCGTCGGCGCCAGCGCGATGGCGCTGATCTCCACCAGGTTGCCCTGGCCGCCCAGGCGGGATTCCACGGTGGCGCGGGCGGGTGGGTTCTTGGGGTCGACCCAGGCTTCCCAGGCACCGTTCATGGTGTTGAAGGTGCCGATGTCGACGAGCCAGATGTTGCACATCACGAGGCGGCTCTTGTCGGTGCCGGCGGCGGCGAGATAGCCGTCGATCTGGGCCAGGATGTCGGTGGTCTGGGCGGCGACGTCCTGCACCTTCTCGCGTGCGGTCAGGCCCGAGATGTAGACGAAGCCGTTGGCGACGACCGCCTTGCTGAGGCGGGAGCCGGGTTCGATGCGCTTCATGGCTGGATGCTCCTGTAGATGGCGGGGATGTGCCGTCCCGATCCTATGCCGCGGGCGGTGCGCGCGGCTATCGCGGCCAGCGCGCCATCGTGTCGGCCAGCAGCTCGGTCGCATCCTGCAGCGTGTCGGCGGTGCGATTCACCTCGCGCCGCAGCTTGGTTTCCAGCATCCAGCGCGCCGGGGTCTCCTGGCTGGCCAACACCCCCACCTCGTAGAGCGCGGGCAGCACGGTCGTCTGCGCCGTCAGCCCGTAGGCATCGTGCTCGTAGGTGCCCCGCACCGTGCTCGACAGCGGGATCAGCAGGCGGTTCACGCGCTTCATCGCGAGGTTGATGGCATCGGCTGCCGCTTCGTCGCCCCCCGCCTCGTTGGCAGCCGGCGCAGCGGCGTAGTGGGTCCGCCAGCCGTCGCAGAAGGCATCGAACGCAACCGCCTGCGCGTGCAGCTTGCGGGCCGCCGCCAGGGCCTCGTCCATGCCGATCGCCTCGCCAGCCGGCGACAGGTCCTCGAGCCGCTTCACGAACTGCTGCGCGCTTTCCGTATAGGCGTAGGGCAGGACGACCGCGGTGCAGAGCTCCCACAGGTAGGCCGCATAGATGCGCAGGTGGTCGACCATGAACTCGAAGTCGACCTTGTCGATCGTGCAGTCCAGCGTGTGGTGCCACCAGCCCCAGTTGGCCAGCGCCGTCTCCTTCAGCTCCTGCTCGGAGAACTGGCCCATGGCGAAGATCATCGGGATGCCCATGCCGAACATGGAGCAGTCGCCGTGCTTCTTCTTGCGCTCCCAGGAATAGGAGCGGTTGCCCAGCAGGCGACCCTCGATCGCCTGGTGGAAGCGCTTCAACTCGACGTTGGACGACGCACCCCAGCGCATCGTGCCGGTGCAGGAGGGCTGGTCGATCAGGATGTAGCCGACCGCATGGTCGCGCAGCCGGCGCCAGTTCCGGTCGACATACCAGGTGGAGCCGACCATGGTCCCGGTCTCGTGCCCGGTCCAGAAGCCGGCGGTGATGCCGCGGCGCAGCTTGTGGCGGTTCTGGTGGAAGACCCGCATCAGCTCCAGGATGACGGCGTTGCCCGACGCATTGTCGGTCGATGCCGGCCCGGGCCAGGAATCCTGGTGGCCAGCCAGCACGACGAAATCGTCGCTGCGCGTACCGGGGATCACGCCTTCGGTCAGGTGGACGGGCGTCCAGCGATTGTCGACGATGGCGCTCAGCTCGACTGTCACCGGGCCCGCCTCGCACAGCGCCTTCAGCTTCAGGCCGGTGGAGCGCGCGGTGGCGATGCAGGGGATGGTCGGCATCTCGTCGCGGAAGGTCTCCGGCGTCGGGTTGCCCCAGGCGGGCTTGACCGAGCCGAACGGGACCGCGGTGTCCTCGGGCCGGCCCCAGTTCATCATGATGGCGGCGGCTGCCCCCATCTCGGCCGCGATGCGCTGCTTCTCGTGCCGCGCCGGGGCGTAGGACAGCTCGGTCAGGATGATGCGGCCGCGCACGTCGAGCCCGACATAGTCCGCGTAGGCACCGGAGCCGACATAGACGACCTCGCCCGTCATGTTCTCGATCGGCTCGCTGTGGCCCAGCGTGTTGGCCTCGATCTCCATCTCCACGGGTGCCGTCACCCGCAGGCGGGCGGGGCCGGGAAAGCTGACGAGGCCGGGGAACGCGTGCACACGCGCCTCGATGCCGTCGGCCAGCATGCGGTCGCGGCTGTACTCGGCCATGCGCCGGCCGTTCTCGGAGCCGGCCAGCCGCGACGGGATCTCCTCGCCGATCTGGATGGTGGTGCGCTCGACGTTGGCGACCGAAAGCTGGTCGAGGATGGCCTGCTCGGCGATGGTGTGATCGGGCATGGCTCGGGTTCCGTGCGGGAAATGGCTCAGTGAACGGGGACAGGATGGGGCCGGGCGGGGGCCGCCGGCTCGCAGCGCAGGCATTCGGCAAAGCCACCGTCGATGCCGCGATCGACCCGCACCGGCGCCGGCTTGCTGGCCGCGCAGAGCGGCTGGGCGTCCGGGCAGCGGGGGTGGAAGGCGCAGCCCGACGGCGGGTCGAGCGGGTTGGGAAAGGCGATGCCGAGCGGCGCGTCGGGCATGCCGGCCGTCGGGTCGGGCGTCAGCACCGACGACAGCAGCGCCCGGGTATAGGGGTGGCAGGCACCGGCGAACAGGCGCTCGGTCGTGCGCTCCTCGACGATGCGACCCAGATACATGACCGCCACCCGCGTCGCCAGGTGCTCGACGACGGCCAGGTTGTGGCTGATCAGGATGTAGGTCAGCCCCAGTTCCTGCCGCAGGTCGAGCAGCAGGTTCAGGATCTGCGACTGCACCGACACGTCCAGCGCCGAGGTCGGCTCGTCGGCGATCACGAGTTGCGGGCGCAGCACCAGGGCGCGGGCGATGGCGACGCGCTGCCGCTGCCCGCCCGAGAGCTGCGAGGGGTAGGAATCGGCGTGCCGGCGCGGCAGGCCGACCAGGTCCATCTGCTCGGCCACCCGGCGCCGGCGCTCGGCCGCGTCGCCGACGCCATGGACCAGCAGCGGCTGGCCGATGATCCCGGCGATCGAGCGGCGCGGGTTCAGCGAGGAATAGGGGTCCTGGAAGATCGGCTGGATGCGCCGCGCGCGTTCCAGCCGGTCGGCCGCGGCCAGCGGCTTGCCGGCGAAGCGGATCTCGCCCCGGCTCGGCGCCAGCGCGCCCAGCAGCGTGCGGGCCAGCGTGGACTTGCCGCAGCCGGATTCGCCGACCAGCCCCAGCACCTCGCCCCGGCGCACCGACAGGGATACGCCATTCACCGCATGCAGGGTCCGCCTGGGCTTCAGGAAACCGGTGCCGACCTGGAACGAGCGGTAGAGCTGCTGGCCCTCGAGCAGGACGGTCATGCCGGCACACGTTCTTCTTCGGCGGCCGCCGCCAGGACGCAGCGGCTGGCGCGGCCGGTGCCGATCGCCGCCAGCGGCACCGGCTGGCGGCAGGCATGGGCCTTGCGCTCGGGGCAGCGGTCGATGAAGCCGCAGCCGGCGATCGGCCGGGCCAGGTTCGGCACCATGCCGGGGATCGTGCCCAGGCGCTGGCCGGCCGCCCCGGTGCCGGGGCGTGGGATGCAGCCGATCAGACCCTGTGTATAGGGGTGGCGGGGGTGGGCCAGCACCTCCAGCGCCGTGCCGGTCTCGACGATCTCGCCCGCATACATGACCGCTACCCGGTCGGCGATGCGCGACACCACGCCCAGGTCGTGGGTGATCAGCAGCAGCCCCATCGAGAACTCGCGCTGGAGGTCGGCCAGCAGGCGCAGGATCTGGGCCTGGATGGTGACGTCGAGCGCGGTCGTCGGCTCGTCGGCGATGATCAGGTCGGGGCCGCACATCAGCGCCATGGCAATCATCACCCGCTGGCGCAGGCCGCCCGAAAGCTGGTGGGGATACTGCCCCAGCCGGCTGGCGGCCGAGCTGATGCCGACCCGCTCCAGCAGGTGGACGGCGCGGTCGCGGGCCTCGGCCCGGCGCACCCGGCGATGGCGCAGCAGGGCCTCCTCGAGCTGGTTGCCGATCGACCAGGCCGGGTTCAGGCTGGTCATCGGCTCCTGGAAGATCATCGCCAGCCGCTGGCCGCGCAGGTCGGCCATGCGCGCGGGCGTGGCCGACAGGAGGTCTTCGCCCGCCAGCGTCATCCGGCGTGCCCGGCGCACCGCGCGGGCCGGCAGCAGGTCCATGATGGCGAGCGAGGTCAGCGACTTGCCGCAGCCGGATTCCCCGACCACGCACAGAGTCTGGCCGCGCTCGACCGACAGCCGGATGCCGCGCACTGCTCGCAAGGTGCCGGCGGCGACCGGCAGGTCGACCTCCAGCCCGTCGATCTCCAGCAGCGCGCTCAATTGCGGTTCTCGGGTGCGGTCACGTCGCGGATGCCGTCGCCCAGCAGGTTGACCGACATGACGAGCGCGAAGAGCGCGAAGCCCGGGATGCAGATCAGCCAGGGCTCGAAGAACATGAAGCTCTTGCCTTCGGAGATCATCAGGCCCCAGGACGGCGTCGGCGGCTGCACGCCAAGCCCGAGGAAGGACAGCGCCGCCTCCAGCAGGATGGCGTGCGCGATCTCCAGCGTGGCGATGACGATGAGCGGGTTGGCGACGTTGGGCAGCGTCTCGGTCAGTATGATGCGCGTGGTCGAGCAGCCGATCGCCTCGGCGGCCGCGACGTAGTCCAGATGGCGCACCTGCTGGGTGGCCGCCCGCATGACGACGGCGAAGCGGTCCCACAGCAGCAGGCCCAGCACCAGGATGATGATCCACAACGAACTGCCGACCAGCGACACCACCGCCAGCGCGATCAGGATGGCGGGCATGGCCAGGCGCGTCGTCACCAGCGTCGTCACCACCATGTCGACCCGACCGCCGAAATAGCCGGCCGCCACGCCCAGCGCCGTGCCGACCAGGCCCGACAGCAGCATGGCGGCAAAGCCGATCAGCAGCGAAACGCGGGCGCCATAGATGATGCGCGAGAGGTAGTCGCGGCCGAAGGAATCGGTGCCGAGCGGGTGGGACCAGGTGCCCGTCGCCTCCCACACCGGCTTCAGCATCCGGCGGCTCAGGTCCTGGGCGTAGGGGTCGTGCGGCGCCAGCAGCGGGGCCGCCAGCGCGATCAGGAAGATGAACGCCAGTACCCCGCCGCCGATGGTGACGCCGCGATGGGACAGGGCCCGTCGGCGCAGGATGGTGGCGGGCGAGGGGGCTGCCGGCTCGGCCGCCACCACCGCGCGGAAGGGCGGCGTGCCCAGATCGCCTGTCGCCGACATCAGGACACCCGGATCCGCGGATCGAGCCATGCGTTCAGCACGTCCGCCAGGAAGGTCAGAAGGACATAGACGCCGGCGATCATCAGGATGATCGCCTGGATCGTGTCGAAGTCGGCGCGCTGGATCGACTGGTAGGCGAGCCGGCCCAGCCCGTTCAGCGAGAAGATGGATTCGACGACCACCGACCCGCCCAGCATGAAGCCGAGTTGCACCGCCGCGACCGCCACCACCGAGACGATGGCGTTGCGCAGCGCATGCTTGAAGAGGACGGCCGGCGGCCGCAGCCCCTTGGCGCGCGCGGTGCGGATATAGTCCGAGCCCAGCACCTCCAGCATGCCGCCGCGGGTCAGCCGCATCAGGGCCGGCATGGCGTAGTAGCCCAGCACGATGGAAGGCATGACGTAGTGCAGCCAGCTGTCGCTGCCGCTGATCGGCAGCCATTCCAGGTGGACGCCGAAGACCAGGATCAGCAGCAGCGCGAAGAAGAAGCTGGGCATCGCCTGGCCGACGACGGCGGTGCCGAGCGCGATGCGGTCGAGGGCTGTGTTGGGCTTCAGCGCTGCCACCACGCCAAGCGGGATCGACACCACCAGCGCCAGCCCGATCGAGCAGAGCGCCAGCGTGATCGTGACCGGCGCGCGGTCGGCGATGAGGTCGAGCACCGGGCTCTTCAGGAACAGCGAATCGCCGAAGTCGCCACCCAGCGCCCGCAAGGCCCAGTGCCAGTACTGCGCCAGCAACGGCTGGTCGAAGCCGTACATGCGGCGGATGTTCTCGATGTCGGCGACGGTCGCCCCTTCGCCCGCCAGCACCTGGGCCGGGTCGGCCGCCAGGCGCAGCAGCAGGAAGGTGGAGGTCGACACCAGCATGGCCACCACCAGCGCCAGGCCGAGACGCCGCAGGATGAACTGGGTCATCGGGCCGCGGCCGGCGCGGTGCCGGCGCCAAGGCGCGGGGAAGGGCGTCTGTGCATGGCCCGATGGTCCGTCGATGAATGGAAACTGTCAACAGGGTAAGTGTTGACAGTTTCCAGTTTTCGCCGCTCAATTCCCGGATGAGCAAAGCCGGCCTGCCGCCAAAGCCCCCACCGTCCAGTGCCTCGGCATCCAGCCTTCCGGCCGCCGCCGCGGCGATCGCGCAGCGGCGCTCGGAATCGCTCGGCACGATCGTGCACAAGGAATTGGAGCGGATGATCCTGAGCGGCGAGATCAAGGCCGGCGAGCGGGTCAGCGAGCAGCTGATCGCGGCCCAGCTGGGCGTGAGCCGAGGCCCGGTGCGCGAGGCTACGAGCGCGCTCGAGCGCAGTGGCCTCCTGACCAGCATTGCCAACCGCGGCGTCTTCGTGCGCGAGGTCTCGACCGACGAACTGCTCGAGCTCTACGACATGCGTGCCCTGCTGACCGGCTTCGCCTGCGCCCTGATCTCGACCGGCGGCAGCCGCGAGCAGAAGGACCGGCTGGCGGCCATGGTCGAGGGCATGGGCCAGGCGCTGGAGGCGGGCGACGGCCGTCGCTACTACCAGGCGAACCTCGAATTCCACGATGCCCTGATGGCCTTCTCCGGCCATGGGAAGGCCGCCCAGATCTACGAGACGCTGCTGAAGGAAGCCCATCTGTCGCGCCGTGGTGTGCTGTCGGCGCCGCCAATGATGGGCGAATCCAATGCCGAGCATGTCGCCATCATCCAGGCGATCCAGGCCGGCGACGGCGATCGCGCCCGCATCCTGGGCGAGGACCATGTGCTGGCCGGCAAGCGACGCCTGCTGAAGGCGCGGGCGGCTGGGCTGGAGGCCGGCCCCGAGTCCGATTCTGGTTTGTCTGAACCTGCTCTCGACGACAGTGCCGGGCGCCCGCGCGCGCGGCGGCGGAGGACTTCATGACCGAGATGCTGCACCTGCCGGTAACCGACCGATCCGCCTGGAAGGTGGCGGACATGGAGCGGGACCGTTCCTGGGTCTACGAACTGACGGCCGACGCGCTGGCCGAGATCGACGGGGCGATCGCCGCGGTCGGCGCGCGGGGCCTGCGCGCGGGCGAGTTCGCGGCGGCGGACTTCGACCTGCCGATCCTCAAGGGCGTGATGCGGTCGGTCCTGGACCAGGTGCAGAACGGCCGGGGGGCGGCCCTGATCCGCGGCCTGCCGGTCGAAAAATACGATGCCGACGTGCTGAGCAGCCTGCTGTGGGGGCTGGGCATCCAGATCGGCCGGCCACTGCCGCAGCGCGCCAGCCTCAATCTGGGGGGCGTGCGCGACAACCTGATCGCCCACATCACAGACCAGGGCCTCGACTACAACGCCCCCAACGTGAACGGCTCGGCCACCTCGGCCGAGCAGTTGCCCCATACCGATCCGGCCGACGTGGTGGCCCTGCTGTGCGTGCGCAAGGCGCGCTCGGGTGGCATCAGCCGCGTCGTCAGCGCCGTCACGCTCCACAACGACGTGCTGGAGCGGGCGCCCGACCTGCTGGGGCCGCTCTATGACGGCTACCTCTACGACATGCGCGGCGATGCCGCCAATTCCAGCGGCCAGGAGGTGACCGACGGGCGCATCCCGATCTTCACCTACCATGCCGGCAAGCTCAGCTGCGTCTTCAACGCCAAGATGATCGAGACCGCCCAGCGCAAGCTTGGCACCGCACTGCCGATGCGCGAGCGCGCCGCCCTCGACCTGCTGCTCGAGCGCGCGCTGGCGCCCGAGAACCGGCTCGACATGGACCTGCAGCCGGGCGACCTGCAGATCATCAGCAACTACACCATGCTGCATGCCCGTACCGGCTGGGTCGAGCAGGCCGATCCGGCACTGCGCCGCCTGATGCTGCGCCTTTGGCTCCGGGTGGAGGGGTTCCGCGACATCGCGCCCGGCGTCGCCAGCGGCTATGTCCGCGGCTCGACCGTCGATGTCGGTGCCGCCGCGGCCCAGTACTAGGGCCATGGGCATGAGCGTTCACGCAGAAGCCACCGGCCGCGTCGTCGTCACCGGCGGCAGCAGCGGCATCGGCGAGGGCATCGTCCGCCGCCTGCATGGCGACGGCTATGCCGTCGTCAACCTCGACATCCAGGCGCCGAAGCCCGATGCCGTGGGCCAGTTCCTCCAGGTAGACCTGGGCGACGCCGCGGCCACCCAGGCCGTGCTCGCCGCCGTGCTGGCCGACGGGCCGGTGACGCGGCTGGTCAACAATGTCGGCATCGTCTGGCCGCAGCCGGTGGGCGAGGTCAGCCTGGAGAACGTCGAACGGTCGCTGGCGGTCAACCTGCGCAGCGCCTTCCTTTGCTTCCAGGCACTGCTGCCCGGCATGCAGGCGGCCGGGTTCGGGCGGGTCGTCAACATCTCCAGCCGCACGCTGATGGGCAAGGAGCTGCGCACCACCTACGGCATGAGCAAGGGCGGGCTGCTGGCCGCGACCCGCACCTGGGCGCTCGAATTCGCCCAGCAGGGGATCACGGTCAACGCCATCGGGCCGGGCCCGATCAACACCGAGCTGTTCCAGAAGGGCAATCCGCCGGGCGACCCGCGCACCGACGCCATCCTGCGCTCGGTGCCGATGCGCCGCTTCGGCGAGCCGGCCGAGGTCGCCCACGCCGTCGCCTCCCTGCTCGACGCCCGGGCCGGCTTCATCACCGGCCAGATTCTCTATGTCTGCGGCGGCCAGGCGGTCGGCGTGCAGGCCGCGTGATGGAAACCACTCCCATGCCCGAAGCCACCCTCGTCACCGGTGCCAGCCAGGGCATCGGCCGCGCCATCGCCGAGCGCCTGCGCGCGGACGGGCAACTCGTCGTCAACCTCGACCGCCGGCCGCCGGCCGACGGCAGCGACGCCGGCCCCTTCTTCCTGGCCGACCTGGACGATGCCACCGCGACCCGCCAAGCCCTGGCCGAGATCGCGGCCGCCTATCGCGTCACCCGGCTGGTCAACAACGCCGACCGCGACATGCCGGGCGGGCTGGCCGACTTCACCGTCGCCGGCTTCGACCGCGCGGTCGCGGCCAACCTGTCCCAGCCGCTGCTATGCGTGCAGGCGGTACTGCCGGCGATGCGGGCTGCCGGCTTCGGCCGGATCGTCAACATCTCCAGCCGCGACGCGCTGGGCCAGGAACGGCGCAACCTCTTTGCCGCCACCAAGGGCGCGATCAACACCATCACCCGCACCTGGGCGCTGGAGCTGGCGGCCGACGGCATCACGGTCAATGCCATTGCCCCCGGCCTGATCGCCGAGGACGGGGACGCCGGCCCACAGGACGGCAACGCCACCGATGCCCGGCTGTGGAACTCGATCGCGCTCGGCCGGCCCGGCCAGCCGGAGGAGGTGGCGCACGCCGTCGCCTTCCTGCTCGACCGACGCGCCAGCTACGTCACCGGCCAGTTGCTGCATGTCTGCGGCGGCCTGTCGATCGGCGGGCTGGTCGCACCCTAAGAAAAGATACCGAACAGGAGCTGCAAGGATGAGAGCGAAAGTCTTCCTGCTGGCGGGCGCGGCGATCTGCGCGCTCGCCGCCCCGGCCTCGGCCGGCAAGTCGAACGACACGCTGACCTGGGCGATCAGCCAGGAGGCGCCCAGCATCGACCCCTACTACTCGCAGACGCGGGAGTCGGTGGTGATGTACCGGAATGTCTGCGACAACCTGCTCTATCGCGAGCCGAAGTCGGGCGAGTACCAGCCGGGCCTGGCCACCGCGCACCGCTGGGTCGACGACCTGACGCTGGAATTCGACCTGCGCCGAGGCGTCGTCTTCCATGACGGGCGCAAGTTCTCGGCCGCCGACGTCGCCTACACCTTCAACCACATCGCCAACCCCGACAACGCGGTCATCGCGCAGTCGAACGTGAAGTGGATCAAGAGTGCCGAGGCGATCGGCGAGGACAAGGTCCGCATCCTGCTGAAGGAGCCGTTCCCGGCGGCGCTGGAATATGTCTCCGGCCCGCTGCCGATCCTGCCGGCCGGCCACTACGACAAGGCCCCGCCCTTCCGCGCCGGCGCGCAGGGCAAGGCGCCCAAGGATTTCGGCGCGGTCAAGACGATCTGCACCGGCCCCTACAAGGTGCGCTCGATCGACCCGGGCGAGGGCGTGATGCTGGAGAAGCACGCGGCCTATTTCGACGGCTCGCGGCCCAAGCCGACCATCGGCAAGGTCCATGTCCGCACGATCCCCGACCTCGACACCCAGCTCGCCCTGCTGATGACGAACCAGCTCGACCTGATCTGGGACGTGGCGCCCGACAAGGCCAAGCAGCTCGACGGCCGTCGCGGCGTGGCGGTGAAGCAGGTCTCGATCAGCCGGCTCAACTACCTGCAGCTCGATGCCGCAGGCCGTGGGCCGAAGTCGCCGATGCTGGACCTGCGCGTCCGTCAGGCGATGAACCACGCCATCAACAAGCAGGCGATCGCCAAGGGCCTCGTGGGCGAGGTGTCGGAGGTCATCGAGGCCGCCTGCTACCCGACGCAGTTCGGCTGCACCCAGGACGTGCCGCGCTACGCCTACGACCCGGCCAAGGCCAAGGCCCTGCTGGCCGAGGCCGGCGTGCCGGACGGGTTCGAGGTCGACCTCTACTCCTATCGCCAGCGCGAATATGCCGAGGCGGTGATCGGCGACCTGGCCAAGGTCGGCATCAAGGCCCGCCTGCGCATGCTGCAGTACGAGGCGCTGCGGCCTAAGTGGCGCAGCGGCGAGGCACAGCTCATCCAGGGTAGCTGGGCGTCCTACGGCATGAACGACGTCTCGGGCTCCGCCAGCTACTTCTTCCGCGGCAGCCCGGACGACCTGGCCCAGGACAAGCAGGTCATCGAGTGGCTGACGATCGCTGACACCAACACCGACCCGGCGGTCCGCAAGGAGAACTATCGCAAGGCGCTGATCCGCATCGCCGAGCAGGCCTACTGGGTCCCGCTGTTCACCTCGGCCAAGTACTATGCGATGTCGGGGCAGCTTGAGTTCACGCCCCACGCCGACGACCTGCCGGAGTTCTCCGCCAGCCGCTGGAAGTAGCCGGGCAGGGGCGGGGTGGAGCGTTCCATCCCCGCCCCTCACTCGCCCCCGTCGATCCCCGTTCCCCGATCCCGGACCCGCCATGACCCGCCCCACCGGCCCCTTCTTCGACCGCACGCCGCTGCTGATGCCGGCCCGCTCGCCGGCCCTGCCGCGCCCCTACGTCTTCGACGCCCGGCCGCGCGCGCTGCGGGGCAAGGTCGTGGCCTTTCTCGCCAAGCGCTACGTCGACATGCTCTACGTCACCGGCCTGTCGCGGACGGCGGCCGACGGGCGCATCCGCCTGCGCGCCATCGGCCAGTCCGGCGACCTGACGACCGAGCCCGACCTGGCGCCCCGCCAGGCCGAGCTGGAGGCCGCCTGGAAGGCGGGCGCCATCGCCGTCGCCCATGACGACGGCGATCGCCGGGTGACCGTCACCTGGACCGACCCGGCCTTCGGCGAGCCGGTGCGGGGCTCGGCCATCGCCCGTCCCGGCTATGGCGGGATCGTGCTGGGCGAGCGCGCGGAACTGGCGTTCGAGCCCACACCGATTCGGCGGGCCCCGGCCGTGGACGGGCCGTGGGGCAAGGGTGCGCCCGCCGGTTCGCCCGCACTGGAGCGCGCGATAGACGGGCTGCTGTCGTCCTCGCCCGGCATCTATGGCGTGCTGGTGGCGACGCCGGAGAGTATCCTGGCCGAGCGCTACGGCGCCGAGGGCGCGCCCGACCGGCCGACGCCTAGCTGGTCGATGACCAAGGCGGTGACCGCGACCCTGATCGGCCGGCTCATCCAGGAAGGGTGGCTGGGCTCGGTCTACGACCCCGCGCCCGCGCCGCTATGGACCGATCCGCGCGACGTCCATCGCCTCATCACGCTCGACCACCTGCTGCGGATGCGCTCGGGCCTGGCCTTCCAGGCGGTCGACGAGAAGGGCGAGGGGGCGCTCTATTTCGAGAACAACTTCGTCTACTACAATGGCGAGGATGCGTTCGACACGGCCCAGCGGGCGATCGTGGCGACGCTGCCGGGCTCGACCTATCGCTACATGAATACCGGCCTCAACGTGCTGGGTGCGATCATCCGCGACCGCATCGAGGCCCGCGGGCTGCCCTATCACGAGACGGTCTATGGCCTGCTGGCCGACCGCATCGGCATGGCCGGCTACCAGCACTCGGCCGATTGCGTCGGCAACTTCATCGGCTCGGGCTCGGGCGCCGGCACGCTGCGCGACTATGGCCGCTTCGGCGCCCTCTTCCTCCAGGACGGGGTATGGGACGGGCAGCGCCTGCTGCCGGAGGGCTGGGTCGACTACGTCACCAGCCAGACCCATGTCGGCTCGGAATATGCCGCCTGCTTCCGCAGCAACGTCAACGGCACCTTCCCCAGCCTGCCGGCCGATACGGTCTGGGCGTCGGGCGCCTCCGACCAGCGCATCATCCTGCTCCGCCGCCAGCGGGTGGCGATCGTGGTGACGAACGAGACCGAGCACCCGATGGACCTGGCCGCGCTCGACGGCGTGGGCCGGGCGGTACTCGACCTCTGACGGTCAGCGGACGGCCGGCATCGCCGCCGGCCGTCCGAACCGGCGGCGGTAGTCGGCCGGCGACAGGCCCATGACCCGCTTGAAGACCCGGCGGAAGCCGCCCGCATCCTCGTAGCCGACGACGGCGGCGATCCGCTCGACGGTGTCGCCGCCGAATTCCAGCAACTCGCGGGCCCGCGCGATGCGCAGGCGCTGGTGGTATTCCGTCGGCCGCAGGCCGGTCGCCTTGACGAAGCGGCGCAGGAAGGTGCGCTGGCCCAGGCCGGCGCGCCCGGCCAGGTCGGCCACCGCTACCGGCTGGGTGGCCTGCGTCTGCAACCAGTGCTGCACGCCCAGGATCGCCCGGTCGCCATGCTGCAGCCGCGGCGCGAAGCCGCTGTAGAAGCGCTGCTCGCGCCCGGCCGGGTCGAACAGCATGAAGCGCGCGGTATCCAGCATCACCGTCGGCCCCAACAGCCGGTCCACCAGGGAGAGGCCCAGGTCCGCCCAGGCCAGCACGCCGCCGGCGGTGACGATGTCGCCGTCGTCGATGACGACCCGCTCCGGCTCGATGGCGATGCCGGGGAAGCGCCGCCCCAGTTCCTCGGCGAACATCCAGTGGGTGGTGGCGCGGCGGCCGGCCAGCAGGCCGGATTCCGCCAGCAGGAACACCCCGCCACAGACCGCGGCCGCGATCGCCCCCTGGGCGTGGCGGGCGCGGACCCATTCGACGCTGGCGGGCGAGCAGCCGGGCGCCATCGGCGCCATCTGGGTGGCCGGCAGGATGACCACGGCCGGCGGGCCGTCCGGGCCGGGATGGCTGTCGAAGGTGCAGGCGACGGTGTCCGATCCGGGATCCGCTTGCCAGTGGCGGACGCGCAGCGCGGGCGTGGTCCGCCCGCCTCGGGCCCCGGCGAAGTGGTTGGCATAGGAGAAGAGGTCGGTCAGGCCATGCACGGTCGTCGCCTGCGAGCCGGGAAAGCGGATGAGGCCGATCTCGGCCGGCCGGTCAGCCCGCATCTGTCACCTCCGGCTCCGATATTGTCACTTCCGTCCATCCCCCGGATGTGGTGCGCGCGATAGCCTGATTGCCCGTGCAAATTATGGGCTAGCCGCCAGAGCTCCACCCCTCGGCGACGGCCGGCGCATGCTTGCGGTCACTCCAGAACGAGGTAGCGCGTCGCGATGAAAGAAGAAACATTCGCAGGACAGGGCGGAGTCCGGATCTTCATGCGGTCGTGGCAGCCGCCGGCCGCCGCGCGCGCCGTGCTGGTCATCTGCCATGGCGTCAATTCCCACAGCGGCCAGTATCTCCGCTCCGCCGAGCAGTTCGCCCAGGCGGGGTTCGCCGTCTACGCGCTCGATCTGCGCGGCCGCGGCAAGTCGGAGGGGCGGCGCTTCTACGTCGACGACATCGCCGAGTACACGAGCGACCTCGGCCACGTCATCCGGCTCGCCAAGGCGCGCGAGCCCGGCCTGCCCGTGTTCCTGCTGGGCCACAGCGCCGGCGGCGTCGTCTCCTGCACCTATGCGCTCGACCACCAGCGCGAACTGGCCGGCCTCGTCTGCGAGAGCTTCGCCTTCAAGGTGCCCGCACCCGACTTCGTGCTCGCCATCATCAAGGGGTTGAGCTGCCTCGCTCCCGGCCTGCCGGTGCTGACTCTGAAGATGAAGGATTTCACCCGCGACCCCGATGCGCTGCGCGCGCTGGATGCCGACCCGTTGACCAAGGGAGAGGTGCAGCCGGCCAAGACCGTGGCGGCCCTGGTGCGCGCCAACGAGCGGCTGAAGCGGGATTTCGCGACGATCACCCTGCCGGTGCTCATCCTGCACGGCACGGCCGACAAGGCGACGGTGCCCGCCGGCAGCCAGATGTTCTTCGACCGGGCGGGGGCGAAGGACAAGACCCTCAAGCTCTACGAGGGCCACGCCCACGACCTGCTGAACGATGTCGGCCGCGACCGGGTGATGGCGGACATCCTGGGCTGGATAGACGCCCGGTTGCCCTAGCGAGGCGGAACGGCCCGCCCCCTCAGTGGAGGGCGGGCCGCGTCGTATCAAGAAATCAGGGGCGCAGCCAGACGTCGCCCAGGTCCTGGTAGATCATGTGGAACGGCGACATCGACCAGTTCCGCACCCGCTGGTTCATCACGACGATGCGATGCCAGTAGAGGAACGGCACGGCATAGGCCTGGTCGAGAGCCCGGAACTCCAACTCGCGGATCAGCTTGCGCCGTTCGGCCTGGTCGGTGGTCTTGGCCTGCAGGTCGAACAGTTCGTCCAGCTTGCGGTCGGTGTGGCGCGAGAACGCCTGCGGCGACCGGTCGGTCGAGATGTACTTGATCGCGCCGGTGTTCGGATCGGGGCTGTAGTCGGTGAAGGAATCGATGATCACGTCATAGTTGCCGCTGCTCATCGACGAGAAATAGGCGGCCAGTTCGAGCTGCTGGTGCTCGACCTTCACGCCGATCTGGCGCCACTGGTCGATCAGGTAGATCCCGTTGGCGACGTAGGGGGCGATGCTGCGGTTGGCCAGCGTGAAGGTCAGGTTCTCCTGGCCGGCCTCCTTCAGCAGGCGGCGGGCCTCGGCGCGGGCGGCGACCATATCCTTGCCGAAGCCGGGCAGCTTCACCAGCTCCTCGTCGGTTGAGGCATAGGGGCTGCCGGGGGGCAGGATGCCGCCGACGTTGCGCAAGGGCGAGATGCGGCCGAGCGAGGCGCCGGCACCCCAGCGGTCGATGGCGATCGACAGCGCCTTGCGCACGCGCGCGTCGTTGAACGGCGCCTTCTCGTTGTTGAAGGTGACCAGCATGTGCAGGAGCCACGGCTCCTCGAAGACCTGGGCGTTCTGGCCCAGTTCGCGCACGATCCGGTCCCGCTCCGGCGGCGACACGCCGCGGAACTCGGCATCGACCTGGCCGCCGGCCAGCGCGTTCAGCATGGCCGACGACGACATGGTGATGGCGCGGAAGCCGTCGAGATAGGGGTGACCCTTGCGGAAGTAGCCGTCGAAGCGCTCGCCCGTCCAGGTGGAGCCGGCGACATGGCCGGTGAACTTGAAGGGGCCGGTGCCCAGCACGTTCTTGGCTGGGAAGTTCGGGTCGGCCTTGAGCTTGGCGGCGCTGAAGATGCAGTTCCAGGGCGAGGCCAGGTTGTTGAGGAAGGCGACGTCGACTTCCTTCAGCTTGAAGACGACGGTCAGCGGGTCGGGCGTGGAGATCGAGTCGAGCTTCACCATCGAATCGCGGCGCGCCGAGTTGATGCCGGCGGGGGGATTGGCGATGCGGTCGTAGCTGGCCTTCACGTCCTCGGAGGTCAGCGTCGTGCCGTCGTGGAACAGCACCCCCGGGTGCAGCTTGACGGTGTAGCTGAGGTTGTCGGGCGAGACGGTCCAGCTCTCGGCCAGGTCGCCGACGATGGCCGGGTACTTGTGCGGCTCGTACTTCAGCACCGTCGAATAGTGCGGTGCCATGCGCTGGATGACGGCGAAGGTGGACGAGGCGTGGCAGTCGTAGGTCGGCGGCTCGGCGGCGATCGAGAAGTTCAGGGTGCCGCCGCGGCGCGGCTGCTCCTGGGCGATGGCGACCTGGCCGGCGGCAAGCAGCGCCAGGCCGGCGGTCAGCAGGGTCTTGGCTATCATTCCTGTTTTTCCTCCCCAATGGGCCGGCCCCGATTTGCCGGGTGCCGGTTCTGTGATGCTCGGTCGTATGGTCGGTGGCGAAGCTCTCCGGTCGGATGGCGGGTCGAATGGTGACAGGAGGCGGCGCGGGTCGGGCCGCCGGACCCGGCGGCGGCGGGCGCCTGCGGGTCGAACTCGATCTCATATTTTATATTATTATCCGTCCAGCTTACCCACGGTGGAACGGCGTGCAACCCTTTCCGGCAGCCGGGCGCTGCCGGTAGACGAACTAGGCGTCCGACAGCAGCCCGATGGCGGCTGCGGCGGCATTGCGCACATGGTGGACGGCGGCCGCCCGCGCCCGTGCGCCGTCGCGCGAGGCGAGCGCGGCCATGAGTTCGGTCAGTTCGGCGATGCTGTCGGCGCTGCGGCCGGGCACCTGGAGCGAGGTCGCGCGCAAGAGCATGACGCGCGCGTTCAACATGCGCAGGCTGATGCCCAGCGCCTCGTTGCCCGACCCATCCACCAGGCAGTCGTAGAAATGGTTCTTCGCGCGCAGGCGAGCCAGCGGGTCGGCATCGTCGAACGAGGCCTTCAGCCGCTCGAACGCGGCTGCGAGTGCCGCGCGCTGCTGGTCGCTGGCATGCTCGGCGAAAAGCTGGCAGGCCAGCCCCTCCAGCTCGATGCGCACCTGGTAGATGCCGTGGGCCTGCTCCACCGTGACCCGGGCCACGACCGGCCCGCGATGGGGCAGCACCTGGATCAGCCCTTCGGACTCGAGCTGGCGCAGGGCCTCGCGAACCAGCGTGCGGCTGACCCCGGTCATCTCGCACAAGCCGCGCTCGGGCAGACGCTCGCCCGCCTTGAAGCGGCCGATGGCGATGGCGTAGCGGATGCTCTCGGTCACGCTGTGGCGCAGCGGGGCCGCTACCCGCTCTACCCGGAAATCATGCTCGGGAAGCCCCGTATCGTTCATCGGTCCTGACCTGCTCCCTGGTATCGCGCCGCCGCCGGCAGGGGCCGCGGCGCTTCCGGGCCGCATTCTACCCCATAACCGCCAAAGGAACCGCGCGCGCCCGGTGACTGGCGCGCGCGGACCCGATCCCGGCGATGGTCCGGCATCCGACGCAAGCGGGATGCCAGGGCTGCCGTTCCCTACTGCGCCGGCTTGCCCAGCGCCTCCTGGATGCGGCGGACATAGGCCGGGCCGTCGACGCCCACTTCCTTGGCGCGTGCATACCAGCTGTCATAGGCGGCCTTGGAATACTGCGCGGCATTCACCTGCTTGCGGGCCTCGGCCGGCGCCGTCCAGGGCTCGATGCCATGCTTCTTCATGTTGTCGAGCGCGGCCTGGACGAAGGCGCCGTAGGTGCCGAAGGCATCCTTCTCAAGCCCCTCCATGGCGCCCTTCACCTGCTCGCGCACGTCGGCCGGCATGCCGGCCCACTCGGCCTTGTTCACCAGGATGGCCCAGCCGGTGATCGTGCCGATGCCCCAGTCCTGCACGTTCTTGGCGATCCGCCAGAACTCCATGGCGCCGCCGACGCAGGTCGAGATGAAGACGCCGTCGATGACGCCGCGCTCCAGCGCCGGCATGATCTCGGTCGGTGCCATCGGGGTCGGCTTGGCGCCCAGCGCATTCATGTGGGCGGCGGTCTGCGGGTTGTGCACGCGCAGGCGCTTGTTCTTGAAGTCCTCGACCGTGTGGATCGGCGTCTTGGAGAACAGGCGCGTCGGGCACCAGGCGCCCTCGGCCAGCACCACCGCCCCCCACTTCTCGTCCCAAATCTTCGCCACGTCCTTGGCCCAGAAGGCATTCCGCACCTTCTGGTACTCGTCGATGTTGTTGATCAGGTCGGGCAGGTTGAAGATGCCCATGCGGGGCTCGTCGGCCGCCAGATAGGTGTGCAGGGCGGCCGACATCGGCAGCCGGCCGTCGCGCACGGCCGATGCGATCTGCGCCGGCGCCACCAGGCTGTCGCTGACGGTGATCTGGACGCGGCCGTTGGTGGCCTTGCTCACCCGCTCCGGTACGCTGGCCGTCATCGCCGAATAGGCGTCGCCGGGCGACACGATGATGCCCATGGTCAGGTCGATCTTCTGGGCCAGTGCGGCCGGCGCCGCCAGCAGTCCCGCCAGCATCGCCACCGCGGCCATCCGGCCAATCTGCACGCCTGCGCGCATCTCTTTCGCTCCGGTCATCCTCATTCCCTCCCGCTTCTGCCGATATTCATGGGCCGTCAGCAGCGCGGCACAGCCGCGCGTTGCCGCGTCACCATCATTCAATCATACAATATGACCATAGGATTGCATGTCAAGCGGGCCCCATGCTAACCGTCCGGGCAGCCCAATCGCCCGACCAGGGGCCGGAGATACGACCATGGCAGACGCAATCGCAGCCGGCTCCCACCCGATTCCGGCGCATCCCGCCGCGCCGGACGGCGAGCGCCCGGTCATCGTGCGCGGGATCGACCGGCTGTCGGACCTGGCGGGATTCATCAGTACAGTGGCACTGGCGGTGATGACCGGCGTCGTCGTGTTCGAGGTCGTATCGCGCTACGTCTTCAACGCACCGACGACCTGGGTGACGGAGATCGGGACCTACCTTTTCGTCGCCATCGTCTTCCTCGGGCTGGCATCGGCGCAGCGCGCGAACGCCCATGTCCAGGTGGAGATCGTGGTCGACCGGCTGTCCCCGGCGCGGCGCAACGCGCTGGAACGGGTGACGCTGTGGCTGGGCCTCATCTTCGTCGTCTTTGCGGCATGGCACACGGCGCGCTTCACGTTCCTGGAATATGTCCACGACGCGCGCGACTGGGGCCTGCTCGGCACGCCGCAATGGCTGCCCCAGCTACCGATGACCGTCGGCCTGCTGCTCTTCGCGGCGGCCATGCTGCGCGACATCTACCAGTTGCGCCCGCCCGCCGGCGCAATCGCCCGCTGGACGCTGCCGCTGGTGGCATTGGCGCTGGCCGCCATGCTCGTCTACTTCGGCCGGTCGGACTGGCGCATCCCCGGCACCCGGTTCGACTGGGGCACCATCGCCATCTGTGCCGCCATCCTGGTCGGCATGGTGGCATGGAGCGGCGTGCGCACCGCTGCCGCCGTCACCATCCTCTTCGGCGCGCTTGCCGTCGTCTTCTACCTGTCGCGCGGCACGTCGCTGCTGTGGCTCGGCAGCCTGCTCGGCCTGACGCTCGTCGTGCTGCTGGTGATCGGCGTGCGTGTCGCCTTCGCCATGGGGCTGGTCGGCCTGCTCGGCCTCTATTTCCTGCTGCCGATGACCCAGCTCCCGGTGCTGGCCGACCGCTCCTGGACCAGCATCAACACTTTCACACTGACGGCGGTGCCGAGCTTCGTGCTGATGGGCGCGCTGCTGGTCCGCAGCGGCATCACCACGGACCTGTTCGATGCCCTGGTCTGCTGGTTCGGCCGCACGCCGGGCGGCCTGGCTCATGCCAGCGTCGCCGCGGCGGCCACTTTTGCGGCCGTCTGCGGCTCCAGCCTGGCGACGGCGGCCACCCTGGGGTCGGTCGCGGCACCCGAGATGGTGCGGCGCGGCTACAGCCCGCGGCTAACCTATGGCGTGGTCGCCGCCGGCGCCACGTTGGGCATCCTTATCCCGCCCAGCATCGCCATGATCATCTACGGCAATGTCGTCGGCGTCGCCGTAACCCAGCTCTTCCTGGCCGGCGTCATCCCCGGCCTGCTGCTGTCGGCCCTCTTCATGGTGACGGTCTTCGTCTGGGGCCTGCTCGTGCCCAGCGCCATTCCGGCCGGGGAAACCTATCCGCTGCGTCGGAAGCTCGCCTCCGCGATCGGCGTGCTCCCCTTCATCATCCTCATCCTGGCCGTCCTGGGCTCGCTCTACCTGGGCATCGCGACGCCGACCGAGGCCGGCGCCATCGGTGCGGTCGCGGCCCTCGTCATGGCGATCCAGCGCGGTCGGCTCGACTGGGCTGGCTTCTACGGCACCCTGCTCGACACGGTGAAGGTGACCGCCTTCATCATGCTGATCGTCGCCGGTGCTTCGGTGATGAGCTGGGTCTTCGACTTCCTGCGCCTGCCGCGCGCCATGGTCCAGCTCGTCACCGACGCCAACCTGTCGCCCGCCCTGGTCATGCTGATCATCGTCGTCATCTACCTGGTGCTGGGCTGCTTCATCGAATCGATCGCCATGATGATGATGACGCTGGCAGTCACCTTCCCGGTCATCGTCTCGATCGGGCTGGACCCGATCTGGTTCGGCGTCGTCCTGGTCCTGCTCATCGAGATCGGTCTGGTGACGCCGCCGGTCGGTCTTGTGCTGTTCGTGCTCCGCGGGATGAGCGGCAGCGTGCCGCTGCGCGACATCTCCTATGGGGTGCTGCCCTATATCGGCGTGATGCTTGGCTTCATCTGGCTGCTCTACATCTTCCCCGACATCGTCACCTGGCTGCCCAGGACGATCGGCTGACCGGCCAAGGAACCCGTCCATGATCTCCCGCCAACTCGCCCGCTTCCTCGTCGCCTCCCGCTGGGAGGACGTGCCCGCTGCCGCGCGCCACGAGGCCCGACGCTCGCTCCTCAACGTCTTCGGCACGGCATTGGGCGGCAGCGCCGACCAGGCGAGCCGGCGTTCGGCCGCGACGCTGGTGCCGTTCTCCGGCCCGGCCGAGGCGACTGTGATCGGCCGGCCGGAGCGGGTCGACTGCCTGACCGCCAGCTTCCTCAACGCGCTGGCCGGCAACGTCTTCGACTTCGACGACACCCACCCGGAAACCATCATCCACCCTTCGGCCCCCGTCGCCCCGGCGCTCTTCGCGCTGGCCGAGCGCCGGCCGATGACGGGGGCGGCCCTGCTGCACGCCTTCGTCCTGGGGGTGGAGGTGGAATGCCGGTTGGGCAACGCCGTCTCGCCCTTCCACTACAAGCGCGGCTGGCACATCACTTCGACCTGCGGCGTGTTCGGGGCGGCAGCGGCCGCCGGCCGGGCGATCGGGCTCGACGAGGAGCGCATGCTGTGGGCGCTGGGCAATGCGTCGGCCCAGTCTTCCGGCCTGGTCGAGACGCTGGGCACCATGGCCAAGAGCGTCGGCGTCGGCCAATCGGCCCGCGGCGGGCTGCTGGCGGCCTTCCTGGCCGAGAACGGGGTCGAGGGGCCGGAGCTGCCGATTGAGGGGCCGCGCGGTTTCCTGCGCGTGATGGGGCACGAGGCGGACCTGGCCCGCGTCGCGGACGGGCTGGGGCAGGATTGGGAGATGCCCAAGAACAACTGCAAGCCCTATCCCTGCGGCGTCGTGCTGAACTCGGTCATCGACGCCTGCCTGGAGCTGCGCGCGGGCGGCCAGGTGCCGGTCGACGCGATCCGGGCGATCACGGTCCTGGGCCACCCGCTGCTGCGCGAGCGCGCGGACCGGCCGGCCGTCACCAGCGGCCGCGAGGCCCAGGTCAGCGCCCAGCATGCCGTCGCCGTGGCCCTGCTCGACGGGGCGGCGGGGGTGGTCGAGTTCTCCGACGCGCGCGTGGCTGCGCCCGACGTGCTGGCCCTGCGCGACCGCGTCGCCGTGCGCGAGGCGCCGGGCATCCCGGTCGAGGGCGCCCGGGTCGAGGTGCTGCTGGCATCGGGCGAGACGGTCGTCCAGGTGGTGGAGGCCGCGCGCGGCAGTGCTGCCCGGCCGCTGTCCGACGCCGAGTTGGAAGCGAAGTTCCGCACGCTGGCCGCCTATGGCTGCCCCGGCTTCGACCCCGACCCGCTGATCGCCGCCCTGTGGGCGATCGAGGACGCGCCCGACGCGGCCGCCATCATCCGGCTGGCCGCGCACGGCTGAACGCAAACGGATGAAAGGCGGGCGCTCAGCGCGCCTGCCAGCCGCCGTCGATCGGCACCGTCCCGCCGGTCATGTCCTGGCCGGCCGGGCTGCACAGGAAGACGACCAGGGCGGCCACGCTCTCCAAGGCTACGAAGCGCTCGGTCGGGTGGCGGGGCGCCAGGTAGTCGCGCTCGGCCTCGGCCTGTGGGATGCCTTCCTTGCGGGCGATGACGGCGATGCGGTCGAGGATCGCGGGCGATGGCACCGTGCCCGGGCAGATGGCATTGCAGGTGATGCCCGTGCGCGCCGTCTCGATGGCGATGGCCCGGGTCATGCCGATCAGCGCCGTCTTGGTCGTCACATAGTCGATGCGGTTCTCGGCCCCGCGCGCGCCATAGATCGACGACAGGTTGATGATGCGGCCCCAGCCCCTGGCCTTCATGCCGGGCAACGCCAGCCGCACGGTGTGAAAGGCGGCCGACAGGTTGACCGCCAGCGAGGCATCCCACTCGGCGGCCGAGAAAGCCTCGATCGGCTGGAAATGGCGGATGACCGCATTGTTGACCAGGATGTCGACGCCGCCGGAACGCGCGATGGCGCGCGCCATCATCGCCTCGATCCCGGCCGGGCGGGCGAGGTCGGTGCCGTCGAAGACGACCCGGGCGCCGGTCTCTCCGGCCAGGGTCGCGGCCGCGGCCTCACCATCGTCCGGCGCGCACAGGCCGTTCAGGACGATGTCGGCGCCGGCCGCCGCCAGCCCGCGCGCCATGGCATAGCCCAGCCCCGCGACCGAGCCGGTGACGAGCGCGGTGCGTCCGGCCAGCATGACGGTCACGGCAGGTCCTTCGGGCTTTCGTCGAGCCGGACGGCGATGCCGGCCAGCTCGGGCGAGACGGGGGGATAGATCTGCATCACCAGCGGATCATGGCCCGGCACCACATGCTTGGGCGAGTCCGCCAGGCGGTGGATGGTGCGAAAGCCCTCCAGCATCTCGCCGACATTCACCACCGCCGGGAAGGGCTGGGGCCGCAGCATGTTCATGTAGAGGTGGGCGGCATCGGAGGCGACCACGACCCAGCCGCGCCTGGTCCATACCCGCACCACCTGCAGCCCGCCGGTATGGCCGCCGATGCGGTGCAGCGACAGGCCGTGCGCCAACTCGGTCACCCCGTCATGGAAGGCGACGCGGCCGGCATAGACGTGGCGCACGAACGAGACGACATCCTCCACGTGATAGGGGTGGCGCAGGAAGCCGTGGCACATGCAGCGCCCGGTGGCATAGGCGGCCTCGGTGTCCTGGACATGGAAGCAGGCGCGCGGGAAATCGGTCAGCGTGCCGGCATGGTCGTAGTGCAGGTGGGTCAGGATCACCGCGTCGACCTGGGCGGCGTCGATACCCAGCAGGGCCAGCGCCGCATGGGGCTTGCGGATCAGGTCGCGGCCGCGGGCCTGCGCCTGCTCGGTGTCGAAGCCGGTGTCGATGACGAAGGTGCGGTCCGAGCGCCGCGCGACCCATACGAAATAGTCGAGGTCGGAGGCCTCCTCGTGGAAGTCGCCGCCGATGGCGTTGTCGGACGCCTTGCGGCGGGTGTGGTTGGCATAGCGGATCGCGAACAGCTCGAACGGCTCCGGCGCGCCCCATTGCGGGGCGGGTGCTGCGGTCATGGGCGGCCCCAATTCTTCTTGCATGGCCTTCTGGCAGAGCCAATTTCACCACACAATCATATCGTCTTACAATCCTATTGACGGCACTTCGGCGCCTGCCTATGGATGATCGGGGCCAGTCAGCGTTCGGCGCTGTGCGTCAAGCCGCCGGATCGCGTTCGAGGCCAGTTCGTATTCGGGAACGACGCCATGGCCGATCCGGCCGGGCGCAGGAGGATGATCAGTATGGCAAGCCAGCTTCTCGGCTTCGTCGGTGTCGGCCGCATGGGCGGCCCCATGGTTTCCCGGCTGATCGCGGCCGGCTATCCCGTCGTGATCTTCGACACGCAGAAGGCCGCGACCGATCCGCTGGTGGCGCTTGGCGCCACGCTCGCAGCCTCGCCCCGCGACGTCGCCGACCAGGCGGAGATCGTGCTCGTCAGCCTGCCCACGCCCGACATCGTCAAGGCCGTGGCGCTCGGTCCCGACGGGGTCGCGGCCGGTGCCAAGGTGCGGGTGATGATCGACCTGTCGACGACCGGCCCGGGGGCGGCCACCATCGTCGCCGCCGGTCTGGCCGAGAAGAACATCGTCGCCGTCGATTCGCCGGTCAGCGGCGGCATCAAGGGGGCCGTCGCCGGCACCCTGGCCGTCATGGTCTCCTGCCCGCCCGCGACCTACGAGGAGGTCACGCCGATCCTCCAGACCTTCGGCAAGCTCTTCTATACCGGCGAGAAGCCGGGCCTGGCCCAGACCGCCAAGCTCGCCAACAACCTGATGGCCGCGGCCGCCCTCGTGATCACGTCGGAAGCCATGGCGATGGGCGTAAAGGCCGGGCTCGACGCCCGCGTCCTCATCGACATCATCAATGTCAGCAGCGGCCGCAACAGCGCCAGCCAGGACAAGTTCCCGCGCGCCATCCTGCCCGGCACCTTCGATTTCGGCTTCACCACGGGCCTGTCCTACAAGGACGTGCGCCTGTGCATCGACGAGGCCGAGGCGCTGGGCGTGCCGATGGTGGTGGGTGCCGCCGTGCGCCAGATGCTGGCGGTGACCCAGGCCAAGTTCGGCGCGTCGTCCGACTTCACCTCCATCGCCAAGGTGCTGGAGGAATGGGCCGGGGTGGAGATCCGCGGCTAGGATCCGGGCAGGAGAGGCCGCCGCCATGGCCACCACCGCCGTCGGGTCGACGCGAGCCATGGTTCGCGCCGCGCGCGCGGCGGACCTGATGGCATTCGATGGGGCGGCATTCGACGGGGCGGTGGTGGCCAAGCTGAAGGTCTGCCTCCTCGACTTCCTCTCCTGCTGCCTGGAAGCCCGCGATCTCGCTACCAGCCGCCAGGCGCGGGCCACGGCCTGCCCGGTGGCAGGGGGCGTGCCGGTGGTCGGCACCGATCTGCGGTCGACGCCGGGCGATGCCGCCTTCGCCAACGCCACCGTGGGCCACGGCCTGGTGCGCGAGGACATGCATGCCGGCAGCATCGGCCATCACGGCGTGGTGGTCTGGCCGGTGCTGCTGGCGCTCGCCCACCATCGTCCCGTATCCGGCGCCGCCTTCCTGAAGGCGGCCCTGGTCGGCTACGAGGCGGGCGCCCGCCTGGGACGGGCGCTGTTCGATGCCGACCTGGCGCGGCTTTTCCGGCCGACCGGCGTGGCCGGGCCGGTCGGCGGCGCCTTGGCCGGCGCCATCCTGCTGGACCTTGGCGAGGATGCGGGCGTGGCCGCGCTGGCGCTCGCCGCCAATACGGCCTCGGGCCTGAACCAGTGGCCGCACACGGGTGCGGGCGACATGTACTTCCATCCGGGCTTCGCCGCCCGCAACGCCATCCAGGCGGTGATGCTGGCGCAGGCCGGGGCGCACGGGTCGGAGGCGATCCTGGAGGGCGAGGCGGGTCTCTTCGCCGCCTTCCGTCGTGGCCCGCCGCGGATGCCGGCCACCCTCTTCGCCGACGGCACGGCCGAGATCCTGGCGGTCTACAACAAGCCCGTGCCGGCCTGCAATTTCGCCCAGACCGCCTGCCAGGCGGCGGTGGGGCTTGCCGGGGAGATCGGCGACCCCGCCGCCATCGCCAGCCTGACGATCGACCTGCCCGATGCCGCCATCCGCTATCCCGGCTGCGACTTCGCCGGTCCCTTCGAGCGTCCGCTGCAGGCCAAGATGAGCATCCAGTACGGCGTTGCGGCCGCATTGCGCCACGGCGTGGTGGCCGAGGCCAACTATGCCCGGCTGGACGATCCGCCGGTGCTGGCCCTGGCGCGCCTGGCCCGGCTCCGCCGCGACGACGAGCTAACCGCCGCCTTTCCCGGCCGCCAGGGGGCTGAGGTCTCGGTCGTGCTGACGGACGGCACGCGGCTGGCGCGCCGGCTCGACGACGTGGTGCCGGCGACGGCCGACGAAGTGCGGGCGCGCTTCCTGGCCGCGGCCGCCCCCGTTCTGGGCGCGGCCCGCGCCGGCGAGATCGCCGCGCTGATCGACGACTGCGAGGGGCTGGACGATGCCGGGCGGATCGCCCGGCTGTGCCAGGTGGACGACGTGAAGACGTAGCGATCCCGCGCGCCGGGCTCGGCGCGGGGATGGGCGACGGGGCGACCGGGCAGAAAGACCCGGCGACCGGGGAAACGCTGTGGGAGAGCACGATGAGGATGACCGCGACGCATCCGCCGCACGGCCGCCGGGCGAGGCCCGGGCCATGATGGCGCAGACAGTGGAGAACGTCCTCCAGGCCCTGGCCGCAGGCCTGCTCGCCGGGTCGATCTATGGGCTGATGTGCGTCGGCCTCGGTCTCATCTTCGGGGTCATGCGCGTCATCAACTTCGCCCATGGCGACTTCATGATGCTGGGCATGTACGGCGCCTACTACCTCTTCGCCGCACTGGGCATCCAGGCGGTGGCCGGCAGCTATGTCGGTCCCTACATCGCCATCCTGCTGGCCGGGCCGCTGCTCTTCGCCTTCGGCTATGCCATCCACAAGACGCTGATCTCGCGCGTCACCGGCACCCGCACGGCGTCGCTCGACGGCGAGGGGCACTATGCCCAGCTTATCCTGACGCTCGGCATCGCGCTGGTGCTGCAGAATGGCGGCCTCATCATCTTCGGCTCGGTGCTGGCCTCGATCCGCACGCCGCTCTCCAGCTCGGCCTGGGAGATCGGGCCCTTCTGGGGCGACTTCGTCAGCATCTTCCTCAACAAGTCGCGCACCATCGCGGCCCTGGTGTCGGTCGCCACCATCGCCGTGCTGGCCGCGATGATCACCCGCTCGCGGCTCGGCAAGTCGCTGCGGGCGGCGGCCGACAATCCCGAGGCCGCGACCTACATGGGCATCGACGTCGACCATTCGCACCGGATCGCCTTCGCGCTGGGCGTCGGCATCACGGCCATCGCCGGCGGGCTGCTCGCCACCAACTATCCGTTCCACCCCTATATCGGGCTCGAATACGTCATCGTCATGTATGCCGGCGTCGTGCTGGGCGGCATGGGCAGCATCATCGGCGCCTTCTGGGGCGGCATGACGATCGGCCTGGTGCAGCAGCTCTCGACCCTGGTGCTGCCGACCCAGCTACAGAACGCCGCCATCTTCGTGGTCTTCCTCCTGATCGTCTTCCTGCGGCCGCAGGGCTTCTTCGGCCGCGTCGTCGAGAGGACGTGACGATGCGCGCCCGCTACTTCTTGCCCATCCTCGCCTTCGCGCTGGCCTATGCGGGCCTGTCGCTGGCCGTCACCAACTCCTACTACCAGCTCATGCTGACGCTGGTCCTGGTCTGGGCCTGCTTCGGCCTCTCCTGGAACGTGCTCAGCGGCTATACGGGCCTGGTCTCGTTCGGCCACGCGGCCTTCTTCGGCCTGGGCGCCTATGCCACGGCGCTGGGCCAGATCTACTTCGACTTTTCGCCCTGGCTGATGATCCCGGTCTCGGCCGTGATCGGCGGGCTGGCGGGGGTCGTGATCGGCTTCCCGACCTTCCGGCTGCGCGGGCATTATTTCGCGCTGGCCATGCTGGCCTACCCGCTGGCGCTTCTCTACGTCTTCGAATGGCTCGGCTACCAGGAGCTCACGCTGCCGATCAAGCGCGAGAACCCGGCCGCCTACATGCAGTTCTCCGACCACCGCATCTATACCCTGCTGGCGCTGGCGCTGCTGATCGCGGTCATGGTCCTGACCCAGGCGATCGAGCGCTCGCGCTTCGGCCGGGCGTTGCTGGCGATCAAGCAGAACGAGGCCGCGGCCGAGGCGGCCGGCATCGATACGCTGGCCTGGAAGCTGCGCTCGATCGCGGTCAGCGGCGCCATCGCCGGCATGGTCGGCGGCTTCTATGCGGTCGTCCTGCTGGTGGTCACGCCGCCATCGGTGTTCGGCATGCTGGTGTCGGCGCAGGCGCTGACCGTCAGCATGTTCGGCGGCATCGGCAGCGTCTGGGGGCCGGTCATCGGCTCGATCATCCTGATCCCGGTGGCCGAGGTGCTGCATGCCGAGCTGGGCGCCCGCTTCCCCGGCATCCAGGGGGTGATCTTCGGGCTGGCCATCATCGGCGTCATCCTGGTGGCGCCCGAGGGCGTCTACTGGAAGGTGCGGGACCGCTTCCGCCGCCGCCCGGCTGCGCCGGCCGCGACGGCTGCCCCGGCGGCGGACACGCCCGCGGCCACCTTGCCGGCGCGCGTGCCGCCGGTGGCCGGTGCGCCGATCGCGCTCAGCGTGCGCAACCTGTCGAAGTCGTTCGGCGGCTTGAGGGCGGTGCGCGACGTCAGCTTCGATGTGCCGCAGGGCGCCATCCTCGGCATCATCGGTCCGAACGGGGCGGGAAAGACGACCCTCTTCAACCTGCTGAACGGCTTCCTCGTCCCCGACCAGGGGGAGGTGGCGTTCCACGGCCAGGCGACGATCGGGCTGAAGCCGCACCGCCTGTGCCGGCTCGGCGTCGGCCGCACCTTCCAGGTGATGCGGCCGTTCCAGCGCATGTCGGTGGCCGAGAACGTGATCGTCGGCGCCTATGTCCGCGCCGCCACCGACGAGGAGGCGCGGCGCTTCGCCGCCGACGCCATCGCCCGCGTCGGGCTGTCGGCCATCGCCGACCGGCCCGCCAGCCAGCTCACCACCAAGGAGCTGCGGTTGATGGAGCTGGCCCGCGCGCTGGCCGGGCAGCCCCGGACCCTGCTGCTCGATGAGACGCTGGCCGGCCTCGGCCATGGCGAGGCCGACGAGGTGGTGGCCGTCATCCGCCGCCTGGCGGGCGAGGCCATCACCATCATCATCATTGAGCACACGATGCAGGCCATGGTCCGCCTGGTCGACCATTTCGTCGTGCTCGACCACGGCGCCGTGCTGGTCGACGGCCCGCCCGACCAGGTGACCCGCGACCCGCGCGTGATCGAGGCCTATCTCGGCCGGAAATGGATGGCCAATGCTGACGCTTGAGCCAATGCTGACTCTTGAGAACGTCGTGGCCGGCTATTCGGCCGTGCCCGTCCTGCGCCAGGTCTCGCTGGCGGTCGATGCCGGGCAGTTCGTGGCCGTGGTCGGACCCAACGGGGCGGGCAAGACGACCCTGTTCAAGACCATCTCCGGCATCGTCCGGCCGACCGCCGGCAGCATCACCTTCGAGGGCACCGACCTGCTGGCGCTGCCGGCCGCCCGGCGCGCCCATCTCGGCATCGCCCACGTGCCCGAGGGGCGCCAGGTCTTCCCCTCGCTAACGGTGATGGAGAACCTGGAGATGGGGGCCTTCACGGCGGCCGGCCAGCGCGACTGGAAGCACAACATCCAGCGCATCCTGGCCTGGCTGCCCGTCCTGGCCGACCGCCGCGGGCAGTTGGCCGGCACGCTGTCGGGCGGCGAGCAGCAGATGGTGGCGATCGGTCGGGGGCTCGCCTCCTCGCCCAAGCTGCTGATGCTGGATGAGCCGTCGATGGGCCTGGCGCCGACCATCGCCGACTTCATCTTCGAGAAGCTGATCGAGATCCGCCGCGACACAGGCCTCACCATCCTGCTGGTCGAGCAGCGGGTGGCCGAGGCGCTGGAATCGGCCGACCACGGCTATGTGCTGGAGGCCGGCCGCGTCGTGCTCGAGGGCGACAACCGGACGCTGCGCGCCGACGACCGCGTCCGCCAAGCCTATCTCGGGATGTAGGCGCCCTTTCACCAAGCCACGGGAACAGTGGCCTCACCCACGGAGGAAACGACGATGCGCACCAAGACGAAGACGACATTGCTCTGGACGCTCGCACTGCCGGTACTGGCCGGGCTGGGCTTGGCCCCGCCCGCCGCCGCCCAGAACCCGGCCGAGGTGAAGGTCGGCCTGCTGGTGCCGCTGTCGGGCCTCTATGCCCGCCCGGGTGCGGTCATGCGCATGGGTGCGGAGATGGCGATCGAGCACATCAACGCCCAGGGCGGCATCAAGGCGCTGGGTGGCGCCAAGCTGAAGATGGTACTGCTCGATTCCGGCGACACCACCGAGAAGGCCAAGAACGCGGCCCAGCGCATGGTGGCGCAGGAGACCGACCTGGTGGCGGCCAGCGGCGCCTACCTCTCCTCCTTCACGCTGGCCGTGACGGAGGTGACGGAGCGCGCACAGTTGCCGGTCCTGACGCTCTCCTATTCCGACCTCATCACCGACCGCGGCTTCAAGTACGTCTTCCAGACCTCGGCCACGGCCGCCTCCCAGGCCGAGCAGTGCCTGCCCGAGGTGATGAAGGTGGCCGAGAACGCCACCGGCAAGAAGCCCAAGACCGTCGCCATCATCACCGACAACACCGGCGCGTCGGTGGCGTCCGTGAAGCCGATGCGCGAGCGCCTGCTGAAGGAGCACGGGCTGCAGCTCGTCGTCGACGAGACCTTCACCCCGCCCCTGTCCGACGCCACGCCCCTGGTGCAGAAGGTGCGCGCCACCCGGCCCGACCTGCTGTTCTTCCTGCCGACCGTCATCTCCGACGGCAAGCTGATCCTGGAGAAGATGAACGAGTTCGGCCTGGGCCAGGCGCGCATCCCGACCATCTCGTTCGGCATCGCCATTGCCGAGCCCGACATGCTGAAGACGATGGCGCCGGAGCTGCTGCAAGGCGTCATGACCTGCGTCGGGAGCTGGGGCTCCAAGGGCCACGAGCCGCTGATGGCCGAGCTGAAGACCAAGTATGGCGAGCCCTGGATGACCCAGAACGGCATCTCGACCTATGCCGACATGTGGGTGATCGCGGCCGCACTCGAGAAGTCCGGCAAGGCCGACAAGGAGGCGGTCGCCCAGGCCCTGCGCACGCTCGACCTCGGGCCCTCCAAGTACTATCCGGGCGGCCTCATCAAGTTCGACGAGAAGGGCCGGCGGGTGAATGCGGGCCTGACAATCGTGCAGTGGCAGGACGGCATCCCCAAGACCGTCTTCCCGCTCGATCTCGCCCTGGCCCAGCCGGTCTGGTCGAAGAAGTAGAGGCGCGGACGGCCCGGCGGGGTTTCCGCCGGGCCGGCTGCCGTCGCGTGAACGGAAAGGATTCCCGATGAGCAACGAGATGTTCGAGCGTGGCCTGGCCATCCGCAAGGATGTGCTGGGGGCGGAGTTCGTCGAGAAGTCGTTCGCGGCCGCCGACGACTTCAACATGCCGATGCAGGAGCTGACGACGGAGTATTGCTGGGGCTGGGTCTGGGGCCGGGAAGACCTGCCGCGCAAGACCCGCTCCATGCTGAACCTCGCCATGATCAGCGCGCTCAACCGCCCGCACGAGTTGAAGATGCACGTGAAGGGCGCCCTCAAGAACGGCGTCAGCCGGGCCGAGATCCGGGAGGTCTTCCTCCAGGTGGCGATCTATTGCGGCATTCCGGCCGGGGTCGACTGCTTCCGCATCGCGCGGGAGGCCTTCAACGAGGTCGACGCCCAGGCCAAGCCGGCGGCCGGCGACTGACCAACCCCGCCGACTGACCAACGCCCAGGTTGATCTTGCCCGCCGGGGCAGGGTCGGGGATGCTGGGGGTCAAGCCAATCGGCCGATCGGCCGAACCCCCATCCCACCTGCGAGTCTCCAATGACGTTCTTCGACGAGGATGCCCTCCTTGCCGGCATCGGCCGGGAAGTAGAGGCGCTGGCCAGCGATGCCCTGCGCCGCCATCGCCTGCCCGAAGACCAGTTCGCCTTCGTGCTGCTGACCGGCCCCGGGCCGGGCGGTCGTCCACGCGGTGCGGCGCTGCGGCCGGCGATGGGCTTCTACCCCTGCTCGCTGGTGAAGGTGTTCCACCTCGTCGCCTGCCAGGCCTGGCTGGAGCAGGGCCGTATCATCGACCATCCCGACCTCGACCGGGCGATGCGCGACATGATCCTGTGGTCGTCCAACACGGCCACCAACTACGTCATCGACCTCGTCACCGGCACCACCGGCGATACGCTGCTGGGGGACGAGGAGATGGCCCGCTGGAAGGACCGGCGCCAGGCCTTCAACCGCTTCTTCCTGGCCTGGAACTGGCCCGAGCTGGCGGGCCTCAACCTCGACCAGAAGCTGATGGACGACCAGCGCTACGGGCGCGAGCGGGCATCGCTCGGCCCCGACGGCGCAGGGCACAACCGGCTCAGCGCCGGAGCCGTCGCCCGGCTGATGTATGCCGTGTTCCACGGCGACATCCTGCCGGGGCCGCGCGCGGCAGTGGTGCGCGATCACCTGGCGCGCGACCTCGACAGCCCCCACCGGCCGCGCGCGGCCTACCAGGTGAACGGCTATCTTGCCGCCGGCCTGCCGGCCGGCAGCCAGGTCTGGTCGAAGGCCGGGCGCACGCGCTGGATCGGCGACGACAACGCCAATTTCCGCCGCCACGACACCATCCGCGCCATCCTGCCGGCCGGCCAGGAGTTCTTCCTGACCACCATGTCGGCGGGCGAGGCGATCAACGAGGACGATGGTTTCCTGCCCTCGGTGGCGGCGCTGGTCGCCGATCGCCTCGCCGGCTGACGGCGGCTACCCCCGGCGCAGCCGCACGCGCAGATTGTCCATCAGCCGCCGCTCGGCCAGGTAGTCCGGCTCCTCGGGCGCGCCGGGCGCGGGCGGCGGGGTGTCCTTGGCCAGCGCCACGATGCGCGGGGTGGCGACGCGCGCGCCCGCCCCCAGCACGGGCGAGGCCAGCACGTCGTGCGAATGCCCCAGCGCCACCTCGTCGGCCAGCACCCGGTTCAGCCGGTCCGACGGGCCTGGATCGGCATCGACCGGCGGGCAGGGCGCGGCATAGCCGGCCGCCACCATCGTCACCAGGCGGCGCAACGCGTTGCCGTCCTGGGTCTCGCCCATGATGGGCAGGAGGTCGCCCAGCGTCGCTGGCCCGTCGGCCAGCCGGTCGAGCGCCGGGTCGAACGCTTCCTTGTTCAGCTCGACCGTGCCGATCGGGAACTTGGCGCTCATGCCGCAGCGGTCGCGCCGGCGGATCAGGGCGAACCGCTGCTCGCGCACCCGGTCGCGCCACTCCGACGGGGTCGTGGCCACCGGCCCGCGGACATAGACGTCGCGGCGGAAGCCGTTGTTGCGCATCAGGTCGCCGGCCGTCTCGCGCAGCGGGCCGGCGGGCACCTCGCTCAGCGCCTTGCTCGCCGCCGGCTGCAGGATGAAGCGGTCGAGCGTGTCCACCACGTCGCAGGTGCCGACATAGTTGAGCTTGGCCCGCCCAAACCGGGCCGCCACCTCGCTGTGCGGCGTCGGCTCCCAGTGGCTGACGAAGTATTCGTGCAGCACGTAGCGGATGTCGCCGCCCTTGGTGTGCTTCAGCCAGGCGGCCAGCGCCTTGGCGTCCTTGAAGTGGCCGGAATTGGTCTCCAGCAGCTTCTCCAGGAAGTCGAGCGCCTTGCGTGCCCGGTCCTCCGGCGAGCCGCTGGCCTGGGCCGCGAACTCGGTCAGGAGTTTCTGGATCGGCAGCAGCGCCGTCCACGAGGTCAGCGTGTTGTAGCTGACATAGACGATGCCGCCCGGCCGCAGGTGCCGGTCGATGACGTCGACCAGCGCGTCGCGGGCGGCCGGCGGAATCCAGCTATAGACGCCGTGCAGCACCGCCATGTCGATCGGCGGCAGGTCCTCGGGCTTCATGTCCTCGAACGCGCGCTCCATCAGCACGACGTTGGCCAGCCCCGCCTGGTCGGCCATGCGCCGTGCCCGGGCGATGTGGGCGGCGCTGTAGTCGATGCCGTAGAAGGTGGCATTCGGATTGCCGGCGGCCATGATCAGCAGGCTCAGCGCCTGGCCGCAGCCGAACTCGACATAGTTGAAGCGGTCCTGCGTCGGCAGCCGGGTGGCGGCCGGCCCCGCCTGCCAGCGGTGCAGCAGAGGCACGAACTGCAGCATCGCCGGCGCCAGCGACGAGAAGTAGTGGTTCGTGTAGGGCGTGCTGATGGACAGGTCTTCGGCCATGAAAGGCGCGCCTCGTCGTGCAATCGGGGCCGCGACGTTAGCACTGCCGGCGGCCCCGGCGCCAATCAGACGTATGCCGCCCAGCGGCCGCAGACGGCGGCCACCAGCCAGGCCGACAGCGACAGCAGGGCCACCATGCGCGCTGCCGGCGGAATGCCGGTCCAGGCGGCGACATCGCGCAGCGGCCCCAGGTGGAAGGCCGCGATGTTGGCCAAGCCCACGGCGATGGCCGCGAACTTGACCAGGAACACGGGGTTGGTGACGACGCCGTTGGCCTCGGCGACGAAAAGGACGAGGCCGGTCGGCAGTGCCAGCAGGAAGCCCAGGCGCGCCACCGGCAGCGCCAGGGCGGCCGCATCCGCCGGCCGCGCGGCCCGCAGCACGCCCAGCAGGCGCAGGTCGAAGACGGCGACCGCCCCCAGCAGCAGCGCCACGCCCACCACATGGACGATGTTCGACCAGGGATAGATCCAGGCCGATTCGCGGATGAAGTCGCCGGCCGCCGACCGTTCGATGGCCAGCGCCCAGGCGACCTGCGGTGCGGCGCCGCCCATCGTCCGGCCCCCGTCGCCGGTCAGCGCAGCTCGACCGTCTTGCCCTCGGCCACCACGCGCTCGGCCCGCAGTTCCTGCTCGTCGGTGCGGTGCGGGTAGCCCACGACCGTCACCTGCCGGCCGACCGCCACCATCTCGGGCGTCAGGCCGCGGCTGCGCATGCGCGACGGCGGCGCCAGGATGACCGTCCAGGTCTTGCCCGGCACCTCCAGCCGCATGGTGCCGTGGGGGTTGTCGTAGCTGATCTCCTTCACGGTGCCGGCCAGCTCCAACTGTTTGGCGGCATCGTAGGCGCCCCAGCCGTGATGGGCCGCGAGCGGCGTGGCCAGCGCCAGGATCGCCACGGTGGCGGCGGACAGGGCTGCGGCACGGGAGGGAATGGCACGCATGGCTTGCTCCTTTGGGGGATATTCACCAACCGGGAACGCGAATGTCGCCCGCGAAATGGGCGGAAGCATGGCAGCCGGGGGCCGGCGAAACGCCGTTGCGGCCGGCCGGTCGTTGGTGCAAGGTTCCGCGACAAATGGTCCCGGCAGAGGGCCTGTCCGGGGCTTGAGGAAGGGCGCTTTTCATGGATGGACGCGGTGTGGGCGGCGACGGTGGTGTTCCGCCCACCGATATTCGCAATCCCAGCTATTTCCACAAGGTCGTCGATTGCCAGTGGGCGTGTCCCGCCCATACGCCGGTGCCGGAATACATCCGGCTGATCTCGGCCGGGCGCTATTCCGACGCCTACATGGTGAACTGGAAATCGAACGTCTTCCCGGGGATCCTGGGACGGACCTGCGACCGCCCGTGCGAGCCGGCCTGCCGCCGCGGCCGGGTGGAGGACGAGCCCGTCGCCATCTGCCGCCTGAAGCGCGTGGCGGCCGATTACAAGGACGACATCACCGATCGCCTGCCGGCCATCCCGACGGCCAAGAACGGCAAGCGGGTGGCGCTGATCGGCGCCGGTCCGGCGGCGCTGACGGTGGCGCGCGACCTGATGCCGCTCGGCTACCACTGCACCATCTTCGACCGCGATTCCCGCGCCGGCGGCATGATCCGCAGCCAGATCCCGCGCTTCCGCCTGCCCGAGGAGGTGATCGACGAAGAGGTCGGCTACATCACCGGCATGGGCGTCGATCTGCGCCTGGGGGCGGAGGTCGACAGCCTGCGCGCGGTCCTGGACGAGGGGTTCGACGCCGTCTTCGTCGGCACCGGCGCGCCGCGCGGCAAGGACCTCGACCTGCCCGGCCGCAAGGAGGCCGCGGCCAACATCCATGTCGGCATCGACTGGCTGTCCAGCGTCTCCTTCGGGCATATCGAGAAGATCGGCCGGCGGGTGATCGTGCTGGGCGGCGGCAACACGGCGATGGATTGCTGCCGCTCGGCCCGGCGGCTGGGCGGCGACGAAGTGAAGGTCATCGTCCGGTCGGGCTATGACGAGATGAAGGCCTCGCCCTGGGAGAAGGAGGATGCCACCCACGAGGGCATCCCGATCCTCAACTTCATGGTGCCCAAGGAATTCCTGCACGAGGGCGGCCGGCTGACCGGCATGCTGTTCGAGAAGGTGCGGGCGCAGTACGACGCCGATGGCCGCCGTTCGCTCGTGCCGACCGGCGAGCCGGACGAGCGGGTCGACTGCGACGACGTGCTGGTCGCGGTCGGGCAGGAGAACGCCTTTCCCTGGATCGAGGCCGACACGGGCGTCGCCTTCGACCGCTGGGGCCTGCCCAAGCTCGACCCTGCCACCTTCCAGTCGACCAACCCGCGCGTCTTCTTCGGCGGCGACAGCGCCTTCGGGCCCAAGAACATCATCTGGGCGGTGGCCCACGGGCACGAGGCGGGGATCTCGATCGACCGCTTCTGCCAGGGTCTGGACGTGGGCGAGCGCCCGCCCCCGGCGGTCGAGATGTCCGGCCAGAAGATGGGCATCCACGAGTGGAGCTACGACAACGACATCTCCTCCGACCTGCGCCTGAAGGTGCCATGGGCGCCGCCCGAGAAGACGCTGCGCAACATCGGCGTCGAGGTGGAGCTGGGCTTCGACCCGCAGATGGCGTTTGCCGAGGCGCAGCGCTGCCTGAACTGCGACGTGCAGACGGTCTTCACCGACAGGCTCTGCATCGAGTGCGACGCATGCGCCGACATCTGCCCGGTCGACTGCATCACCTTCACCGCCAATGGGCCGGAGCCCGAGCTGCGCGACCGGCTCAACGCACCCTCCACCGACCTGTCGCAGGCGCTCTACGTCTCAGGCGAGTTGAAGACCGGGCGGGTGATGGTGAAGGACGAGGATGTCTGCCTCCACTGCAGCCTGTGCGCCGAGCGCTGCCCGACCGGCGCCTGGGACATGCAGAAATTCCTTCTCGAGATGACGCACGCGGGGCACGCATGCCGCAGTCACTAGCCGGCTCTTCGCTCATCCAGTCCCCCGGCGGGGACCGGACCAACGACTTCGTCGTCAAGTTCGCCAACGTCAACGGTTCCGGTTCGGCCAGCGCCAACCTGCTGTTTGCCCGCTCCATCATCCGCATGGGCGTGCCCGTCGTCGCGCGCAATATCTTCCCCTCGAACATCCAGGGCCTGCCGACCTGGTACGAGGTGCGGGTGACCGAGCAGGGCTGGCGCGGCGCCCGCGGCGGCGTCGACCTGATGGTGGCGATGAACCCGCAGACCTGGGACAAGGACGTGAACGGCGTCGATCCCGGCGGCTATCTCTTCTACGACTCGACCAAGCCGATGCCGGCCTCGAAGTTCCGGCCCGACATCACCGTGCTGGGCGTGCCGCTGACGGCGATCTGCAACCGCGCCTACACGGATTCGCGCCAGCGCCAGCTCTTCAAGAACATCATCTATGTCGGCGCGCTCTCGGCCCTGCTCGACATCGACCCGGCCGTGATCGAGGCGCTGATCGCCGAGCAGTTCAAGGGCAAGGACAAGCTAATCCGCCCGAACATCGATGCGCTCCACATGGGCCGCGACTACGCGCTCCAGGAGTTCCCCTGCCCGCTGCCGCTGAAGGTGCGGGCGGCCGATGCGGTGGGCGACGCCATCTTCGTCGACGGCAACGCCGCCGCCGCCCTGGGGGCGGTCTATGGCGGCGCCACCGTCTGCGCCTGGTATCCGATCACGCCCTCCTCGTCGCTGGCCGAGGCGTTCCAGCGCCATTGCCGCCGCTTCCGCGGCGAGGGCGAGCAGAACAAGTACGCCATCGTCCAGGCCGAGGACGAGCTTGCCTCGATCGGCATGGTGATCGGGGCGGGTTGGAACGGGGCGCGGGCCTTCACATCCACCTCCGGCCCCGGCATCTCGCTGATGCAGGAATTCCTGGGCTTGGCCTATTTCGCCGAGATTCCGGCCGTCATCTTCGACGTGCAGCGCGGCGGCCCGTCGACCGGCATGCCGACCCGCACGCAGCAATCGGACCTCTTGGCCTGCGCCTACGCCTCGCACGGCGACACCAAGCACGTCCTGCTGCTGCCGGAGGACCCGAACGAGGCGTTCGAGATGGGCTCGCTCGCCTTCGACCTGGCGGACCGGCTGCAGACGCCGGTCTTCGTCATGCTCGACCTCGACATCGGCATGAACGAGTGGCTGTGCCGCCCTTTCGCCTGGGACGACAACCGCCGCATGGACCGCGGCAAGGTGATGACGCGCGAGATGCTGGAGGCCGGCATCGACTTCGGCCGCTATCTCGATGTCGATGGCGACGGCATCCCCTACCGGACCTATCCCGGCACCCATCCGACCCGCGGCTCCTACTTCACCCGCGGCACGACGCGCGACCGCTACGCCCGCTACAGCGAGGAGGGGCCGGTCTATATCGACAACATGGAGCGCCTGCTCGCCAAGTTCGAGACGGCCAAGACCCTGGTGCCGGCCCCGGTCGAGCGCGCGGCGGCCGAGCCGACCGGCCTCGGCATCGTCTATTTCGGCTCGACGGCGGCCGCCATGGACGAGGCGCTGGTGACCATGGCCGAGCGCGGCATCCACGCCGACACGCTGCGCCTGCGGGCCTTTCCCTTCTCCGACGCGGTGGCGGACTTCGTGCGCCGGCACGACACCGTCTTCCTCGTCGAGCAGAACCGCGACGGGCAGATGCGTACCCTGCTGGTCTCCGAATGCGATCTCGACCCCGCCCGGCTGGTCAGCATCCGCCACTATGACGGCACGCCGATCACGGCGCGCTTCATCGTCGGCGCGATCGCGGCTGCCCTGCCCGACCTCAACGTCGTCCCGCTCCGGAAGGCGGTGCCATGACCTTCATCACCAAGCCGAAGTTCCACCACCCCAAGCTGCCGACGAACCGGCTGGGCTACACGCGGCGCGACTATGAGGGCGCGGTATCCACGCTCTGCGCCGGCTGCGGGCATGATTCGATCAGTGCGGCCATCATCCAGGCCTGCTTCGAACTCGACCTGGCGCCGCACCGCATCGCCAAGCTGTCGGGCATCGGCTGCTCGTCGAAGACGCCGACCTACTTTCTCGGGGCCAGCCACGGCTTCAACAGCGTGCATGGCCGCATGCCGTCGGTGCTGACCGGCGCCAACCTCGCCAACCGCGACCTGATCTATCTCGGCGTCTCGGGCGACGGCGACAGTGCCTCGATCGGGCTGGGGCAGTTCGCCCACTCGATCCGCCGCGGCGTCGACATGCTCTACATCGTCGAGAACAACGGCGTGTACGGGCTGACCAAGGGGCAGTTCTCGGCCACCGCCGACAAGGGCTCGCTCAGCAAGCGCGGGGCGGCCAACCATGACGAGCCGATCGACCTCGCCTCGATGGCGCTGCTGCTGGGCGCCAGCTTCGTCGCCCGCAGCTTCTCGGGCGACAAGGAGCAACTGGTGCCGTTGATCCAGGCCGCCATCCGCCACAAGGGGGCGGCCTTCATCGACTGCATCAGCCCGTGCGTCGCCTTCAACAACCACCCGGGCTCGACCAAGAGCTTCGACTTCGTGCGCGAGCACAACGAGGCGGTGAACCGGCTCGACGTGATGGTCGACCATGCGCCGATCGCCGCCCAGTACGGTCCGGGCGAACTGGTGGAGGTGACCCAGCATGACGGCACCGTGCTGCGCCTGCGCAAGCTCGACGCCGACTACGACCCGCGCGACCGCGGGGCGGCCATCTCCTACCTGCAGCAGCAGGCGGCCAAGGGCGAGGTGGTGACGGGCCTGCTCTATGTCGACCCGGAATCGGCCGACCTGCACGACGCGCTGTCGACCGTGGCGACCCCGCTCAACAGCCTGGACGACGCGGCCCTGGTGCCGGGGGCGAAGGCGCTCGACAAGGTGAACGCCTCGCTCCGGTAGGGGGGCCTAGGCGACGTAGCCTTCCGGCGCCGGCTCGTCCTTGGCGAAGTCGAACTCGACCTTGGCGCCGGCCGGGTCGCGGGTGAAGAGCTGCCAGATGCCGCCGCCGGCCAGCCGCCGCAGGTCGTAGTCGTGGCCGGCCGCCTTCAGCCGGGCGGCGACCGCCGGCAGGTCGACGGCCGAGAAAGCCATGTGGTCGAGCAGCCCGTCGATGCGGGTGACTTCGTCGCGCTTGATGACGTGCAGGATCGCCGTCTCGCCGGAATAGAGCCAGGCACCGGGAAAGCCGAACGGCGGCCGCCAGCCCGGGTTCAGCCCGAACATGCCGTAGAAACCGATCGTCGCGTCGAGGTCGTCGGTGAGGACCGTGAAGTGGTTCATCGCCGTGATGCCCATGCGCCCTTCTCCCCAGATTGGACTTCTGCGCCAGTCTACGCCGATCGGTCCACCTGATCGACCCGGCGAATGGCCCGCAGGCGCGGAAACCAGTGGGCCCACAAGCCGGCCACCAGCATCGTGCCGGCGCCGCCGACGACGACCGCGGGGACGATGCCGATCAGGGCGGCCGACACCCCGGCGCGGAAGGCGCCCAGCTCGTTCGACGCCCCGATGAAGACCATGTTGACCGCGTTGACGCGCCCGCGCAGGTGGTCGGGCGTCCAGAGCTGGATCAGCGTCTCGCGCACATAGACGCTGATCATGTCGGTCGCCCCCATCAGCAGCAGGGCCAGGATCGAGAGCGCCGGCCACACCGACAGGCCGAAGACGCAGGCGAAGAGGCCGAAGCCGGCCACGCCCGCGAACATGACGATGCCGGCATGGTCGGTGATCGGCCGTCGGGTCAGCCACAGCGCCATGGCGAGCGCGCCGACGCCGGGGGCCGCCCGCAGGAGGCCGAGCCCGACCGGCCCGACATGCAGGATGTCGCCGGCATAGGCGGGCAGCAGGGCGACGGCACCGCCGAGCAGCACCGCGAACAGGTCGAGCGAGATGGCGCCCAGCACCACCTTCTCCTTCCAGATGTAGCGGAAGCCGGCACTCAGCGCCGGCCAGTCGACGGCCCCCGGCAGGCTGGCGCGCGGCATCGCCGGGATCAGCGCCGTCATGGCGACGGCGGCTGCCATCAGCAGGGCGGCGGCGGCGAACGGCACGGAGGGCGCCAGGCCGTAGAGGAGGCCGCCCACGACCGGGCCCAGGATCGTCGCCACCTGCCAGGAGGAGGTGGTCCAGGCGACCGCCGTCGCCAGTTCCGCACTCGGCACCAGGTTGGGCGTGATCGACTGCGAGGCGGGGCCGAGGAAGGCGCGCGCGGTCCCGAACAGGACCAGTAGCGCGAAAATTGGCCAAGTCCGCCCGTCGCCCGCCAGGATCAGCGCCAGCAGGCCGGCCACGCACAGGATCTGCCCGGCGATGCAGATGCCCATGATCCAGCGCCGGTCGAAGCGATCGGCCACCGTGCCGGTGACGAAGATGAGGACGGGGAAGGGCAGGAACTGGAACAGGCCGACCAGCCCCAGGTCGAGCGGGTCGCGCGTCAGGCTGTAGACGTGCCAGCCGACCGAGACGCTGATGAATTGGGCAGCAAAGGTGGTGAGGAAGCGCCCACCCCAATAGACGGCAAAGCCGCGATGGCGGAAGACGCCGACGGATCGGCGGGCAGGCTCGGCGCTGTCGGGCATCTGGGGTTGTGCGTCCGGTGGGAATGGCCGGCCGGGACGGCCACGGCCGGGCAGTGGCGGCTAGCGGATCTCGTAGCCGAACCCGGCCGCCGCATGGGTCAGCCAGTCGAAGAAGGGAATGGCATAGCTCGACCCGACGACCAGCTCGAAGGCGGGCGTGTCATCGCGTTGCAGCAGGACGCAGCCGGTCTGGGAGATCTGCGTCACCGCCGACCGGCCGGGGCCGAAGGCCGACGGGTCGAGGTCGATGCGGCAGCCCTTGGCGAGCGCCTCCCGGGCCATGACACCGGACAGGCCGAGGCGCGTCTTGCCGTGCGACTGGTCGACGACCGATCCGGCGTCGCCGGCCGCCTGCTTCACCCCGGCCGCAAACGCACCCTCCACCCCGCGGGGCGCCAGCAGCAGCCAGGTCTCGGGCTTGATCCAGACGGCCGTGACCTCGCCATCGCCAGCCCAGCGGCCGGGGGCGGGCAGGTCGAAGCCGAACGCGCCGCGGATCGCCGCGACCAGGTCGCCGGCCCTGCCGCGCCGGGCCGCCAGGTCGACGATGGACGAGGCGACCTCGCGCAGCGCCAGCGGCTCGCCGGTGACGGCGCCATGGCGGCCGGCGACCAGATGGCCCGCCAGTGGCGACCAGGGTTCAGGCGCGGACACGGGCATTCTCCGGATCGACGAAATGCGGGCTGGTGATCTCGACCTCGACCGACTCGCCATAGAGCGGGAAGGCGGCGTGAAGGCGCTGGCCGTGGCGCGCGGCACCATCCGTCAGCAGCGCCAGCCCGACCCAGCCGCCCGGCTCGACCGAGCGGGTGATGCTGGATATCCAGCCCAGGCTGTGCTGCGACCCGGCCTCGACCAAGTGGGCGCCGGCGCGGATCTGCTGTTCGGGCACGACGGGGCGCACGCCGACCAGGCGCGGGCGGGATGGATCGGCCAGGCCCGGCCGCTCGGCCAGGACGCGCCCGACGAAGTCGCCGCGCTTCTTGGCCATCCGCTCCAGCCCGACATCGCGGGCGGTGGTCTGGCCGTTCAGCTCGGCGCCGGCGACATGGCCCTTCTCGATGCGCAGCAGGCCCAGCGCCTCGACGCCATAGGGCTCGATCCCGAACTCCGCACCCGCGGCCAGGATCGCCTCCCACACTGGCAGGGCATAGCCGGCCGGCGTCGCCACCTCGAACGCCAGCTCGCCCGAGAAGCTGATGCGGAAGATGCGGATCGGGCAGCCGGCCAGGGTCGCATCGGCCACGCCCATGAAGGGCAGGGCGGCATCGGCCAGGTCGAGGCCCTCCACCACCTTGGCCAGCGTGCGCCGCGCCTGGGGCCCGGCCACCGACATCGACGCCCAATGGTCGGTGACCGAGGCGAACTGGACGTCCAGCTCGGGCCACACCGTCTGGGCGTGGAACTCCATGTGCTCCATCACCCGTCCGGCATTGGCCGTGGTCGTGGTGACGAAGAAATGGTCGGGCGCCAGCCGGCTGGTGGTGCCGTCGTCCAGCACCAGACCGTCCTCGCGCAGCATCAGCCCGTAGCGTGCCTTGCCGACCGGCAGGGTCGAGAAGGTGTTCATGTAGAGCCGGTCGAGGAAGAGGCCGGCATCGGCCCCCTGCAGGTCGATCTTGCCGAGCGTGGACACGTCGCAGATGCCGACGGCGGTGCGCACGGCGCGGCCCTCGCGCACGATCGCGTCCCACACCGCCTCGCCGGGCCGCGGGTAGAAGGCCGGGCGCAGCCACAGTCCGGCCTCCATGAACTCCGCCCCGCGGCGGGCATGCCAGTCGTGCAGCATGGTGCGGCGGATGGGCGCGAAGTCGCGGCCCGTATGGTGCCCGGCGACCGCCCCCCAGGTGATGGGCGAGACATAGGGGCGGTAGGTCGGCATGCCGACCGCCTCAACCGGCAGGCCGCGCGCCTCGGCCAGGACGGCGGCACCGACGAGCCCGCCCGTCTTGCCCTGGTCGGTCGCCATGGCGTGGGTGGTGTAGCGCTTGGCGTGCTCGATATGGGTGTAGCCCTCGCGATGGGCCAGGCGAATGTCGGCCGTCGTCACGTCGTGCTGCAGGTCGACGAAGGACTTGCCGGAGGCCGCCACCTCCCAGAAGGGCGTGACCGTGGGGTCCGGGTCGCCGGTCTCGGATGGCAGGTCGAACGCGGTCTTGCGCGCGAAGCCGGCGGCGGCGGCCGCCGCCTGTCCGGCGGCCAGACCGTCGCTGGCGGCGGCGCCGATGCCGAAGCGCCCGCGCGCCGCCCCGGCCGAACGCTGTCCGGCGGCTTCGCCCGGCACGAAGGCCGCGATCCGCTCGTCCCACCGCATGGCCGTGCGCGACTGGCTGGCCAGGTGGATCGCCGGCCCGTAGCCGCCCGACACGCAGAGCAGGTCGGCGTCGATCTGGAAGCTGCCATAGGTGCCGGCCGCCCGCGCCTCGACGCTGTAGAGCCCGCGGCCGCCATGGGCGCCGGTGATCTCGTGGCCGGCCATGACGGGGATGCCGCGCTGGCGCGCGGCGGCCGCCGCCGGCCCCAGCGGCCTGGCATCCAGCACCGTCACCTGGTCGGCGCCCGCCGCGACCAGCGCGTCGGCCGTGGCATAGGCGGCATCGTTGTTGGTGAAGAGCACGGCCCGGCGCCCGGCCAGCACGCCAAAGCGCTCGGCATAGGTGCGCACCGCGCCCGCCAGCATCACCCCCGGCCGGTCGTTGCCGGGAAAGGCGATCAGCCGCTCGTCGGCGCCGGTCGCCAGCACCACCTCGCGCGCCCGGATGGTCCAGTAGCGCTGGCGCGGGGCATGGGCGGCGGGCTCGGCCAGATGGTCCGACACGCGCTCCAGCGCGCCCAGCATGTTCTGCTCATAATAGCCGAAGACGGTCGTCCGCGGCATCACCGTGACGGTCTTCAGGGCGGCGAGCGCGGCCAGCATCTCGCGCCGCCACGGCTCCAGCGGGCGCTCGGCCAGCAGTCCACCGCCCAGCAGGAAATCCTGCTCGGCCAGGATCACGCGGGCACCGGCTTCGCCGGCCGCGCGCGCGGCCGCCAGGCCAGCCGCACCCGCCCCCACCACCAGCACGTCGCAATGGGCGTGGGCCGCCTCGTAATGGTCGGGATCAGGCAGGGTGGTTGCCCGGCCAAGGCCCGCGGCGCGGCGGATCGCCGGCTCGTAGACCTTTTCCCAGAAGGCGGCCGGCCACATGAAGGTCTTGTAGTAGAAGCCGGCCGGCAGGAGGCGGGCGAGCGCGGAGTTGATCGAGAGCAGGTCCAGCCCCAGCGACGGCCAGCGGTTCTGGCTCGCCGCCACCAGCCCGTCATGCAGCTCGACGCCGGTCATCTTGCTGTTGGGCGTGCGCCGGGCGCCGGTGCCGATCTCGGCCAGGGCGTTGGGCTCCTCCGGCCCCGCGCCATAGATGCCGCGCGGGCGGTGGTACTTGAAGCTGCGGCCGACGATGCGCACGCCGTTGGCCAGCAGGGCCGAGGCGAGCGTGTCGCCGGCATAGCCGCCATACTCGCGCCCGTCGAAGCGGAACGTCAGCCGCTGGTCGCGGTCGATATGGCCGCCGCTGCGGGTGCGCATCGGCTGGCGCCGGGGCAGGGCGGTCATTCTGCCGCCCTCCCTTCTTTAGGCAGCGGCATCTCGTCGGTCGCCCGGCCAGCCCCGGCGATGGCATGGGTCATGGTGTGGCGCACCACCTTCACGAACTGGCGGCAGCCGCCCGCATGGTGCCACCATTCGGTGTGCCAGCCGCGCGGGTTCGCCCGCGTGTAGACATAGTCGTAGAAGGCATCGACGCCGGCATCGGGCGCTGGCCGGCGGACGGTCGCGTCGCCGCGATAGTTGAACTCCGCCTCGTCGCGCGGGCCACACCAGGGGCAGGGGATGAGATGCATCGCCGATTCCTACTGTGCCCAGGGCCAGGCGCCGACGCCGCGCTCGTCCATCAGGCGGCCATCGCGGAAGCGTTCGATCGTCATCGTCGCGTTGAGGCGATGGGGCGCGTCGTTGGCGATCGTGTGGGCGAAACACCAGCCCGAGCCGGGCGTCGCCTTGAAGCCGCCATAGCACCAGCCGCCATTGAGATAGAGCCCGGCAAGCGGCGTGCGGCAGATGAGGGGCGAGCCGTCCATCGTCATGTCCATCACGCCGCCCCATTGGCGCAGCACGCGCAGGCGCGACAGGCAGGGCATCATGGCGACGCCGGCGGCGAAGACATGCTCCACCATCTGCAAGGTGCCGCGCTGGGCGTAGGAGTTGTAGCCGTCGAGGTCGCCGCCGAAGACGAGCCCGCCCTTGTCGGACTGGCTGATGTAGAAGTGCCCGGCGCCGAAGGTGATCACGGTATCGACCAGCGGCTTCAGCCCCTCGGTCACGAAGGCCTGCAGGACGTGGCTTTCGATCGGCAGGTTCAGGCCGGCCATCGCCGCCACGCGCGAGGTGTTGCCGGCGACCGCCATGCCGATCTTGGCCGCGGCGATCGGTCCGCGCGTCGTCTCCACCCCCGTCACCCGGTCGCCCTCGCGGCGGATCCCCGTCACCTCGCAATGCTGGATGACGTCGACGCCCAGCGCGTCGGCCGCGCGCGCGAAGCCCCAGGCGACGGCATCGTGCCTGGCCGTGCCGCCGCGCCGCTGCAACAGCCCGCCCATCACGGGGAAGCGCGCATTGTCGAAATCGAGCATCGGCGCCATCGCCCGCACCTGCTCGCGGTCCAGCAACTCGGCATCGACGCCGATCAGCCGCATCGAGTTGCCGCGCCGGGCGGCCGCGTTGCGCTGGGCATCGGAGTGGAAGAGGTTCAGGACGCCGCGCTGGCTCATCATGACGTTGAAGTTCAGGTCCTGCTCCAGCCCCTCCCAGAGCTTCAGCGACCATTCGTAGAAATGGTTGTTCTCGGGCAGCAGGTAGTTGGAGCGCACGATCGTCGTGTTGCGGCCGGTGTTGCCCAGCCCGATCGGCCCCTTCTCCAGCACGGCGACGTTGGTGATGCCGTGCACCTTGGCCAGGTAGTAGGCGCTGGCCAGCCCATGGCCGCCGCCGCCGATGATGATGACATCATAGGCGGGCTTGGGCGCCGGGTCGCGCCAGGCACGACCCCACCCGGCATGGCCGCCGAGGGCCTTGGTCAGGAGGCTGAAAGCCGAATATCGCGTCATCTGCTGCCCGGGGCCGATTGCGTGCCGTTTCGCGGGGTGCAGGCTAGTCGGTCCGGGCCGCACCGCGCAATCGCCGCCATCCGGCTCGGGCGGGCCGCCGGGCCGGCTGGGCGTGGCGCATTGCCGCATGGCCGTGCGCTACTGACAGTCATAATCACTTGCAGTATCGTCCTGCCGCACGGAAACCAGAGGAGGGGAGGGGCTCGTGATCGCCGCCAAGCATTTGTTCGCGTTCGGATTTATCGCCGCCATGGTGCCGGCGCTGGCCGCTGGCGCCGCCGACAAGCGCCAGATCGTCGCCACCTATGGCGACATCGCCCAGGCGATGTACCAGGATGCGCTGGCCGGCGCCGGTACGCTGAAGACGGCGGTGACCGCGCTCGTCGAGCAGCCGAGCGAGGCCAACCTGAAGGCCGCGCGGACCGCCTGGCTTGCCGCCCGCGTCCCCTACCAGCAGACCGAGGCCTTCCGCTTCGGCAATGCCATCGTCGACGGCTGGGAAGGCAAGGTGAATGGCTGGCCGCTCGACGAGGGGCTGATCGACTATGTCGACAGCTCCTATGGCGCCGAAAGCGACGAGAACCCGCTCTACACCGCCAACGTCATCGCCAACCCGAAGATCAAGTTCGGCGGCAAGACGATCGACGCCACCCGCATCACCAAGAAGCTGCTGTCCGAGAAGCTGCACGAACTGGGCGGGGTCGAGGCCAACGTCGCCGTCGGCTGGCACGCGATCGAGTTCCTGCTGTGGGGCCAGGACCTGAACGGCAACGGCCCCGGCGCCGGCAATCGGCCCTGGACCGACTATGCCAAGGGGGCGGCCTGCACCAACGGCCATTGCGATCGCCGCGGCCAGTACCTGCGGGTGGCGACCGACTTGCTGGTCGACGATCTCGGCTGGATGACCAAGCAGTGGGCCAAGACCGGCAAGGCGCGCAAGGACCTGGGCAAGGGTGGCCCGGACGGCGGCATCACCGCCATCCTGACCGGCATCGGCAGCCTGGCCTATGGCGAGCTGGCGGGCGAGCGCATGAAGCTGGGCCTGATGCTGCACGACCCGGAAGAGGAGCATGACTGCTTCTCCGACAACACCCACAACAGCCACTACTACAACGTGGTCGGCATGCGCGCGGTCTGGTTCGGCCAGTACAAGCGCACGGACGGCAGCGAACTGAAGGGGCCGGCTCCGGCCGATCTCGTGCAGGCGACGGATGCGGCGCTGGCGGTGGAGATGAAGGCGCGACTAGACGCGACCGAGGCCGCGATGCGCCGGGTCAAGGAACGCGCCGAGACCAAGGAAGCCTACGACCAGATGATCGGGCCGGACAACGCCGAGGGCAACGCGGTGGTGCAGGCCGCGATCGACGCGCTGACGGCACAGACCCGCACGCTGGAGCGCGTGGTGGCGTCCCTCAAGCTGAAGCCGATCAAGTTCGAGGGCTCCGACAGCCTCGACGACCCGGCCAAGGTCTTCAAGAAGTAAGGAGCGGCCGCCGCGGCCGGACGATGATGGGCAGAAGAACCGCGATCGCGGCCACCATGCTGGCGCTGGCCGCCGCCCCCGGGGCGGCGGCCGACTCCGCCACCCTGCGCGACATCGTCCGGCCGCCGACCGACTTTTCCAGGCCGGAACCCTATGAGGAGAACCCGGGCGGGGCCGCGACCGGGCGCCATCCGATCAACACCAGCGTCTTCTCGCACCCCTCCGGCAACCTGTCCTTCGAGCGCCAGCTCGACTTCAAGGTGGGCGACGGCATCTTCCGCAAGCTGTGGGTGTCGGCCCCCAGTTCGACCCGCTCGTCGGACGGGCTGGGGCCGCTGTGGAACGCGCGCTCCTGCCAGTCCTGCCACCTGAAGGACGGGCGCGGCCGCGTGCCGGCACCCGGCGAGGCGGCCGTCTCGCTTTTCCTGCGGCTGTCGATCCCGCCCGAGACGGCCGAGCAGCAGGACCGGCTGGCCAAGCTGCTGGCCTCGGCGGTGCCGGAGCCGACCTATGGCGGCCAGCTCCAGAACTTCTCGGTCCAGGGCCACCTGGCCGAGGGCACGATGGACGTCGCCTATGCCGAGGAGCCGGTGCGGCTGGCCGACGGCACGATCGTCCATCTGCGCCGCCCGACCTACTCCATCTCCGGCTTGAACTACGGCCCACTCCATCCGAAGACCATGATGTCGCCGCGGCTGGCGCCGCCGATGATCGGCATGGGGCTGCTGGAACTGGTCGACGAGGCCGACATCCTGGCGCTGGCCGATCCGGACGACGGCGACGGCGACGGCATCGCCGGCAAGGCCAACCGGGTGTGGAGCCGGGAGTTCGACCGCGCCATGCTGGGCCGCTTCGGCTGGAAGGCGGGGCAGCCGACGATCGCCCAGCAGGTGGCCGATGCCTTCTCGGGCGACATGGGCCTGTCGACGCCCCTGTCGCGCGACCCCTGGGGCGACTGCACGCCGGCCCAGGACGCCTGCCGCAAGGCCCCGCACGGCGCCCATGGCGAGGGCGCGGTCGAGGTGGTGCCCAAGATGTTCGACCTGGTCGCCTTCTATTCCCGTCACTTGGCCGTGCCCGCGCGGCGCGACGTCGATTCCCCCCAGGTGCTGGAAGGCAAGCGGCAGTTCCATGCCAGCGGCTGCGCCGGCTGCCACCGCCCGAAGTTCGTCACCGGCAACGACCCGGACCGGCCGGAACTGTCGGGGCAGCTTATCTGGCCCTACACCGACCTGCTGCTGCACGACATGGGCGAAGGGCTGGCGGACGACCGGCCGGAAGGCCTGGCGAACGGGCGGCAGTGGCGCACCACGCCCCTGTGGGGTCTGGGCCTGACCGAGGTGGTGAACGGCAACACCTTCTATCTCCATGACGGCCGCGCGCGCTCGCCGCTCGAGGCGATCCTGTGGCATGGCGGCGAGGCCGAGGCGGCCCGGCGCAAGGTGGTGGCGATGAGCCGGCACGAGCGCGAGGCGCTGCTTGCCTTCCTGCGGTCCCTCTAGAGGAGAGATGCGATGCCCGGCCTGATCCTGCGGCTGTTCCTCCTGCTCTCTGCCTTCGTCCTGCCGGTGGCCGGCGGCCAGGCGGCCGACCTGGACGAGGCGGTCTATCGCCGGCTCAATGAGGCGCTCGCCACCGGCTATGTCGTGCCGCGCTATGCCGCGCTGGAGAAGGCGACGGCCGCACTCGAGGCCGGCGCCAAGACCTTCTGTGCCGCCCCCAGCCGCACCCATCTGGTCGAGTTGCGGCGCCGCTATGTCGAGGCCTCTGACGCCTGGCAGCGCATCCAGCATGTCCGCTTCGGGCCGGTCGAGTATTTCTCGCGGTCTGCCCGCTTCGCCTTCTGGCCGGACCCGCGCAACAGCGTCGGCCGCGCGCTGGAGGAACTGCTGAAGGCCGAGCCGGCGGCGCTGGACCCGGCGGCGCTGGCGCGCGGCAACGTCGCCGGCCAGGGCTTCCCGGCGCTGGAACGCCTGATGTTCGCGGACGGGACGGAGGGGCTGCTGCTGGCCGGGGATGACGGCGCCCGCCGGCGCTGCGCCGTGCTGCACGCGCTCACGGTCAATCTCGCCCGCATGGCGGCCGACGTGCACCATGAATGGACCGGCGGCGACCGGCCGTTCCTGAAGGTACTGGCCGGCGCCGGCGGCACCGATTCGCCCTACCAGCAGCCGAGCGAGGCGACGCTCGACTTCGTTAAGGCGCTGCACCTGTCGGTCGAACTGGTGTCCGACCACAAGCTGGCGCGCCCGCTGGGACAGGCCATCCAGGCCGCCCGGCCGCGCCTGGCGGAGGCCTGGCGCAGCGGCCGCTCGCTCGACAATGTCCGCCTCGACCTTGCCGCCGGGGCTGATCTCTATGGTGCCGCCGACGGCTTCTCTGCGGTCGTGAAGGGACCGGCCAAGGACGTCGCCCTCGACGAGCTGCTGCGCCGCGCCTTCGCGCAGACCCGCGCTTCGGCCGAGGCGATCCAGGGGCCGCTGGAATCGGCGGTCGAGGATGCCAAGCGCCGCCCGGCGATCGAGCGGCTGGTGCGCGAGACGGCGGCGTTGAAGGCGCTGATCGCCCAGCGCCTGACCGAGGCGCTGGGCATCCCGCTCGGCTTCAACGCGCTGGACGGGGACTGACCATGCGGCGACGCGATCTTCTGGCGGGCGGGCTCGCCTGTGCGGCGCTGGCGGCCCTGCCGCGGGCACGGGCGGAAGCCGCACGGCCCCTGATGCTGGGCGCCCGCATCGAGGCTGGCGGCCGCTTCTTCGCCAGCGCCTTCGACGGCGAGGGCGAGGGGCGGCTTGATCTCGCCCTGCCGGCGCGTGGGCACGGCTTCGCCCAACGCCCGGGCGGCGCGGAGGTCGTGGCCTGCGCGCGGCGGCCCGGCCGCTACCTGGCGGTGATCGACCTGGCGGCGGGCGGCATCCGCCACATGGTCGCCAATGCCGAAGGCCGGCGCTTCAACGGGCACGGCGCCTTCTCGACCGACGGCCGGCTCTTCTTCGCCTCGGAATCGGACTATGCGGGCGAGCGCGGGGTGATCGGCGTCTATGCCGCCGACCGCGGCTATGCGCCGGTCGCGGTGTGGGATTCGGGCGGGCTCGACCCGCACGACGTCCGCCTGCTGCCGGACGGGCGCACGCTCGTGGTCGCCAATGGCGGCATCGTCACCGACCTCGACGCGCCGCGCATGAAGCTGAACACCGGGGCCATGGATTCGACGCTGGCCTATCTCGATACGGCGGACGGGCGTCTCGTCGCCGTCCACCGGCCGGCAGCCGAACTGGGGGCGCTTGGCATCCGCCACCTGGCCGTGGCGGCCGACGGCATGGTGGCGGTGGCAGCGCAGTATGAGGGGCCGGCCGTCGACCTGGTGCCGCTGGTCGGCACCCACCGGCCGGGCGACCGCGAGATCCGCTTCTTCGCCGCCCCCCAGCCGACCTTGCGGGCGATGCGGCAGTATTGCGGCAGTGCGGCCATGGACGCAGCCGGCCGCGTGCTGGGCGTGTCGTCGCCGCGCGGTAACATCGCCACCTTCTGGGACATCGCCGACGGCCGCGTGCTGTCGTCGGTGGCGGTGGCGGATGGCTGCGGCATCGCCGGCGCCGGCCCGGACGGCGGCTTCGTCGTTGCCAGCGGCCTGGGCGGGGCGGTGGGATTCGATCCCGCGACCGGCGCCGGCCGACCCCTGGCAGGGTCGGTCGCGGCTGCCGGTCGCTGGGACAATCATCTCATCGCCCTGCAGGGCGGCACCTGATCGCGCTGCGGGGCTGAGCCCCGGCAGCGCGGTTCTACAGGTTCAGGCCACCCACTCCGACACGGGCGCCTTGGCGTCCTGCAGCGGCTGGGCGTGGATGTCGACCAGGGTCGGGCCGTCATGGTCGATCGCCTGGCGCAGCGCCGTCTCCAGGTCGGCCGGGTCGCGCACGGTCCAGGCCTTCACGCCGAAGGCCTCGGCCACCTTGGCATGATCGGTGCGCGAGAAGTCGACCGAGAAGTAGCGGCTGTCGAAGCCGGTCTTCTGCCCGGCCTTGATCCAGCCATAGACGCTGTTGGAGAAGACGATCATCGTCAGCGGCACCTTCTGGCGCACGATCGTCTCCATCTCGCCGACCGTGAAGCCGAACGAGCCGTCGCCCATGATCGACAGCACCTTGGACTGCGGCCGGCCATACCAGGCGCCGACCGCCGCCGACATGGAATAGCCGAGCGCGCCGTGGGCACGGTTGGAGATGAAGTGCCGCCCGGTCGACTTGAACTCGTAGTAGCCCGAGAAGTAGGGGCAGGGCGTGCCCGGGTCGCAGACGATGACGGCATCGTTCGGCAGGATCTTCTGCAACGTCGCCACCACCCGCTCGGGCCGGATCGGCGCGTCGTCGGACTGGGCCAGCGCATTGAACGCGCCGAACTTCTCGAGCTTTGCCTTGGCGATGGCGGCGGCATCCAGCATCCGGCCGATGGTGGGGCGCGGGGCCGTCTTCACCTCGGCCAGGATCGCCTCCAGCGCCAGGCGGGCATCCGACAGCATCGCCACCTGGGTCTGGTAGGTGGCGCCGAAAACGCCGGGATCGGCGTCGATGTGGACAACCCGGGCCTTGCCCGGCAGCGGGTGACGCCAGCGCTCGGTCGTGACCGAGCCCGCGCGGCAGCCGACGAAGATCACCAGGTCGGCCATGTCGACCAGCGCGCGCGTCATCGGCGTGCCGCCGTTGGAGCCGACCACGCCGGTCGCCAGCGGGTGGTCCTCGGGGATCGAGCCCTGGCCCGAGATGGTGGTGGCGACGGCCGCACCCAGCCACTCCGCCAACTGCACCAGGGCCGCCTCGGCGCCGGCGATGACGACGCCGCCGCCGCAGATGAAGATCGGGTTCTTGGCCGACAGCAGGGCCTCGGCCGCGCGGGCCACCATCTCCGGATCGGGACCGAAGCGGCGCGACGGGTAGCTGCCGAGCGCGCGGTCGGCCCACACGTCGGCCTCGTCGACCGGGTCCTTCTGCACGTCGAAGGGCAGGCCGATATGGGCCGAGCCCGGCTTGGCGCTGGTCATGTGGGTGAAGGCCGAGCGGACCACGCGCGGAATGTCGACCGCGCGGTTCAGCATCCGGTTCCACTTCGACAGCGGCCGGAACAACGCCTCCTGGTCGAGCTCCGTCAGGGTGTAGCGGCCGCGGCCGCCGACCGAGATGTCGGTCGTCACCGCCAGGATCGGGATCGACGACTCGTTCGCCTCGACCACGCCCGGCAGGATGTAGGTGGCGCCGCCACCCGAGGGGCCCTCGCAGATGCCGACCTTGCCGGTCACGCGCGCATAGCCGTCGGCCATGTAAGAGGCCGACCGTTCGTCGCGGCTCAGGATGTGGGTCATGCCATGGTCGAGCCGGAACAGCGCGTCGTAAAGCGGCAGGCTGGTGTCGCCGCACAGGCCGAAGACGTGCTTCACGTCATGCTGCTGCAGCAGGCGGACGAAGGCTTCGGCCCCGGAAAGCTGGTTGCTCATGAATCCCCCGCGGGTGATCGGATGGTGTCGGCAGAATCGTGATGGCCACCGTGCGACGGCGGCTTGCTCGGAATACGCCTCTGTATACAATACGGCCGGCAATGGAAAGAGAACCTCTCGGCCGAGTCCGCCGGCGACCGCGCACCCAGGTGAACCTGGCCGAGCGCGCCTACGAGCAGTTGCGGACGATGGCCATCACCTACCAGTTCCGCCCGCTGGAGCGGCTGGCGGAGGCCGACCTGGTGAAGCGGCTGAAGGTCAGCCGCACGCCGATCCGCGAAGCGCTCAACCGGCTGGTGACCGAGGGCTTCCTGGTCTTCACGCCCAACCGCGGCTTCCAGTGCCGGCCGCTCGACGCCAAGGAGATCTTCGACCTCTACGAGGTGCGGCGCTCGCTCGAGGTGGCGGCCGTACGCCTGGCGGCCGAGCGCGCCACCGACGAGGAGCTGGAGGAACTGGCGGCCTTCCTGAAGACCAGCCGGGCCGCACCCGACGATGCCTCGGTGGTGGAACTGGTGGGGCTGGACGAAGCCTTCCACGAGCGCGTCGCCGGCCTGTCGCGCAATGCCGAGCTCTTGCACATCCTGCGCAACATCAACGCCCGCATCCGCTTCTGCCGCTGGATCGACATGGCCAACGGCCGCCGCCAGGCGACCCAGACCGAGCATGCCGAGGTGCTGGCGGCCCTGGTCGCGCGCGATGCCGACCGCTGTGCGGCAATGATGCAGGGCCATATCGCCCGCCGCCTCGACCAGATCGTCGATGTCATCCGCGAGGGCTATGCGCGCATCTACATGGGCGCCTACGCCGCCGAACAGCCCAAGGCCGGCCCGGGGCGGTCGCGCCCCGACTGACCATCCTTCTTCATCCCTTCCTTCCTTCGATCCCACGAGACTTCCAGAGCGGAGTGTACAGATGGCGACGCGCGGTTCCGGTCCGCTGACCGAGGCATGGGCGAAACTGGTGGCGGGCTTCACGGCCGATTCCGTGCCGGAGCCGGTGCGCGCCCGCGCCCTCCAGATGATCCTGGACGGCAGCGGCGCGCTGCTGGCCGCATCCGATCCCAAGATCTCGACCGGCCGGCGCATCGCCGGCTTCGTCGAAGGGCAGGGCGGGGCACCGCAGGCGACCATCGTCGGCCACGGCTTCCGAACCAGCGTCGTGAACGCCGCACTTGCCAACGGCACGATGGGCTACACCTGCGACGTCGAGCCCCATCATCCCGAGGGCGTGCTGCACCCGATCGCCGTCATGGTGCCGGCGGCACTCGCCCTGGCCGAGCATCTGGGCAAGCCCGGCCGCGACCTGGTGGCGGCCGTCGTCCTGGGCTGCGAGATCGAGTACCGCCTGTCGATGGCCCTGGGCCCGGTCGAGCAGTACAACCTGGGATTCCATCCGTCGGCGGTCTGCGGCTGCTTCGGCGCCACGGCGGCGGCCGCCTTCCTGCTCGGCCTGGACGAGGCGCAGGTGACCAAGGCGTTCGGCCTGGCCGGCTGCCAGGCGTCCGGCCTGATGGCGTGGGAATCCGACGAGACCGAGAATTCGCGGCCCTTCCAGATGGGCATGGCGGCGCGCAACGGCGTCACCGCGGCGATGCTGGCGGCCCAGGGCTTCGGCGGCCCCATCGGCATCTTCGACCATGGCCACACGGTCTTCGGCGCCTTCAGCCGCAAGGCCGCCCAGCACCACATGACCGACGAGCTCGGCACCCGCTGGGACGGCATCATGGAACTGGCGATCAAGCCCTATTCCAGCGTGTCCTTCCTGCATCCGGGTCTCGACAGCCTGCTCGGCATCCAGCGCGCCAACAATCTGGCGATCGAGGATGTCGATTCGATCGTGCTGCGCTTCCCGTCGTCGGGCACCCACTGCATCGACGACAACCCGCTCAAGAGCCATTGCGCGCAGTACATCCTGCCGGTCGCCCTGTCGAAGACGGGCCTGCGCGTGGCCGATCTTTTCACCGACCGCCGCCTGTCCGAGCCGGAGGTCGCCCGCCTGTCGGCGCGCGTCACGGTGGTGCAGGACGACGACCTCGATAAGGGTTTCCCCAACCGCTACGAGACGGTGGTCGAGGTGACGACGACCGCCGGCAAGACCTTCTCCGACAAGAACGGCATCGCCCGCGGCTATCCCGAGGCCCCCCTTACCGATGCCGAGGTGCGGGAGAAGTTCGCCCGCCTGACCGGGGCGGTCGCCTCGCCCAAGCGCATCGCCGACCTGGCCGCCGCGATCGACGGGTTGTGGGAGGCGCCCGGCGTCGAGCGCTATGCCGCCCTCATGGGTGCCAAGCCGGACAACCAGTGATGGCGGCGATGGCGCCCCGGATGCGGGTGGGGCTGGCGGGTTTCGGCAGCGTCGGGCAGTTCCTTGCCCGGCGCCTGGCCGAAGGCGCCCTGCCGGAGGTCGAGCTGACGGCGATCACCGCGCGCAACCTAGAGCAGGCGGCGCGCAATGCCGCCGCACTCGGGGTCCAGGCCAGGGTCGTGCCCCTGGCCGAGCTGCCGGCCCATGCCGACGTGATCGTCGAATGCGCCACGGCGGACTCGTTCCCCGTGGTCGCCCGCACGGTGCTGGAGGCCGGACGCACGTTGCTGGCACTGAGTGCCGGCGGCGTGCCGGCCTTCCCCGACATCGTCGATTTCGCCGCCCGCCATGGCGGGCGCATCCGCATCGCCAGCGGCGCATTGCCGGGGCTGGATTCGATCCGCTCGGCGGCCGAGGGCACGATCCGCCAGGTGCGCCTCTTCTCGCGCATCAAGCCGGCATCCTTCGTGGGCGAGGAGTATCTCGAATCCCGCGGCTACGACTTCCGCCAGCCGCTGGCAGCCGCGGTGAAGGTCTTCACCGGCTCGGCCGGGGAGGCGGCGGCGGCCTTCCCGCGCCATTTCAACGTGGCGATCTCCCTCAGCCTAGCCGGGGTCGGCTTCGACCGCACCCAGGTCGAGATCTGGGCCGACCCGGACATCCCGGGCGCCATCCACACGGTGGAGTTGGAGGCGGACGAGGTCATTCTTTCGCTTACAAGCCGCAACCGGCCGTCGGAGGCGAACCCCAAGACCAGCCGCATCATCGCCCCCAGCGTGCTGGCGGCGCTCCGCACGATGGCGGGGTCGCTGCACGTCGGAAGCTAGGGGCTGGCGGGCGCTGGTGCGTCCCTCGACTGCTCGTTCCGCTGCGCTTCACTGCGCGCTCGGGATAAGGAAGCTCGGTCTATGCGCAGACCGTCCTCACCCTGAGCGCGCAGCGCAGCGAGCAGTCGAAGGGCGCACGGACGCTCCCGCAATTCAGGTCAGGCTGACCTCCGCCACCTTGTCCTTGTAGTCCTTCTTCGGATCGACGCCGAACAGCATCTTGATGCCGGCCAGCAGGTTCGAGGCATCGAGCCAGATCTCCGCCCGCTCGGCGTCGAAGCGCAGCAGGACCAGGTTCGGGTCGTCCTTGCCGCCCTCGAACCAGGCGGCGATGAACTTGTTCCACAGCCGGTCGATGACCGCGCGGTCGTTGTCGACGGCAAGGCTGCCATGCACCGTCGCGAACAGGTCGTGGCCCTTCGACGTGAAGGTGGCGATCGCCCGGTCGCCCTTGGGTAGCGCCCGGACGACGCCGTTGTCGCGCGAGGTGAAGAACCAGATCGGGCCGCGGTCGCCCTCGAACTGGGCCGTCATCGGCCGGGCATGGCCGTCCTCGACGCCGTCGACGCCCAGCATCATCGTCCGGTCCGAACCCAGCGCCTTCCAGAATTTTCCTTCGATTTCCTGCGGTGTCGGCATCTGTCGCTCCATGGCCACTTGAGGGATGTCCCTCAGTGAACCGGCCATGGCAGCGACAGTTCCGGCCGTGCGGTCAGGCGTACTCTTCGACGGGGGCGAAGCGGAACGGCAGGCGGGCCAGGTCGACGCCGGCCGGGCCCGGCGTGTCGACCTCGATGAAGGCGCGGCAGACCGGGCCGTAGGCGGCGCGGAAGTGGTTCTTGGCCTTGATGCAGAGCAGGCGCGTACGGGCGATGTCGATGCCGTGCAGCTCCATGTAGGCAAGGTCGTTCACCGGCTCGCGCCGCTCGGTCACGATCACGTCGACCTGGCCGATGCGCAGCACCGCGGTGCGGCCAAGGCGGGTCTCGACGCCGCGCAGCATCGGCCCGTGGTTGATGAAGGACCCATCCGTCAGGCGCACCACCTCGGCGTCGATCGCGACCGGCGGTCCGAAATCGGCCGTGACGCGCCCGCCCAGATGGCCGGCGACGCGCCCGCCCACGCCCGCCGCGTGGGCGCGGGCCACCATGCCGGCATCGAAGAAGAAGGCGAAGACGGTGGGAACCGCCGGCGCCAGGTCCAGCAGCGCCCGCAGCAGGCCCGGCGTGTCGGCGATGCCGCCCGAATAGATGTTGTCCGACGCCTCCACCACCGCCACCGGCCCGGGCCCGTCGCCCAAAGCCAGCGCCTGGCGCAGGCCCTCGTCCGCCTCAGGGCGGACGACCGCGAACTCGGGCGCCTTGCGGCGGATGGCGTCTGCCATCGTCTCGGCGGCGGCGCGCGCGGCCGCCGCGTCGCCATCGGCATAGACCATGACCGACGCGCCGGTATTGGGCGTGTCGGCCCAGGGAAAGCCGCCGAACGGCGTCACGTCGAGGATCGGCCCCCGGGTCAGGTCGCGGGCGATCGCCTCCAGGTCCTTCATCGGCCCGTCGGCGGTGCGCATGTTGTGGCTGTGGATGATGCGGCCGGCGCGCAGGATGATGCCGGTCGGGCGGATGCGCCCTTCGACCGTGGCCGCCAGCATGTCCAGGACCTTCGCCCCCACCTCGAACATGTCAATGTGCGGCAGGGTCTTGTAGCCGGCGGCGACGTCGGCGATCCGGGCGATCTCGGGCGCCATGTTGGCGTGCATGTCGAAGCTGACGCCGATCGGCACGGTTCCCGCCATCTCGCGCGCCAGCCGCAGCACGTCCAGGTCGGGCGTGCGGCGCCGCTCGGTCGCCAGCGCGCCATGCAGCGACAGGTAGACCGCGTCCCACGGCCCGGCCCCCAGGTCGGCGCGCAGTTCGTCCAGGAAGGCGTCGAATAGTGCGTCGTCCATGTGGCCGCCGGGCTGGGCGGCGGCACAGCGCAGCACCTCCACCTGCCAGCCGGGGTTGGCGTCGGCGAAGGCGGCGACCGCCCCCAGCTCCGTCGGCGTGCCGCGGAAGCGGTCGAGCACGGCCGGCCCGCGCGCCCACTCGCTGTTCTCGAAGTCCGAAAGCACGCTCGGCAGCGGCGAGAAGGAATTCACCTCGAGCCAGATCCGGGCGACGGCCAGCCGTTTGTGCATCGAAATCTCCCGACCGGGGATTGGGGGTCAAATCATCTGATCAAGCGATATTGCATTCTGATCGGTATACAATCTACGCTCCACTGATATCTCAGCCTGAACGCCACCTGGCGCGCCCATTCCGGAGGATTTCCCATGTCGCTCGTCCGCCCCATCGCGACCTTGCTGGCCGGTGCCCTGGCGGCCGGCATGCTGGCCGCAGCGCCGGCCGCGGCCCAGGCGCCGGCCGATCCGCCGCGCGGCGGCACGATGAACATCATCATCTCGCCCGAGCCGCCGACCCTGATGCTGGGCATCAACCAGACGACGCCGGCGGCCATCGTCGGCGGCAAGATCTACGAGAGCCTGCTGCGCTACGACTTCGACCTGAAGCCGATGCCGGGCCTCGCCAAGTCGTGGACGGTGTCGCCGGACGGGCTGACCTACACCTTCAAGCTGCAGGAAGGGGTGAAGTGGCATGACGGCACGCCCTTCACGGCCGACGACGTGGTGTTCAGCACCAAGACCTACCTGACGGCCGTCCACCCGCGCTCGCGCCCGATCTTCCAGCGCGCGGAGGAGATCACCGCGCCCGATCCGTTGACCGTCGTGTTCAAGCTGAAGGGGCCGTTCGCCCCCTTCATCATGGCGTGGGAGCCCTCCACGGCACCGATCGTGCCCAAGCATATCTACGAAGGCACCGATTTCCGCACCAACCCCGCCAACAACAAGCCGATCGGCACCGGCCCCTTCAAGCTGAAGGAATGGGTGCGCGGCTCGCACATTCATTTCGTGCGCAACGACGACTACTGGCAGAAGGGCAAGCCCTACCTCGACGCGATCTATTACCGCGTGCTGCCCGACGCCAGCGCCCGCGTCGTCGCCATGGAGACCGGCCAGACCCACCTGTCGGCCTTCGCCGACATCGAGACCTTCGAGGTGCCGCGGCTGAAGGCGCTGCCCAACCTGGAGATGACGACCAAGGGCTATGAATACCTGGCCCAGATCGTCTGGCTGGACTTCAACCTGCGCAACAAACCCTTCGACGACCGCCGCTTCCGCCAGGCGGTCTACCATGCCATCGACCGCAACTTCCTGCGCGACCGGATCTGGTTCGGCCTGGGCAAGCCGGCGACCGGGCCGATCCATTCCAGCATCCCGCACTACGACGCCAACGTGCCGAAATACCCCTTCGACCCCAAGAAGGCCGAGGCGCTGCTGGACGAGATGGGGCTGAAGCGCGGCGCCGACGGGGTGCGGGCGCGCATCACCCTGGACCAGCTCCCCTATGGCGACGTCTATATCCGGGCCGGCGAGTACATCCGCCAGGCGCTGGGCCGGATCGGCGTCCAGGTGAACCTGCGCAGCGCCGACGTGGCCACCTGGGGCGACCGGGTGCGCAACTGGGACTACGACATGACGCTGCAGGTGCTGAGCCAGCTCGGTCACCCGGCGCTCGGCGTCTCGCGCCTCTATGTCTCCAGCAACATCCGCAAGGGCGTGCTGTTCAGCAACGTCAACGGCTACTCCAACCCGCGCATCGACGAGCTCTTCGACAAGGCGGCGGTCGCGGTCGACCCGGCCGAGGCGCAGAAGATGTACACCGAGATCCAGAAGATCCTGGTGGAGGACGTGCCGGTCGCCTGGCTCCTGGAGCTGGATTTCCCGACCTTCATCGACAAGCGCTTCGGCAATGTCGTGACCTCGGCCATCGGCGTCCGCGACGGCTTCGCCGACGTCTTCATGCGGCGTTGACGGGCGGGGCGGCCGCCCGTCCCGGCGGTCGCCCCCCTGTCCGGGAGAACATGCCTTGGAGCGTCTGGAATTCATCGCCCAGCGGGTGTTGAAGGGTATCGTCGTCCTGGTCGGGATCGTGGTCCTCAACTTCCTGCTGATCCGGCTGGCACCGGGTGATCCCGCCGCCGTCATGGCGGGGGAGGCGGGTGCCTCCGACGAGCTCTTCCTCCAGCAGCTCCGCGCCCAGTTCGGGCTCGACCGGCCGCTGCTGGAACAGCTCTGGGCCTACGTCGCCAACATCCTGTCCTTCGATTTCGGCTTCTCCTACCGCCAGCAGCGCCCGGTGGTCGATCTGCTGGCCGAGCGCCTGCCGCCGACCCTGCTGCTGACCGGCACGGCCTTCGTGCTGTCGCTGGTGGCCGGGGTGACGCTGGGGGTGATGGCGGCCAGGCGGGCCGGTCGCTGGTCGGATTCGGCGATCACCGTCGTCGCCCTCTTCTTCTACGCGACACCGCTCTTCTGGGTCGGGCTGATGGGGGTGCTGCTGTTCTCGGTCACGCTGGGCTGGCTGCCGGCCTTCGGCATGGCGTCGGTCGGCGTGAAGCTGACGGGGTTTGCCTATCTGGCGGATGTCGGCCGGCACCTCGTGCTGCCGGCCCTGACGCTGACGCTGTTCCACATGGCGGTCTATGCCCGCATGACGCGGGCCTCGATGCTGGAGGTGCGCGACCTCGACTTCGTGCGCACCGCGCGGGCCAAGGGGGTGGACGAGGGCTCGATCCTCCGCCGCCACGTCCTGCGCAACGCCATCCTGCCGGTCGTCACCATCGCCGGCATGAAGGCGGGCTACCTGCTGGGCGGCTCGATCGTGGTCGAGACGGTGTTCGCCTGGCCCGGCATCGGCCGGCTCGCCTACGAGGCCGTGTTGCAGCGCGACTACAACGTGCTGCTGGGGGTGTTCCTGGTCACGTCCGCCCTGGTGATCGCCGTCAACCTCGCGACCGACGTGATCTATTCGCTGGTCGACCCGCGCATCGAGCTGGGGGCCTGACCGTCATGGCATCCTTGCGCGAATTCTGGCGGCGCTACCGCCGCAACAAGGGGGCGGTCGTCGGGCTGGCCGTCCTGGTGGTGATCCTGGCCGTCGCCGCCTTCGGGCCGATGGTCTATCCCGGCAGCCCCTGGGACATGGCGGGCGCCCCGTTCCAGCCGCCCTTCGGGGCCGAGAACCCGCTCGGCACCGACACGCTGGGCCGCGACGTGGCGACCGGCATCGTCCATGGCGCGCGGGTGTCGCTGCTGATCGGCTTCGTGGCGACGCTGGCCGCGGTCGGCGTCGGCGTCGTCGTGGGCGCCGTCGCGGGCTATTTCGGCGGCTGGGTCGACGACCTGATCATGCGCCTGACGGAGTTCTTCCAGACCATCCCCAGCTTCGTCTTCGCGGTCGTCCTGGTGGCGATCTTCACGCCCGGCATCGGCTCCATCGTCACGGCGATCGCCGTGGTGAGCTGGCCGGCCGTCGCCCGCCTGGTGCGTGGCGAGTTCCTGACCCTGCGTACGCGGGAATTCGTCCAGGCCTCCGTCGTGCTGGGCCGCTCGGCGCGCCATATCATCTTCGTCGAGATCCTGCCCAACGCCATCTCGCCCATCATCGTCTCGGCATCGCTGATGGTGGCCACCGCCATCCTGGTCGAATCCTCCCTCAGCTTCCTCGGCCTGGGCGATCCCAACATGATGAGCTGGGGCTACATGATCGGCGCCTCGCGCTCGGTCGTGCGGCTGGCCTGGTGGTGCAGCTTCTTTCCGGGGCTCGCGATCCTGCTGACGGTGCTGGCGCTCAATCTGGTGGGCGAGGGGCTGAGCGATGCCCTCAACCCCCGCCTGTCGCGCGAGGGCCGGTGATGGAAGCCCCATCCGCGCCGCTGCTCCAGGTCCGTGGGCTCAAGCTGGCACTGCCCGCCGGCGGCGACCGCGTCCATGCGGTCGATGGCATCGACTTCGACCTGGAGGCCGGCCAGATCCTCTGCATCGTCGGCGAATCCGGCTCCGGCAAGTCGTTGACGGCTTCGGCCATCATGGGGCTGCTGCCGCGCGGCGTGCGCGCCGTCGGCGGCACCATAGAGCTGGCTGGCACCGACCTGCTGCGGCTGGGCGAGGACGAGATGCGGTCCCGGCGCGGCCGCGACATCGGCATGATCTTCCAGGAGCCGATGACGGCGCTGAACCCGCTGATGCGCGTCGGCGAGCAGATCGACGAGGTGCTGCGCGTCCACACCGCGCTGGGCGAGGCCGAGCGCCGGGCCCGCGTCGTCGAGCTGATGGAGCAGGTGAACCTGCCCGATCCGGCGCAGCTTCGCCTGGCCTATCCGTTTCGCCTGTCGGGCGGGCAGCGGCAGCGGGTGATGATCGCCATGGCCCTGGCGCTGGGGCCGTCGCTGCTGATCGCCGACGAGCCGACGACCGCACTCGACGTCACCACGCAGAAGCAGATCCTGGCGCTGATCAAGGCGGTGCAGTCGGCCCGCGGCATGGGCGTCCTCTTCATCACCCATGATTTCGGCGTGGTGGCCGAGATCGCCGACCGGGTGGCCGTGATGCAGCATGGCCGCATCGTCGAGATCGGCGCCGTGGCCGACGTCCTCGACCGGCCGCAACATGCCTATACCCGTGCCCTGATCGCGGCCGTGCCGAGGCTCCAACCGCGGGCGCCGGTCGCGAGCGCGGGCGGCCTGCCGGCGCTGGTCGCGCGCGGGATCACCAAGACCTACCGCTCGGCCGGCGGCATCTTCGTGCGCCGGCGCGTGGTGGAGGCGGTGAAGGCGGTCGACCTCGTCATCGCCCAGGGCGAGACGCTGGGGGTGGTGGGCGAATCCGGCTCCGGCAAGTCGACCCTGGGCCGGCTGCTGATCCGGCTGCTGGCGGCCGATGGCGGCAGCGTCCAGTGCCAGGGCACCGACCTGCTGGCGGCCCCGCCGCACCGGCTGCGGGCGTTGCGTCGCGACGTGCAGATGGTCTTCCAGGACCCCTACGCCTCGCTCAACCCGCGCCGGCGCGTCGGCGCCATCATCGCCGACGGGCTGCTGGCCCAGGGGCGGCCCCGGGCGGAGGGGCTGGCGCGCGCCCGCGAGCTGATGGGGTTGGTAGGGCTGGACCCCGCCGGCATCGACCGTTACCCGCACGAATTCTCGGGCGGGCAGCGCCAGCGCATCGGCATCGCCCGCGCGCTCGCGGTCGAGCCCAAGCTGCTGATCGCCGACGAGCCGGTCTCGGCGCTCGACGTCTCGGTTCAGGCCCAGGTGCTGGAACTGCTGGCCGACGTCCGCCGCCGCTTCGACCTGGCCATGCTCTTCATCACCCACGACCTGCGTGTGGCCGCCCAGATCTGCGACCGCATCGCCGTCATGCGCCGTGGCGAGATCGTCGAGACGGGGCCCACGGCCGAGATCTTCGCCGACCCCCGGCATCCTTACACCCGCGAGCTGCTCGATGCCGTGCCGGGCCGCGGCTGGCGGGGCGACGCCGTTTGAATTCGTCGCTGTATACAATCGGGCCGAAAGGTCGGTGTGGCCGAAGCGCCGATCCCAGTTGGCAAATCGCCGTTTCAGGCCGGAAGAACCGGGACGATCGCAAGATTGGTCCTGGTCGCGCAGGACGATTGGTATACCATCGGTATCCGAAAGGCCGGTGAATGCTGCATACCGCCCGTCCCGATATCCTGGCTGCCGGCTTGTTCGCCACCATCGGGGCGATCGGGCTGGCCGGCTCACGTGGGCTGGAGCCGGGGACGCTGATGCGCATGGGGCCGGGCTACATGCCGACGGTGGTCGCGACCCTGCTGCTGCTGCTGTCGGCCGCCCTGGCGGCGCGCGCGGCGATGACCCGGCCCGGCCCGGATGACGCCGTCGCCTGGGATGTTCGGCCGATCGCGGCGATCCTGGCCGGGCTCGGCACCTTCGCGCTGCTGATCGACCCGGTTGGCCTGGTCGGCGCCACGGCGGCGCTCATCGTGGCCGCCCGCTTCGCCAGCCGGCCCCTGCGCCCGCTGGAGACGGCGGCCCTGGTGCTGGCGGCTGCCCTGTTCAGCGCGCTCGTCTTCGTCCACCTGCTGCAACTGCCGATCCAGCTATGGCCGGCCTAGAGGAAATCGCCGCCCATCTCGGCCTCGGCCTGTCCGTCGCGCTGACGGCCAGCAACATCTTCTATTGCTTCCTGGGCGCCCTGCTGGGGACGCTGATCGGCGTGCTGCCGGGCCTGGGGCCGGCCACCACCATCGCCATGCTGCTGCCGGTGACCTTCCACCTGTCGCCGATCGGCGGGCTGATCATGCTGGCCGGCATCTATTACGGCGCCCAGTATGGCGGCTCGATCACGTCCATCCTGGTGAACATCCCGGGCGAATCCTCCTCGGTCATCACCTGCCTCGACGGCCACGCGATGACGCGGCAGGGGCGGTCGGGATCGGCCCTGGCAACCGCCGCGCTGGGCTCGTTCGTCGCCGGCTGCATCGCCACGCTGCTGGTGGCGCTGTTCGCCCCGCCGCTCACCGACCTGGTGCAGCTCTTCGGGGCGGCCGAGTATTTCGCGCTGATGGCGCTGGGCCTGGTGGCGGCCGTGGTCCTGGCCCAAGGCTCGGTGCTGAAGGCCCTGCTGATGATCCTGCTGGGCCTGATGCTGGGCTTCGTCGGCACCGACGTGAACAGCGGCGCCCAGCGCCTGACCTTCGGCCTGGAGGGGCTGGCCGACGGCATCGGGTTCATCCCGCTGGCCATGGGCGTCTTCGGCATCGCCGAGATCGCCGTCCACCTGGAGCGCATGCAGGGCGGGGCGCCACCGGCCGCCGCCATCACCCGCCTGTGGCCGACGCGCGACGACTTCCGCCGGGCCTGGCCGGCCGTGCTGCGCGGCACCGGCGTCGGCTCGCTCTTGGGCATCCTGCCGGGCGGCGGTGCCATCCTCGGCTCGTTCGCCGCCTACACGCTGGAGAAGCGGCTGGCGCGCGACCCGTCGCGCTTCGGCAACGGCGCGATCGAAGGGGTGGCGGCGCCGGAATCGGCCAACAACGCCGCCGCCCAGACCTCCTTCATCCCGCTCCTGACCCTGGGCATCCCGTCGAACGGCGTCATGGCGCTGATGGTGGGCGCGATGATGATCCACGGCATCACCCCCGGCCCGACCGTGATCGACCAGCAGCCCGAGCTGTTCTGGGGAATCATCGCCAGCATGTGGGTCGCCAACCTGATCCTGGTGGTGATCAACCTGCCGCTGGTCGGCATCTGGGCCCGGCTGACGCGGGTGCCCTACCGCATCCTCTTCCCGGCCGTCCTGCTGTTCTGCGCCATCGGCGCCTACAGCTATGCCCACAGCGTCTTCGACGTGGTGCTGACCATGGTCTTCGGGCTCATGGGCTATGTCCTGCTGAAGCTGCGCTGCGAGCCGGCCCCGCTGCTGCTGGCCTTCGTGCTGGGGCCG